>JAMPXI010000014.1 GCA_023701265.1 Desulfuromonadales bacterium | reverse complement strand
CTATCTGGCCGGACACACGCCCCCTTCCCGATCCGCCGAACGCTGGGTCTTCCCGTTGCGCGGCTACGATCTGGCCACCGCCGGCGCCGAGGCCGCCAAGGGGTTTGTCGCCGCCGGCTACGACTATTTCGATGGCAACCGCCACGGCGGACACCCGTCCTTCGACCTGTTCGTTGCCGATCGCAACCAGGATGGTCTCGACGACCGCACCGGACAGCCCGTGGCGGTCCTGTCGATGACCGGCGGGATCGTCGTCGCCGTCGAAGCGGCGTGGGACGAGCGCAGCGCCCTGCGCGGCGGCAAATATCTGTGGATCTATGACGACACCGACCGCGCACTGGTGTACTACGCCCACAATCGCGACATCCTGGTCAAAGTCGGCGACCGGGTCCACCCCGGCACCCCCTTGGCAGCGGTCGGGCGGAGCGGCCTCAATGCTGCGAAGAAACGCTCCCCCACCCACTTGCATCTCACCTTCCTGCGCATCAACGATGGTCGGCCTGAACCGGACAACATTTACCGGCAACTGCGCAGGCTGCCCCCCCGTCCTGTTCATCACCGAGAAGAGCGCTGAAAGAGCTCAGAAGAAAGACGCAAGAGTAACCATTTGCTTCCACTCATACATGCGGGTAAACTATCACGCGTTTATCAACTTCCGTTGTCAGGTCATCATCATTCATGAAAAAACGCATTGTGCTCGCCATCCTTGGCGTATTGATCGTCGCCGGCATTCTCGCCGGCATCAAGGCCCTGCAGATCGGCAAGATGATCGACCAGGGGAAAGCCTTTGTGCCACCGCCGGAAACCGTGACCGCCTGGCAGATACTGCCGCAGTCGTGGGTCGGCGAACTGGCCGCCGTCAGTTCGCTGACTGCCGTGCAGGGGGTAACGGTCTCCGCGGAGGCGCCCGGGAAGATCGTGGCCATCGCTTTTCAGTCCGGGAACAACGCCCGCGCCGGAGAGCTGCTGGTGCGCCAGGATACTTCCGTCGAGGAGGCCCAACTTCCAGGCGCCGAGGCGGCGGTGGTCCTCGCCAAGGCCGAGCTTGACCGGGCCCGCGCCCTGGTGGCTGAACACGCCGTGTCCCAGGCCGAGTACGACACCGCCCTCGCCACCCATAGTCAGGCCGTCGCCACTGTCGACCAGCTCAAGGCCTCCATCGCCAAGAAGGCCGTGCACGCCCCCTTTTCCGGCAAGTTGGGGATCCGCCTGGTCAATCTCGGGCAGATGCTCAAGGAAGGCGAAGCCATCGTCTCCCTGCAGACTCTCGATCCGATCTTCGTCGATTTTTCCTTGCCGCAGCAGGCACTCTCCCAGCTGAAGAACGGGATTGCCGCGCGGGTCACAACGGATGCATATCCGGGCGAAATTTTCAGTGGCAAGATCACGGCCATCAACGCCGAAGTCGATGTGGAGACGCGCAATATCCGCCTGCAGGCCACGGTGGCCAACCCCGCGGAAAAACTGCGGCCGGGGATGTTCGCCCGGATTGCCGTCGTTCTGCCAGGGGCCGTGGAGGTGCTGGCCATCCCGGCCACAGCCGTCCTCTACGCCCCCTATGGTGACTCGGTTTACGTCATCGAGGAGCACAAGGACGAAAAAACCGGGCAAAGCGGCAAGGTACTGCGCCAGCAATTCATCCGTCTCGGCGAAAAGCGCGGCGATTTCGTCGCCGTCGTTTCCGGGCTGAAGGGCAACGAAACCGTGGTGAGCGCCGGGGCCTTCAAGTTGCGCAACGGCCAGGCGGTCGTCATCGACAACAAGCTGGCGCCGGCCTTCTCGCTCGAACCGAAACCAGAGAACAACTAACTCAAGTTCACAGGTAAAAGGTAAAAGGTGATAAGCCCTTAACTTTTAACCTTTGACCTTTTACCTTTCACCAGGTTCTGCCGTTCATGAAACTGACCGACCTCTTCATCCATCGCCCCGTCCTTGCCGTGGTCATCAGCCTGCTGATCCTCATTGCCGGCGTGCAGGCGATCCGTACCTTGAACGTCCGCCAGTACCCGCGCAGCGAGAACGCCTCGGTCACCGTCACCACCGTTTATACCGGTGCCAGCGCCGATCTGGTGCGCGGCTTCGTCACCACCCCGCTGGAACGGGTCATTGCCGCCGCCGACGGCATCGACTACATCCGGTCGGAAAGCAAGCTGGGGCTGTCGACCATCAACGTGCGCCTCAAACTCAACTACGATGGGACCAAAGCGCTCGCCGAGATCAGTTCCAAGGTTGATCAGGTGCGCCGCGACCTGCCGCTCGAAGCCGAAGTCCCGGTCATCAACATCGAATCGGCCGACAGCGAGTTCGCCTCGGCCTACTTGAGCTTCACCGCCGAGGAACTCGAGCAGAACGAGATCACCGACTACCTGGTGCGCGTGGTCCAGCCGCGACTCACCGCCATCGAGGGGGTACAGCGGGCCGACGTCCTCGGCGGGCGCACCTTCGCCATGCGCCTGTGGCTGAAGCCGGAGCGGATGGCCGCCCTCAATGTCAGCCCGGTGCAGGTCCGCGAGGCGCTGCGCCTCAACAATTACCTGTCTGCCTTCGGCCAGACCAAGGGTGCGCTGGTCCAGGTCAACCTGACCGCCGACACCAACCTGCGCTCGGTGGAAGAGTTCAAGCAACTGGTGATCCGGGAACAGGGCGGCGCCATCGTTCGCATCGAGGATATCGCCGAGGTCGTCCTTGGCGCCGAGGATTACGATTCGGAAGTGCGCTTTTCCGGAAAGCCCGCGGTGTTCATGGGGATCTGGCCGCTACCGAACGCCAACTCCCTGGACGTGATCAAGCGCGTCCACCACGAGATCGCCGATTTGCAGAAGGACCTTCCCGGCGGCATGCAGGCGAAAGTGGCCTACGATGCCACCAGCTATATCGACAATGCCATCAAGGAAGTGATCAAGACTCTCAGCGAGACCCTGCTGATCGTGGTCATCGTCATCTTCCTCTTTCTGGGCTCTTTGCGCTCGGCGCTGATCCCGGTCATCGCCATCCCGCTCTCCCTGATCGGCGGCGTCTTCCTCATGCAGGCCTTCGGTTTCAGCGTCAACCTGCTGACTCTGCTGGCGATCGTTCTCTCCGTCGGTCTGGTGGTCGATGATGCCATCGTTGTGGTGGAAAACGTCGAACGCCACCTGGCCGAGGGACTCTCCGCCTTGGAGGCCGCCCTGCTGGGTGCGCGCGAGCTGGTCGGGCCGATCATCGCCATGACCATCACCCTGGCGGCGGTCTACCTGCCGATCGGCTTGCAGGGCGGGTTGACCGGCTCGCTCTTCCGCGAGTTCGCCTTCACCCTGGCCGGGGCGGTGACCATTTCCGGGGTGGTCGCCCTGACCTTGTCGCCGGTGATGTGCTCGCGGCTGCTCAAGCCCGGCATCGAGGAGCATGGCTTCCCGGCCAGGATCGCCCGCGACTTCGGACGACTGCGCCGTTTCTACGGGCGCCTGCTTGACGCCACCCTCAATGCCCGCCCGGCCGTCTACCTGATCTGGCTGGCGCTCTCGCTTCTTTCCGTACCGCTATTCGTCATGTCGGCCAAGGAACTGGCGCCGCTGGAAGACCAGGGGGTGATCTTCGGGATCATGGATGCCGCGGCCAACGCCACCCTCGACCAGACCCGCATCTACGGAGTTGCCGCCAACCAGGCCTTTCTCGACACCCCGGAAACCGAGTTCACTTTCCAGATCATCTTCCCGAACAGCGGCTTCGGCGGGATGGTGACCAGGCCGTGGGACGAGCGCGATCGCACCATCTTCGAGATCCTTCCCGACGTCCAGCAGAAACTGCAGAAAATCCCCGGCATCCGCATGTTCCCGGTCACGCCGCCGGCGCTCCCCGGCGGCGGCCAGTTCCCGGTGGAATTCGTCATCGCCTCGACGGCGGAAACCGAGGAAATCCTTGGCTTCGCCCAGCAACTGCAGCTCACGGCCATGAACAGCGGCCTGTTCGCCTTCCCGCCGCTGATCGACGTCAAGATCGATCAGCCGCAGTCCCAGTTCGTCATCGACCGCGACAAGGTGGCCACCCTCGGCAGCAACCTGACCCTGGTGGGCGCCGACGTGGGTGGCGGAGTCGGCGGCAGTTTCGTCAACCGTTTCGATATCGGCGGACGCAGCTACAAGGTCATCCCGCAGATCGAGCGGGGCGGGCGGCTCAATGCCGGGCAGCTGCGGGATCTTTACGTGAGCGGTCCCGATGGTGCCCTGGTGCCGCTGGCCACGGTGGCGACGGTCAGGGACAGCGTGGTGCCGCGCTCGCTCAACCGGTTCCAGCAGCTCAATGCCGTCACCATCAGCGGTGTGGCCGTGCGCCCGCTCGATGAGGCGCTGCGCTTTTTGGAAGACGAGGCGGCCAAAATACTCCCCAAGGGTTATGCCATCGACTACACCGGCGAGTCGCGCCAGCTGCGCACCGAAGGGAACAAGTTCCTGCCGGCCTTCGCCCTGGCCATCGCCCTGATCTTCCTGGTGCTGGCCGCCCAGTTCAACAGTTTCCGCGACCCGTTCGTGATCCTCGCCGGCTCGGTGCCTCTGGCCTTGTTCGGCGCCCTGCTCTTCACCTTCCTGAAGATGCCCGACCCGAACGTGGCCTTCTGGACCAAGGGGTGGACCACCACCCTCAATATCTACTCGCAGGTCGGTTTGGTCACCCTGGTCGGCATCATCTCCAAGAACGGCATCCTCATCGTCGAATTCGCCAACAAGCTGCAGGAAAAGGGCTTGCCCAAGCTGCAGGCGATCCATGACGCCGCGCTGACCCGCCTGCGGCCGATCCTGATGACCACTGCCGCCACCATCGCCGGGCACTTCCCGCTGATCCTGGTCAGCGGCGCCGGCGCCGCCGCCCGGAACTCGATCGGCCTGGTGCTGTGCGGCGGCATGTTCATCGGCACGCTCTTTACCCTCTTCATGGTGCCGTCGATCTACATGCTGGTGGCCAAGGATCACACCCATGACCGCGAAAAGGGGTTGATCCCGTAAACGAGAAGGGGACAGAATTCAATTCTGTCCCCTTTTCCCAAACATACCATCCAGATCGTAGGGGCAGGCCTTGTGCCTGCCCTGTTTTTATTCCTGCACCAAACAGGGCACCCACAAGGGGTGCCCCTACTCTAGCTTCAGATGCGCCCTCACAATCTGCTCGCTCTTGCGCACTGTCACCAGGCTGACGGGGAGGATCAGGACATTCTGCGGGTTATCCAGCTGGACGAGAACAAACCCCTCCTCGTAGAGCGACACATGGTGGATGCGCCCGATGTTGCGGCGCACGAAGTTGTCGACCTGCCACCAGCTGACGAAGGTGTCCTTCTCCAGCAACTCCTTGATCTGCCGGCCGTAATCGGGGTGGAAGAAATAGTGGTTGAGCTGGCCCTTGTCGACCCGGTAAGAGGGGGTGATGATGAGGGCATTCTCGGCAAAGCTTTTGGCCCCCTTCATCTCCGGTGCGCGCTTGGCTGCACTGTAGAGCTGGGCAATGGTGTACTGCGGGGGGGAGGCATGAGCGGCGCTGAAGAGCAACGCCATGGTCACGAACGACAGTAATGCCGTTCTCATTCCGTTTACCAGCTTTTCCGGGCGCACGCCGTGCGCCCCTACGAATTCACTCCTCACTCCTCACTCCTCACGAAATACGGCCTTATTCCGTCAACCTGAACGCCACGGGGATGCTGACTTCGCAGGCGACCGGCGCACCGTTGCGGGTCGCCGGGATAAAGCGCCAGCGCTGCACCCCGTCAAGGGCGGAGCGGTCAAGCACGGCATGCCCGGAGCTGCGCTCCAGGGAAACGCCTTCAACGTTGCCGCTGGCCGTCACCCTGGCCCGCAGCCTTACCGTCCCTTCCAAGCGATTCTGCCTGGCCAGGCGCGGATAATTTGGCAAGGGATTGGACTCGTAGCGCGGTGTTGCCTTGATGATGCCGCCCCCGCCGTCACCTTCGCCCTTATGTTTGAGCCCCTGCCCGATGGAGCCGCTCCCCGACCCCGTCCCTCCGTTCACCAGTGAAACGTCGAGAGCTGTGCCACCGCCAGACGTCAGGTTTGAGTCGACAGCCGAAGCGGCCGGCGCGGTTGCCGCTGTTTCTTCGTCGACCGTCGCTTCCGGCACGGCGCACAGCGGATCTGGTTTTTGCTCCGGAGAGGGCTGAATTTGAGCAGGGCTAACCGGAGGCCGCGGAGTCGCCCTGCGCGCGGGAACCGATGCCGAAGCCTTGGGACCGGATGCGGTTGGGGCAGACGAGGCCGAGGGCATCGGCTCTTGTGATGGCCTTTCGATCAGGGCAACGACCATCGGCCCATCATCACCCGACCTGGCCTCGAAACCTTGCCAGCCGATGACGCCCAGACCGGCGTGCAGCCCGATGGAGACCGCCAGGCAGGCCAGTCTCAGCCACACTTCACGCCCTGTCGCACTACCCCTTATCACGTATATCGTCGACCTTCCGCGAAATCCCATCGGATAAGCAATTGAATTGATTATTCGAAGTTTTTTTACATTGACACCATTGCAAGATTTTTTCAAGATGGGTGCTTAAAACCATTGCAGTTATGTTTTGAAGGAGGCGTTTTGATGTTTTCCCCTGTTTCCAGGGGAATTGCCGGTTGTCTGCTGCTTATCGGATTGACTGCGCCATTCCCGGCTGTTGCCGAAGAACCTGCTACCCCACCTCCGGCCGAGATGGAAACCGTCACGGTAACCGGCCAGGCGGAGGATCTCCTTTCAGGGGCCAGCATTCTCGCCGGCGAGACGCTTCAGCAACTCCCCCTCAAAAACGGCAGTATCGCCGAGACCATCACCATCCTGCCACACGTGCAGGCCGGCGAGGCGCAGCGCACCTCAGAGCGTGGCGGGGAAATTCTGCCGCCGCTGATATCGATTTCCGGGGCGCGCCCTTACGAAAATTACTTTTCTGTCGACGGGGTCGGCCTGAACAGCAGGCTCGACCCTCTTGCCAATGACATCTTCGATTTGGACAGCGTCCCCGGACATCCACAGAGGACCTTTATCCACCGCGACCTTATCGAAAGCATCGAAGTATACGACAGCAACATCCCCGCCCGGTACGGTCAATTTCTCGGCGGCGTCATCGACGCCAAGACGCGCAACCCCGGCAAGTCGATTGGGGGCACGCTCCGTTACCGCACCACTCGGGACGAGTGGGCGGAGCAGCACGTTGACGCTTCCCGCGAAGAGGATTTTGACAATTCCCGTTACAGCGATCAGCAACCGGATTACCGCAAGCACGACGGCGGCGTGGAAATCGATATGCCGCTCAATGAAAGCATGGGACTGCTGGCTGCTTATAATCACTTACAGTCAACCATCGAGCTCAGCCATATCGGTGAGGATCGCAGTCAAGACAAGAAGTTGGATAATTTCTTCCTGAAATATCTCTGGACACCGGACGCCACCAGTTCGCTGGAATTGACCGGAACCTACACCCCATCCGAAGAGGACTTCTTCTACGAGGATACCAAGGACAGCGACCTCACCGTCAAGCGCGGCGGCTACGCCCTTAACGCCAACTATGCCACTCGGTTGTCAGGCGGCGACCTGACCATGACAGCAGCCTACCTGGAAAACGAAAACTCGCGCACGGCCCCCCCCACGTACTATTCCTGGCTAAAAACCCCCAGCAGGAATTGGGGAACCCTCCTCGGCACAACCCGCAGCCTGGAAGGCGGCTTCGGTGATCTCGACACCTCGGAAAACAGCCTGCAATTCAAGGCTGACTACCTCTTCGATCCCGTGCCACTGGGGACGGTTACGCATACGCTCAACGTTGGCATCGCCTACACACGCGATGAAGGCGAGTATGACCGGCAGGAAGCCGCCTATCTCTACAATTCCACGGTTGCCAGCACAGCCAAGGCCCCGGTGGTCTGTCTCGACGGCGACCCCACCTGCATTTCCGGTGAGCAATATTTCAATGCCCGCAATATCTACCCTGAAGGCTCTGCCTCCGCGGTTATTCACCAACAGGCTTACTATGTTGAAGACCTGGTCTCCTTCGGTCGGTTCACCTTGCGCCCGGGTGTCCGGGTTTCCCATGACGATTTTCTGGACAACATGGATTTCGCCCATCGTCTAGCCGGCAGTTGGGATCTTTTTGGCAATGGCGCAACACTCCTGCTGGCCGGCCACAACAGGTACTTCGGGGAGGCACTGCTGACTTATAAGCTTCGGGAAGCGATAGCACCCGCGACAAGGCAAACCAGAAAATTTTCTAACGAATCATGGCCCGAGAACTTAACTGGCACGCCAGTCAGTACCACCCTTAACAAGTTTTCGGAGTTGGATACTCCCTTCTCCGATGAATTCACCGTGGGGGTTGAACAAAAACTACTTGGCGGCACATTGTCGTTAAACTATCTTGACCGACGGCATAGAGACCAATTTGCAAAAGAGACTATTACCGAGAATGGAAAAAAATATTTTGTCCTCAACAACAACGGTTCGAGTAATTACGAAAGCTGGTCGATCGGGTGGGAGCGCCAGTGGCGGAAGCACTACCTGAACATCAACTATAGCTACGCGGAATCAACCAACAACATGACCAGGACCACTACTGATGAGGATTACGATGAAAATCTCAGCGACGTGGAAGCCGACACTCTGGTCTGGTACGACGGCAAATATGTCAACAAGGAAGACCTGCCACGGGTCGACTACTACCGACCCCATGTCCTCAATGTCGTCTACGTCGGCAAACTGCCGTACGGTTTGACTTTCACCAATATTACGAAGTACCAAAGCGGCTACGAAGCGATCGACACATTGACCACTACGGAGAAAAAGGCTCTCGACATCCCGACCAGCGTTACCGCCTATGAGAAAGACCGACGTTCAGGTGCATGCATCTTTGACTGGCGAATCGACTGGGAGAATAAAATCTATCGTGACCAAAGCATGATACTGAGTTTGGAGATAAACAACGTCTTTGACCGTAAGGTAAAAGTCGGCAGTGACGGTGACGACATTTACGAACTCGGCCGTGAGTTCTGGCTGGGGATGTCCTACAAGTTCTAGCGCCTTCGCTCCCTACTGCAGAATCACCGGGAATTCGGCGTTATTTTCGCCGTCATATAGAATCAGAGAATAACGCCCCGGCGGCATTCCGGCGGGAATGAACAGTTCCATTTCGCCATCCGCAGCAACCATTTCCGGCACAAGCCGCCGCGGCGCGGGGAAGTGCATTACCCCGCCGCCGGAGGTCGTTATAAAGATCCGGTCGTTGTAGTTCAATACCTCGGCGGCGATCGTCGGCAAACGATAGCTGCCGACCGGCAGCCCGAACTTTCCGGTCACATCGATCATGAACACCCCCTCGTCCTGATCGCTTACCACCAGCAGACCCTTGTCCAGCGACAGTTTGCCGGCGTAGCCGGGGGTGTCGATCCGCTGCATCAACTTCGGGGCGACGGGGTCGGACAGGTCGAAGACTTCCACGCCGAGTCTGGATCGGGACATGAACAGACGCGTGCCGTCAATCAGGATGTCATCGATATCCCCGACCACCCACTGGTGTTTGGGGATGGCGTAGCGGGCGACAACCCGCGGCGTCGCCGGATTGCTGACGTCAATCACCTCAAATCCGCTAAATTCCATGTTGTGACTGGTCACCATGACCAACCCGGAGCCGACCCACGCCATTGCCCCCGTTGCCCTGGCGAAGCGGTGTTCTCCGACCAGAGCCGTGGCACCGGCGGAGTTGCCGTCGAAGATCTGCAAGGTGGTCGTCGTGAGGACAAAGAGTCGACCTGCATGCCAGGTCGCAGAACGGATCAGGTTGGCAGGGGTCACTTTGTCTGAGTCTGGATCGTAAATCGGCACCTCGGCGGCGGCCGCCGTTTCCGGCAGACCCTTGCGGATGCCGTGCAGGCGTAGTCCGACTGGCGTCGGCAATACCAGGAATGGCTCCTCTGTGCGAAACTCCTGACCGGACGGCGATGAATCCCCGCCATGATCAGGGAGTTGAAACAGCCCGCTCTCGTTGTAGACGAAGACTTTGTTCCGCCAGGGAAGGAGTTGAACTTTCCCCTGGTGTTGTTCAAACGGGTGAAGGGTCTCCGGTGCGGGCGGCAGGTTCTCCAGTTCCGCCAGGGGGGCTATCTGCAGCCCTGCGATCCCGGCCCAAAAAAGTCGCCCGTTTTTAACCTGCAGGGTCGTCGCCAGTTTATGCATGGGGATCAATCCGGCCTGTTGCGGTGCATCCGCGCGGCTGATATCGACGACGGCTATCCCCTTGCTCACCAGGGTGCAGAACAGGCGGTTCTCTTCCGGGGCTGCCTCCAGCCTCATCGGCCGGCCCTGCAGGTTGAGCTGCCCGGAAGGGACCAGCCGTGGCCAGTGCGCCAGTGAGAATCCCAACAACTGGCCATTCGCGCTGCAAAGGTACAGGGTCTCCCGGCAAATAGTCAGATCGCGGATATCCTGCGGCAGCTGCAACTTGCCAACCGGCTGTATTCCCCCTTGCGGGTCGAGTTCGTAAAGGGTCAGCAGCCCTTTCAGGCTCGTGGTCACCAGGCGCCCGCCTTCGACGGCCAATCGCCATGCCCCCTGGCTTCCCGGCACTTGGCGGGATCGCAGGCGCTCCCCCTCGACCGTCACCGCCAGCAGCCCGGAAGTGCGGCTGACGACATAAGCTTCCCCTCCGGCGCTACCTATATCGCTAAAGGTCCCGAGGTTTTCAATCCGGTCAACTTCGCGCGGCGCCGTCGGATTGGCCACGTCGATCATGATCAGACCTACATTGCTCCTGCCAACCAAGGCTTTGGACCCGACCAGGGCCATGCAATTGATGCTGAAATCAGAGGCGGACGTCCGGCGGGGCAAAAGCTGGACCCCGCCGAGAATTTCGATAGTCTTTCCGGCTGTCACATCCAGCGTGATGAGACGATGTTCGGCCGTGGAGGCCACGGCCAACCGGCCATCAGTGGCCAATTGGTACATTGTGTTGTCCAAAACCGGCCGCCAGAGCTTCGCCTCGGCTCCAAGTTGATCAGGAACCAGCAACGCCTGCAGACCGGCATGCAATCCCCTGCCACGGACCAACACTCGGGCCTTTCCCGCTTCATCATGGTTGACGGTGGCCGTGTCAAATTGCACGGCGGTCACCGAAGGTTCCCGCAAACTCCAAACCATCGTGATCAGTCCGCCAACGGCGATCAGTCCCGCTACCCACAGCAGCCAGTGCGAACGGCGATGGCTCAGCACAATGCACCTCTTTCGCCGCCCGCGGTCGGAGCGGCATCCGGGCTGGTGACCGGGAGCCACCTGTTCAGAACACTCCAAAGCTCCTGTTGGCGGAACGGCTTGCCGAGGAAATCATTCATCCCTGCCGCCAGGCAGTGCTCTTCATCTTCCATGCGGGCATGGGCCGTCAGGGCGACGATTGGCGTGGCCACCCCCGCCCGGCGCAGGCGCCGCGTCGCTTCCAGCCCGTCGAGCTGCGGCATCTGACAATCCATGAAAATCAGGTCGTAACGGCCCAAGGCGGCCTGATCGAGCGCGCTGAGCCCATCGCTGACAACCGTCAGGTTGAAACCCGCGGCCCGCAGCAGGATTCCGAGAAGTTCCTGGGTGGTCGGGTTGTCCTCGGCCAGCAGAATGTGGCCTTTTCCATTCGCTTCGGGGGCCGCCGCCGGCAGATGCCCAGGTGCCGGTGCTGGAATCTCGGCATCCGGGGCCACCGGCATGTTCAGGGAGACCGTGAAGCAGCTGCCGACGCCCGGGGTGCTGTCGACGGCAATCGAGCCGCCCATCAACCGGACCAGCTCGCGAACAATGGTGAGTCCCAACCCGGTGCCCCCATGCGTGCGACTCAGACTGCCGTCGGCTTGATCGAAGGCCTCGAAAATCCGCGCCAGCGACTCGGCCGGAATGCCGATGCCGGTATCGTGCACGGTAATGCGGAACAGACGGTCACCGGTGAGGGCAGGCAGATCAGCCGAGAGATGCACAGTCACCTGACCGTGGCTGGTGAACTTGACGGCATTCCCCACCAGGTTGAGGATAATCTGACGGAGACGGCCGGCATCGCCGAAAACCATCTCCGGCAATTCCGGCTCACTCTTGAATACCAACTGCAACCCCTTGCGACGGGCAGTCTCGGCAAACAGGGAGACTGAATTGTCCACAACCTGGCTCAGACTGAAAGGCACAGTCTCCAAAGTCAGCTTGCCGGCTTCGATCTTGGCAATGTCGAGCAGGTCGTTGAGGATCTCCAGCAGCGCCTCACCAGAAGAATAGACCGTTTCGGCCATTTGGCGCTGATGGTCGGTCAAAGCTTCGTGCCGGAGCAGGTCGGCCATGCCGAGTACGCCGATCATCGGCGTCCGGATCTCGTGGCTCATGTTGGCCAGAAAACGCGTCTTCGAAGCACTGGCGGCTTCCGCCGCTTCCTTGGCGGCAATCAGCTCCCAGGTGCGTTCCAACACTTCCGCTTCGAGAGACTCGCTGTACTGCCGCAACTGTTGATCGCGCTGCCGAAGCTCCTCCAGCATCTCTTCGAAGCCGCGGAAGATCACGCTGAACTCCTCCGTGGCGGGCGTTATGTTCCCGGTATCGAGGTTCCGGTCAAAAGCCACCTTGCGCATCTGCTCGGCGAGATGGGCAACCGGTTCCGAGAATACCCGCTGCAAACTGGCGCTCAGCATCAGGGCGATGGTTGCGGCCCCGCCCAGAACAACCAGGCCGGCGATGATAAACAGGGTCAATTGCTGCCGCTGACGGATCAATTCCGAGCGCAGATAGAGAGAACCAATTTGCCTGCCGTTGACCTCGATGAACTTGAGAAGTGCCAGATGGTCCTGCTCGATCCATTGTTTGTCGCGACCGGCCGCCAGCCCCGCTTCGATCTGGGACTCTTCCAACTTCATCTGGGCCAGATCGAATGTGGATGAAAGTCGCTGCCCTGGTGAGGTCGGACGCAGATAAGCGGCGAGAGACTGCTGCCTTGCGTCAAACAGGTAGGCCGACACCACTTCCGGCTGGGCACTCAATGAATTGAGGATTTTCTCGGCAGCATTCGGACTGCGCAGTTCCAGGGAAGAAAGGCAGGAATCGGCAATGACGCTGGCCAGGACGCTGAGCTCCCGCTCGCTGTCGTTGTAGAGGTGGCGAATCTGGGCGACGGCCACCACCGTACCGGTCAGCGCAAGCACCACCATGCTGACGAGAAAGATGATCCAGGTCAGTTTGTGGCGAACAGAAAGATTTCTGAACCAGTTCATGAATTGTCTGCAGGCGTCGGGAACGACATTATCGAAGGAGAATGCTTCATTACGTTCGAGTTTATCAAAAAGCTCTTGACGAAAAAAGCAAAACCGGAAAAAGTCGCGATGTAAAAGCCATTTGCCCCATTTTTAAGCTGTCCGGCTCTTCTCCGCCATAGACAAGTTTCCGGTCTGCGTTACAATCGATCTATCCAAACCCCCGGAGACTCCATGCCCCACATTCCTGCCGAAGGCACCTTGCTGCACGGTTTTCGCATTATCGACAGCACCCCCCTTGCCGAACTGAACGCCACGCTGGTGCGCGCCGAGCACCAGCGGACCGGCGCCCGGCTGGCCCATCTGGCCTGTGCCGATCCGAACAACGTCTTCGCCGTGACGTTCCGCACGCCGCCGGCCGACTCCAGCGGGGTGGCGCATATCCTCGAACACACCGTGCTGTGCGGCTCGCAGCGCTATCCGGTGCGCGACCCGTTCTTCGCCATGCTCAAGCGCAGCCTGAACACCTTCATGAACGCCATGACTGCGTCCGACTGGACCTGCTACCCGGTGGCGAGCATGAACCGCAAGGATTTCTACAACCTGATGGGGATCTACCTCGACGCAGTGTTCTTTCCACTGCTGCGCGAGCAGGATTTCCATCAGGAAGGGCACCGCCTGGAATTCGCCGATCCGCTCGACCCTTCGAGCCCGCTGCAGATCAAGGGGGTGGTGTTCAACGAGATGAAGGGGGCGATGGCCGACCCTTCGTCACTGCTCGGCCGGCGGCTCAACCGCGAACTTTTCCCGACCACCTGTTACGGTCACAATTCCGGCGGAGAGCCGCTGGAGATCCCTGCCTTGAGCTGGGAGCAACTACGAGCGTTCCACGCCGGGTATTATCATCCCGGCAACAGCTGGTTCTTTACCTACGGCGATCTGCCGATGGCCGGACACCTCGAGCAGATCGACGCCTTGGCCCTGCGCCGCTTCGAGCGCCAGGAAACCGCCAGCGCCGTTCCCGCCGAGGTACGGTTCGCCACACCCAAACGGGCCGAGGAGACGTTCCCCATCAGCCCTCAGGATGATCCGGGCGGACGCAGCATGGTCCAGCTCGCCTGGTTGGTCTGCCCGATCGAGGACACCTTCGAACGGGCGGCTTCCGGCATCCTCGCCGGCCTGCTGCTCGGCGATCCCGCCGCGCCCCTCTACCAGGCGTTGCTCGACAGCCGCCTCGGGCAGAACCTGACGCCCGGCACCGGTTATCACGACGACTATCGCGACACCGTGTTCGCCGTCGGCCTGCAGGGGACCGATCCCGAGCAGACCGACGCTGTCGAGCGCCTCGTCCTCGAGACGCTGGAGCGGATCGCCCGGGAAGGGTTCCCGGCGGAACGGGTCGAGGCCGCCCTGCACCAGTACGAGTTTTCCAGCCGCGAGGTGAGCGGCGACCAGTACCCCTACGGGCTAAGCCTGCTGATGCGCTTCCTTGGCCCCTGGCTGCATGCCGACGATCCGCTGCCGCCGCTGCAGCTCGAGCGGAATCTCGCCGCCTTGCGCCATGCGGCGACCGATCCCGCTTTTTTCCCGGCACTGATTCGCCGCCGACTGCTCGACAATCCACATCGGGTCACCTTGCTGCTGCGTCCCGACCAGGAGCATGCCCGACGTGAAGAGGAAGCCCTTGCCCAGTGCCTGGAGCGGGCGGCGACAGCCCTGGACGATGCGGAACGGGCCCGGTTGGTCGCGGCGGCGGCGGAACTGCAATGCAGCCAGGAAGCCCACGATGACACCAGCTGCCTGCCAACTCTCGAACTGGCCGACATCGATCCGGCGGAACAGCAGGTGGCGTTTGTCGAAACCCGGATTGCCGGCATCAAAACCCTCTGGTTCGCTCAGCCGACCAACGGCATCACCTATCTTTCCCTGCAGTTCGATACCAACGGCCTGCCGGAGGACCTGCGTCGCTGGCTGCCGTTATTCTGTGCCCTGCTGCCACAGATCGGCGCCGCCGGACAGGACTACCTGACCATCGCCAAACGGATCACCGCCGTAACCGGCGGCATTCGCCTCGGCACCAACCTGCTCGAGGACCCGACCGACCTCGGCGGGGTCCGGGCCGTGATCGATCTGCGTGCCAAGGCACTCGACCCGCTGCAAGGGGCGATGACCGAGCTGTTGACCGAGCTGTTGACCGCACCGGATTTTAACGATCACGAACGCCTGCGCACGGTCATCGGCCAGGTGCGGATCACTCTGGAGAATTCGATCCCAGGATCGGGACACTCCTATGCCGCCCGAGCCGCCGCCGCAACCTTGACCCCGGCCGCGCGCCGGCGCGAGGAATGGGCCGGCATGAGCCAGGTGCGACTGATCCAGCAGGCCGCCGCCCTCGACGACATCGGCCTGGCCGAGTTGGCCGGGCAGTTCAGCACCATCGCCGCGCAGTTGCTGACTGCCGATCGGGTTGCCGCTGCCGTGACGGCTGAAGCGGCAGCACACTCCGGCATGACGCCGCGGCTTGCCGCCCTGCTCGCCGCCCTGCCAACAGGCACCGGCACGACGGCGGAACCTTCCGCTAGTGAGCCAGCACTGTCAGCGACGATCGCCTGGAGTGTCAACGCGCCGCTTGCCTACGTTGCCCGCGTGTTCCGCACCGTTCCCTACTGCCATCAGGATGCCGCGCCGCTGCTGGTACTGGCGAAACTGCTGCGGGCCAACTACCTGCACCGCGAGATCCGCGAAAAGGGCGGTGCCTACGGCGGCATGGCCGGTTACAACGCCGACGGAGGGCTGCTCTCGCTCCTTTCCTACCGGGATCCGCATCTGCTTCGCACTCTCGGGGTTTATCGGGACGCGGTTGAATGGGCCTGCCTTGGCGAATTCACCGATGAGATGATACGCGAGGCTATCCTGGCCACCTTCGGGGAACTTGACCGGCCGCTCTCCCCGGGCGGTCGCGGCCACCGCGAGTTTCTCTGCCAGCAGCAAGGGCTGAGCGTCGAACTGCGTCAGGGTTTGCGCGACGGGATCCTGGCGGTTGGTCGGGAGACCCTGGCAGCCGCCGCTCAGCGGTATCTGCGCGATGATTATGAGACGAGTGCGGTGGGGGTTCTGGCCGGCGATGGGTTGCTGGAAGCAGCACGGGAAGAGTTGGAAAAGATGGGGACAAAGTTCGAACGGTTGTAGGGGCACGGCGCGCCTCTACGAATTACATTTCACCGTTCACGTTTTACAGTCTCTAACCGGGAGGTCATCATGAATACTCGAATTCTGGTGGTTTTCTACAGCATGTACGGCCATGTCTACCAATTGGCCAACGCCGTGGTCACCGGAGCACGCGAAGTGGCCGGCAGCGAGGTCACCCTGATGCAGATTCAGGAACTGGTTCCGGACGAGGCCCTGGTGAAGAGTGGCGCAGCGGCGGCACGCCGGGCCTTCGCCCACATCCCGGTCGCCAAACCCGATGACCTGGCCGCGGCCGACGCCATCATCTTCGGCACGCCGACCCGTTTCGGCAACATGTGCGCGCAGATGCGCAACTTCCTCGACCAGACCGGCGGCCTGTGGATGAGCGGGGCGCTGATCGGCAAGGTCGGCAGCGTCTTCACCTCCACCGCCAGCCAGCACGGCGGTCAGGAGACGACCATCACCAGCTTCCACAGCACCTTGCTGCACCAGGGGATGATCATCGTCGGCGTCCCCTACTCCGAACAACGCCTGGTGAACATGACCGAGATCAGTGGCGGCACCCCCTACGGCGCCTCGACGCTCGCCGGAGCCGACGGCTCACGCCAGCCGAGCGAGAACGAACTGGCCATCGCCCGCTTCCAGGGACGTCACGTGGCACAGATCACCGCTCGTCTGAAAGGGGCGTAGGGGCAGCCCCTACTTGGTGCGCCGGGTCGCCGGCGCACTCCACGGATCATCCGGCCAGGGGTGCTTCGGATAGCGGCCGCGCATCTCTTTGCGGACTTCGGGATACACTTTATCCCAGAAGCTGCGCAGATCCTGGGTCACCGCCAGCGGCCGGCCGGCCGGCGAGAGCAGATGGATCAGCACCGGCACCCGGCCGCCGGCAATGCGCGGCGTGTCGGCCATGCCGAACAACTCCTGCAGTTTGGCCGCCAGCACCGGAATCGTGCCAACAGCGTAGCCGAGCCGCACGCGGGAGCCGCTCGGCACGGCCAGCCGCTCCGGAGCCAGCCTTTCCAACTCCCGCACCTTCCCGCCCAGCCAGCTCTGCAAAATCACGGTTAAATCAAGCTTTGCCAGGTCGCCACGCCCCCGCACCGCAACCAACCATGGCGTCAGCCATGTATCAAGATTTGCCAACAGGGCAGCGTCGCTGACCTCGGGCCACCCTTCTTCGGGGAGTGCCCCGTGGAGAAAGGCCAGGCGTGCCCGCAACTGCTCGGCTGCCGGTGTCCACGACAAAGTGGCCAACCCATCGCGGCGCAATATATCGAGCAGCAGAGGCAGGGTTTCCTCGGGGGTGACCGCGATCGGACGTTCCTGCAGTACCACCGCGCCGATGCTGCGCACTTCGTGGCCGACCACCCTCCCCGCCGCCTCATCCCAGACGATTTCACGCCGCCAATGCAGTCGGTCGACGAACAGCTCCTCGAGGTCGGACCGGTCGAGACTGCCGGCTAAGGTGATCTCCACCTCGCCGTCTGATGTTCCGCGCAGGTCGGCCGCCACCAGGAAATCGGGACGCGGCACGGCGCTGCGCGCCCCGAGCCGGGCGCCGCGACCGCTGGCCAACAGGTAGCGTTCGCCGCCGGGCTCGCGACGAACGGCAATCCTGTCGGGAAACGCTACGGCCAGCAAGCGGTTAACGACCGCCGCCGCGGGCAGGGACCGTTCCTCGCCGACGCCGAACCGTTTCCGCCAGAAAACCGCGGCACGCCGCACAGCCGTCAACCTGGCCTGCTCGCCGCGTCCCCGCTGCAATATCTCCAGCCGCCCACACAGATCACTGGCTGACGCGTGGGGCGGTCGCCAGTCGGGGGGGCAGAGGTCACGCTCGCCCAGTAGGGCGACGAGGTCACAGCCTAGCGAAAGTTGCCCGGCTGCCCGGGCGGCCAACAGCAGGCAGGCCAAGCGTGGATGCAGCGGCAGCCCGGCGGCTTCTTCCCCCGTTGCAGTCAGGCGCAGGCGCTCATCGAGACTGCCGAGCTGTTGCAGCAGTTCGCGGGCGCTGTTCAACGCCCCGGCCGGCGGCGGATCAAGCCACGACAATTCATTGGCGTCGGTCACCCCCCAGCGGGCCAGATCCAGCGCCAGGGGCATCAGGTCGGCCTGGCGGATCTCCGGCGGCGTCGACGGCAGCAAGGCCCCGTGGGTTCCCTCGCACCACAGGCGAATACAGCTCCCGGGGCCGAGGCGGCCGGCACGGCCGGCACGCTGCTCGGCACTGGACCTTGAGATGCGTACCAGCTCCAGCTGAGTGCTGCCGGTTACCGGGTCGAAGCGCGGGCGCCGTTCAAAACCGCTGTCGACCACAGCGCCGATCCCCTCGATGGTCAGACTGGTTTCGGCAATGTTGGTGGCGAGCACCACCCGACGACGCGCGCCGGGGAGGATCGCTCGTTCCTGGGCGTCAAAGGGAAGTTCCCCGTAGAGCGGCCGGATATCAACGTCGCCAAGGCCGGCGAGTTGCCCGACACAGCGACGGATTTCCCCGGAGCCAGGGAGGAAGGCCAGGATATCTCCGGCGGTTTCCTTGACGGCACGTCGTACCCCTTCGGTCACCGTGACCACCAGGGGCCCGTCGGGATCGCGGGGCAGGTAACGAACGTCCACCGGGAAGCTGCGCCCGCTGCAGCAGATCACCGGCGCGTTGCCAAGCAGCCCGGCGACCGCCTGCGCGTCCAGGGTCGCGGACATCACCAGCAGACGCAGTTCCGGGCGCAGGCCGCGCTGGGCGTCGCGGCACAGTGCCAGAGCCAGGTCGGCGTTGAGACTGCGTTCGTGAAATTCGTCGAGGATCACCAGGCCGACGCCGGCCAGCTCGGGATCGGCCTGCAGCCGCCGGGTCAGTATCCCCTCGGTGACAACTTCCAGCCGGGTGCGCTTGGAAACGCAGCGTTCGTAACGAATGGCATAGCCGACCGTGCCGCCGGCCGCTTCTCCGCGCAGACCGGCCATATAGCGGGCGACGTTGGTTGCCGCCAGGCGGCGCGGTTCCAGCAGGACGATCCCCTGCCCCTGCAACCAGGGAGCATCGAGCAGGGCCAGGGGCACACGGGTGGTCTTGCCGGAACCGGTCGGAGCCACCAGCACGGCGCTGCCGTGTTCGGCCAAGGCGACGGAAAGTTCGGGGAGGACGGTTTCGACCGGAAGACTGGGGACATCAGGGTGCATGGGGCGCATTCTGCCACAGCCCCGCCGCAAACCCAAGCTGCACCGACGGGCTATTCAGAGATAGGTTGCTTGACGGGGAAGCGGATGCGCACCGTGGTGCCGGCACCCGGCGTGCTGGCGATGGCAATCTGGCCGTTATGCGCATCGACCAGATACTTGACGATGGTCATCCCCAGGCCGGTGCCGGGAACTCCCGTATTGGAAGTGTTGGCCCGATAGAACTTTTCGAAGACATGTTCGATCTGATCGGACGTCATCCCCATTCCGTGGTCGGCGACTGCCAGTTCGCAGCAAGTCGGCTCATTGCGGACGTCGATCCGGATCGTGCCGCCTTGCGGAGAATACTTGATGGCATTGCTGAGCAGATTCTCGAGAATTTGTGTGAGGGCGTAGTGATCCCCTTCGACCACGGCACCGTCGGCCGGCAGATCGAACTCGATGGGATGCCGGTCACTGGCATCTTCATGGCCCCAGGCCGCCTCCCGACAGAGCAGGTCGAGCCGGCACGGCTCAAAGGTCAGTTTCAGTCCCTCGCCCGCCTCGATCCGGCTGATGTCGAGCAGATCGCTGACGATGTGCGCCAGATGTTCGGACCGGTTGAGGATCAGTCCCAGATAGTCGCGCGTCTGTTCCGGGCGCTGCTCCGGGCCGTTGAGCAGCAGGTCGGCATAGCCCATGATGGTTGCCAAGGGAGAGCGCAACTCATGGGCAGCTGTCGAGACAAACTCGCTCTTCATCTTCTCCACCTGCCGGGCCTCGGTGACATCATGGTAGGCCATGACCACGTGCAGGATCTGTCCGTCTTCTTCGCAGATCGGCGCGGCAATCACGTCGAAAAACCGGCCACGCAGCGGCCTGCCGCGAATGATCGCCTCCCGGCCGCTGTTCATGACCTGCAGAAAGACGCACTCCTCCGGCGCGGGATCGGCCTCACAGAGAACCTGGTTGCAGCATTGGCCGATCACATCGCCATCATGACCGATCAGCAGTTTGGTGGCTTGCCGGTTGAGCGAAACGATGCGCCGTTGACGGTCCACAACCAGCGTGGCCGACCCGACCGTGTCAAAGATCGTCTGGATTTCGCTGTGCGCCATCTGCAACTGACGGTTGGTCTCGCGCACATTTTCCAGTACGTGCCTGAAGGTGGTGGCGACAATGCCGATCGGGTCAAGAGCCACCAGGCTCTGGTTGTCGAGTTCCTCCGGGCGCAGGGTCCGGGTGCCGACGACATCGAGCAGGTCGTTGACCTTGGCGCGGATATAGTCGAAAGCTTCCCGGTTCAGCGCCTGCAGACGCTGATTTTCAGCGCGCAGCCGCTCAACTTCAGGCACATCGCTGAAAGGCTCGTGACTGGTCACGGACGCTCCTCTGGCCGTGCAATGACAACCCGGTAATAATCTTCGACCTTGTCGACCTGCGCCGCCAATCCCATATTCTTTACCGCCGGCGGGATGGTGCTGGTAGCATCGCGGCTGTCGATAAGCACTGTCAGGCGGACACGCCCCTCGCTCAAGGCACTGTGATGCTTGTTGATATCCCGCAGGGTCAACAATAGGCAGGAGGGACAAACCTGACCGCGGATATCCAGTTCGATGTTCTCGATCGTCATGAGCAGGCACTCCGTATCACGGTGTGGTCCAACGCAGGAACAGACGCCCGCCCAACCAGGCGCCGGGAAACAATCCGGCCAGGAACAGCAGACTCTGCATGGTCAACAGCGGCAGGCCACCGAGCAGGTGCCAGACGTTGCACCCCGGGGCCATGCGCGAACCAAGGGCCATGATGACACCGCCGGCGAAAACCATCAAGACCTGGCGTCCCGGCATTTGCCAACGGGGATGGAACTCCCTGAGCAGCAGAGCAGAAATCAGGGCGCCGAGAATGATGCCGGCAATCAGCGGGAACTGGATCAGCGCGACCACGTCGAGCACCGGTCCGCCACCCCCGGCCAGCTGTGGGCCGCCGTGTGGCAGGGTATAGAGGATCGGTTGGGCGGTAAAGTAGGCAACCTGCGCAACATGACCGGGGGCGATGAGCTCTTCGAGGAACGCCGCAAATTTAGCATAGGAGGTGGTCACCCCCATAGGCATGCCAGTGCCCAGGACCGACAGCAGGCCGAGCCCGGCCAGCACCAGTGCCGTCACCCATAGCGGCAGGTATCCTTCGGCCTGTTGCATCGGCGTGCGCCAAAGCCCCTGACGCCACCACCGCCAACAGAACCAACCGCCGACAATCGCCACGCCAGCGGCCCACCATCCCGGCGCCACGCCGGTCAACTGGGGAAGAGTCGCCGCGCGGTCGTGCCAGGTGCCGGCCTTTGCCAGCAGGATCCAGACCGGGTGGATCTCGGCGTACAGGGCACTGCCGGCCAGCAGTCCGAGGAAGGCCACGGCCGCCGGCAGACTGCCGCCGCCCAGTTTGTAGAGGACACCGACCACGCAGCCGCCGGCCAGCACCATGCCGATGCCGAACAGGCAGCCGCCGATCAGGTTGATTGTTGCAGGGGGGGCAAACCAGGGGAACGGATAGTAGGGGAGAACTCCGGTTACGCGGGCCAGTTCGAACAGCACGGCGCTTGCCGTCACCAGCAGTACCAGGGCGCGCAGCCGCCGGCCATCCCTGAACAGGAACAGGTCGCGGAACGCTCCGGCCAGACAGAAGTCCGAGCGGTGCATGCAGAAACCTGCCGCCAGGCCGACCGTCAGCGAGGTTGTCAGTGCGATCAGCGCACTTGCCTCCAAGGAGTGGCACCCCTTTTCTGCTGCTGATTTACGTTTAATTATAACAGAAATGGGTGTTGTTGACAGAACTATTTCCAGGTAAATCGCAGGTGTTTCTACGCAAAAACTTGAACGAATTGCTACGGGACAAACTCATAGGGGAAATTGTCGAAAACGTTCAACGGCGACCGGGATCCGGGCATCCGGCAGATTGCCGAAGGCCAGCCGCAAGTACGGTTCCATCCCCGGGCCAAACGCCTCGCCGGGCAGGCAGACCAGATCGGCCTCCATAGCCAGGCGCCGCGCCGCGGCCCACCCGGAGAGCTCCGACCAGGGATGACGCACCCAGGCAAAGAAGGCACCGCTTGCCACCCGTTTGAAGGGGTTGCCCGGGGCATCGAATATCTCGACAAAGTGATCATGGCGGCGCTGCATCATGGCCGCGTTGGCCGTCACCCAGTGATCCAGCTGTTCACAACCGAAACGGATGGCGTGCTGGGTCAGGCGCGGTTGACAGACTGCCATGGTGTCCTGGATCTTCAACGCCTGGTGGATCACCTCCGTTCCGGCGATCAACGCACCGGCGCGGTAGCCGGTCAGGGCAAAGGTCTTGCCGAAGGAAGCGATATGAATGAAGTGCTTCTGCCAGCCTGCTTCGCCGAACAGGCTGTGAGGAGACGGTCCCGGGGGGAGAAAGGCGTTGTAAGTCTCATCGAGGAGCAGGGCGATGTCATGACGCCTGGCCAGGTCGAAGAGTTCATCGATGACCGCCGGCGGGATGACCGCGCCGGTCGGATTGCTCGGCGTGACCAGCAACAGGACGCGGGTGCGCGGTGTGACCAACGCTTCGATCACCGTCGGGTCGGGAATGCCGCCACGGCTCTCATTGAAGGGGGCGTAGACCGGCACAACGCCTAACGACCCGAGCGCCATCGGGTGATCGAAATAGGCAGGCAGTTGCAAAATCACCTCGTCGCCGGCGCGGCAGAGCGTCAGCAGTGCCAACCAGAATGCCTGGCTGGCGCCGATGGTCAGGCAGACCTCGGCGGTGGCCGGGCCGTTCCCGTAGCGGCGAGTGAGCCATGCAGATACTGCTTCACGCACTTCGGGGAGCCCCTCGTCAGGCGAATATTTCGAAGTCTGAGGGTCGTCGAGCAGCGGCTTGAGTTGCTCGATCAACTCCGGGGCGGGTGAAAAATCGGGAACCGCCTGGCAAAGATCGACCAACGGCCGCTCCGCCGTAAAAGTCCGCCCGGTGATCCACTCCTTGACGGCACTGATCGGCGGAAACGGGACGGATTCGATGTTGGGGGAAAAACGCATGATATCTACAAACCGCTCTTGTTGAATTGTAGTGGCGCAGGCATGCACCCTGGGCGGACGGCGTCCGCCCCTACGCTCGCCTGAGGATCTCCACCAGCAACTCCGCCACCGTGACCATATCGTCAACCGTTACACTCTCCTTGGGGGAGTGGACGTCGCGCATGCCGGTGGCGAGGATAATCGTCTCAATACCTTGCGCGTTGAAGATATTGGCGTCCGATCCGCCGCCGCCGAGCTTGATCGTCAGATCCTGACCGACAGCCGCCGCAGCCGCCTGAGCCAGACGCACGACCGGAGCGTCCTCCTCCACCATCATGCGCGGATAGTCGGACTGGATGTCGATTTGCAACTGCGGCCGGACACGCTCGCTGCCGATGGTGCGGGTCGTGGCATCGGCGGCGCGCTCAAAGCAGGCGACCATGTGCGCGGTCTGTAACTCAAGTTTCGCTGAATCGTGACTGCGCGCCTCCCCTTCGAGGGAGACCCGTCCCGGTACGATGTTGCACGCCACCCCCCCTTCGATTTTGCCGAAGTTGGCGGTCGTCTCGAAGTCGATCCGGCCGAGCTTCATCTCCGCCAGGGCCAGGGCGGCCGTCTGGATCGCCGACACCCCCTGTTCCGGGGCCACCCCGGCGTGAGACTCGCGCCCAAGGATCTCGACCCTGATGCGGTTGGCCCCCGGAGCGCGCAGCACCATGTGCCCCATGCCGGTGGTGTCGAGGGCAAAGCCATGACGGGCTCGCAGCAAGCTGTAGTCGAGGTGCTTGGCGCCGACCAGCCCGATCTCCTCGGCAATGGTCACGACCACCTCCAGCGGCCCGCGGGGAATTCCCTGCTCGCGCACCACCTCCAGCGCCTCGATCAGTTCGGCGATCCCGGCCTTGTCGTCAGCACCGAGAATCGTCCCCGACGCGCTGGTGAAGACCCCGTCGTTGAGCACCGGCACCACCTCTCCGATGGGGTCGACGGTATCCATGTGCACCGACATCAGCAGCGGATCACCGTCTCTGCCGGCTGCCGGGAAATGTGCGATCAGGTTGCCAATCTCACCGCCGGTGGCCTGATCGGCCCGATCGAAGAGGATCTCGGCACCGAGTGCAGTCAGGCGCTCGGCGAGATAGCTGGCGATAGCCCGCTCGCGCAGCGGCGGGCTGGTGATTGCCGCCAGACGGGCAAATTCATCAGACAGGCGTTGCCGATTGATCATGTACATCCCTCCCCCGGCAAGGGCTTCGCGCCCCTTTTGCCATCTTTTCTTTAGTAGCCCATCACGGCACTTCTGGCAAGTGAAACGACATGCGCGGCAGCGGTCAATCGTCTGGACAAGTTAGCGGCCGCCCTGCTAGCATAAAAGACTTGCCGGGGGATCGCAGCATCCCCCGGATTGACATCTCTGCCAGGATACGCCCGCGTGGATTTCGATTTTCAACACCCCGACCAGATCGTTCCCGACCCGCCGCCCCGCTCCCGGCGCAAACGGTGGATTGCCTTCGGTGCAGCGTCGCTCCTGGGCGTGCTGCTTCTGCTGGCCGGACCTGAAATTTACCGGGCAATAAATCCGCCCCCGCCTCCGGAGCCACCCCCGGCTCCGGAAATCCGGCAGCGGGTGATCCGCAGTTCGATCGTTTCCGGAGAAACCCTCGGGGCCCTGTTCGGCCGCTATCTGCCGGCCCAGGAGACCCACGAACTGACGCAGAAGATCCGCCCGTACTTTTCCCCGAAAGACCTGTGTGCCGGGCAACCCTACCAGGTCTGCGTCACCGGCGACACGTTCGATCGCTTCGAGTACGACATCAATCGCGACGAGCAGCTGATCATTACCCGCAGGGGCGAAGATTTCCACGTTTCGCGCGTGCCGATCCCCTATGAGGTCAGGACCGAGCGGGTCCGCGGCGTGATCAACTCCAGCCTGTTCGAAACGATCAACAGCATCGGCGAGGAGGACAGTCTGGCGCTGCTGCTCGCTGATATTTTTGCCTACGACGTCGATTTCATCCTTGATATCCGTGAGGGCGATTCGTTCCAGGCCCTGGTCGAAAAACGCTATCGCGACGGCAAACCGGCCGGCTACGGACGCCTGCTTGCCGCCGAGTTTACCAACCAGAGGCAGACCTACCAGGCGATCCGCTTCAGGGATGGCACTCGACCGGAAGCCTACTACGCCCCGGACGGCCAGAGCCGCCGCCAGCAGTTTCTGCGCGCGCCATTGGAGTTCAGCCGCATCTCTTCCGGCTTCACCATGCGCCGTTTCCACCCGATCGCCAAGACCTGGCGCGCCCATCCCGCCATCGACTATGCGGCCCCCACCGGCACCCCGATCCGCAGCGTCGGCGACGGCACGGTGATTGCCAAGAGTCACTCCGGAGGGAATGGCAACTTCGTGAAGATCCGCCACAATAACGGCTACGAAACCATGTACCTGCACATGAGCAGGCACGGCAAGATTCGCCAGGGGGGAAGGGTTGCCCAGGGGCAGGTGATCGGCTACGTGGGGAGCACCGGGTTGGCCACCGGCCCGCATCTGTGCTACCGGATGACCCGCAACGGAGCGCCAATCAATCCGAACAAGGTGCGCAGCATCGCCGCCGAGCCGATTTCCAAGGCCAATCTGGCGGCATTCAGAACCCAGGCGATGACGATGCTGGCCCAACTGGCCGACCGTTCCACCCAGGTGGCCGGCGACTCGACCGGCTCCGCGGCGCTCCGCACCAACTGATGAGCATCCTCCCCATGGAGACAATATGGCAATGAAACTCGGCGAATTGCTGGTGAAAGAGCAGCTGATCAGCCAGGGAGAGCTGGAGGAGGCACTCCAGGCCCAGGTGATCTTCGGCGGCAAACTCGGCACCATCCTCATCGAGATGGGATTGATCAGCGAGAAGACGCTGGCCGGTGTTCTGAAACAACAGTTCGGTTTTCCATGCGCCCAGCCCGAGGACTTGGAAGACATCCCCAGAAGTGTCATCGAGATCATCAGCCTGGAACTCGCCGAAAAGTTCCTGGTGGTGCCCGTATCCCTCAGCGGGCGCAAACTGACCCTGGCCATGGCCGATCCCCGGAACCTCCAGGCGATCGATGAGATCTCCTTTCGCACCGGCTACATCGTTCTGCCAATGCTGGCCCTCGAGGTGCGCCTGTACTTTGCCCTCGAGCGCTACTACGGCATCAAACGGCCGATGCGCTACATTGCGCCGCCCAAACATGTCCGCGAAGAACTCGATCAGCTTCACGTCATCAAGGCCACCGATCCGCTCAAAACGAAACCCGCCGAGGAGGAGTACCTTGGTGCTCCGGGGTCCGAGCACGTGCACATCCCGGCCAAGCCGCCGGTTGCGGCGGCTCCGGTCGCCGCCCCCGCCCCGGCCGAGGAAGAGCCTCTTGAGGAGCTCGAAGAGGTCGAGGAGCTTGAGGAGGCCGACCCTGCCGAGATCACTCTGGAGGATACCGTCCGGCGTCTGGTGGCGGCCGGCAACCGCGACGACGTGGCCGATGCTGTGATCGAGTACCTCGGCGCCCATTACGCGCGGGCGGTGCTGTTCATGGTGGTCGCCGGCCAGGTGACCGGCTGGCGCGCCGCGAAACACCGGCAACCGATCCCGGCCGTCGATCAGTTCCAGCTGCCCTTGAGTGAACCGTCGGTGCTCAAGACCGCCGTGGAGAGCAACAGCTTTTTCCTCGGCCCGGTGCCGCAAAGCGGTGCCAACCTGGCGCTCACCACCCTGCTTGGCAAACCGGCACCCACCACGGCCGTGCTGCTGCCTCTCTCCATGCTCGGCCGGGTGGTCGGACTGATCTACGTCGATGACCCGGCGATGGACATGTCCGAAGCGCTGGTTCCTCTCCAGAAGGTCACCGGCAAGATACTGCTCGCTTTCGAACTGCTCATTTTGCAAAACAAGATTCTGCGCCTGTAGCAGGACCGGCAGATCATTAAAACGTCGCCGGAAAGGGTTGGGGCCTGCCGATGAACTATCTCGTCCACCTCTACCTCGCCGGGCCCGACCCGGAGCTGCAACTGGGTGGACTGATGGGGGATTTCGTCAAGGGTCCGCTTGACGACCGTTACCCGCCCGGCATCGTCGCCGGGCTGCGCCTGCACCGTTCCATCGACAGCCTCGCCGCCGTCAGCCCGCACTGCCGCGCCAGCCGCCAGCGCCTGCATCCCCGCTTTGGCCATACCCGCGCAGTGCTGGTCGACATCTTCTACGACCACTTCCTCGCCGTTCACTGGGATGAATTTCACCACCTTCCGCTCTCCACCTTTACCGCCGACATCTACCGGCTGCTGCGAGACCATCACGACCACCTCCCCGCCGGCCTCGCCCTCGTCGCCCCGCGCATGGCTGAACACGACTGGCTCACCTCCTATCGCAACCGCGACTCGGTCGAGATCGCACTGAAACGCATCGCCACACGCCTGAGTCGGCCAACGGCCCTGGGGGAAGGGGTGACGGAACTGGAACACTGCGGGGAGGAACTGCTGGGCGATTTCCGGGGGTTTATGCGCGAAGCACAGCAACTGCCCAAGCCTCATTCTCGTTGAACAGTCCTTGTTGAACATGAAAAACCCGCCTGGCAATCCGGGCGGGTTTTCTCTCCCTGGAAGAACCTTGAGCCCCCTGGCCAAGCGGCTAGTCGTGACCGATGCAGCTGACGGAACATTTGAGCCGCCCCCGATTTCATCTAAGCATCACTTCCGGCACCGGTACATGTCGTGGGGGGCCAGCGAAGCATTTTCCAAAATCGATGCTATATTGTTTCTCTATGGAAAAAACACGGCAACCGGCGACAACGGCAATAAACCCGCGGGACCCGTCCCCGAAGAAACCCAGCCACCACAGAAGAACCAGCTCTTCCCCTTCGGCGGGGTGGTGATCACCTTTGCGGACATCACCGCGGCCAAGGCCCTGGAGACCGGGTTGCGCGATGAGAAGGCAAGACTCAAACGGCTGCTTGGGTCTGGAGATTAGCCATGGGCATCGACAAGGGTAAGGGCCAGAGCCGGTTGACGGCAACCGCCGAACTGCGCCGTCAGGCGGAAGCGCAGTTACGCGGGCAACCCGCCGAAGAGCGCTCCCCCCGGAGCGAGCCGGAGGCGCTGCGGCTGCTCAATGAACTGCAGGTCCACCAGATCGAACTGGAAATGCAGAATGTCGAGCTGCACTGCATCCAGGAGGAACTTGAGCTGTCGCGGAACAGGTATGCGGAGCTCTATGACTTTGCGCCCGTCGGCTATTTCTGCCTCGATCCGTCCGGACGGATCCTGGAAGTCAATCTCCAGGGGGCGCAACTGCTGGGGGAAGAACGGCAACTGCTGGTCAACAGATCCCTTGATCATTTCATTGCGGATACCGGCCAGCGGGAGATTTTTTCCAATCACCTCGCCCTGGTTCTGCAGCGACGGACCACCCTGAAATGCGAAATCGACCTGACCAGCAAAGACGGCACGGTGATCCATGGCAGATTCCAGAGCGTCGGGATCAATCTCGGCAGCCAGGCCGGCAGGATTCTTTCCTCTCTCCATGACAACACGACCCGCAGGCGACTTGAACATGATCTGCAGGAGTCCCATGACCAGTTGGAGTCGATCGTCGAGCAGCGAACGGCAGAGCTGACCACGGCCAATGCCCTGCTGCGGCAGGAAATCGACGCACACAAGCGGGCAGAAGAGTCGCTCCGGTGTGCGTATGAGGAAATTGAGCTGCTCAAAGACCAGCTCCTGGCCGAGAACGTCTACCTGCAGGAAGAGGTGGCCAGGGAATACAACTTCGGCGAGGTCATCGGTCACAGCGATGCCATCTCCTACGTATTCTTCCGGGTCGACCAGGTGGCGCCCCAGGACGTGACCGTACTGCTGCTTGGCGAGACCGGCACCGGCAAGGGGCTGGTCGCCCGCGCCATCCACAACCGGAGCTCTCGCAAGGATCGGCCGATGGTCACCGTCAACTGCACGGCGCTGCCGGCAAACCTGATCGAAAGCGAGCTCTTCGGCCGTGAAAAGGGGGCCTTTACCGGTGCCCATGCCCGTCAGGTGGGACGCTTCGAACTGGCCGACGGCGGCACCATCTTTCTCGACGAAATCGGCGAGATGCCGCTGGAGCTGCAATGCAAGCTGCTGCGGGTCATTCAGGACGGCGAGTTCGAGCGGTTGGGCAACCCCCGCACCATCAAGGTCAATGTCCGGATCATCGCGGCCAGCAACCGGAACCTGGAGGAAGAGATCCGCGCGGGCCGGTTCCGGGAGGATCTGTTCTACCGGCTCAGCGTGTTTCCCATCACCATCCCGCCCCTGCGGCAGCGCAAGGAAGACATCCCGCTGCTGGTCAATCATTTTGTCGCCAAGTACAACAAGAAAATCGGCAGGAAGATTGTCTCCGTGTCGGCAGAGGCACTCAAGTCCCTGCACGAATACCACTGGCCCGGCAACGTGCGGGAGTTGGAAAACGTGATCGAGCGGGCGGTCATCACCAGCCAGGGCTCCGCGCTCCAGGTCCTGGACCGGTTCGAGGCGTTCCCGAAGGCGGGGGCGCAGGCCGGCCAGGACGTCAAAAACATCGCCGAGCTGGAGCGGGAGCACATCCGCCAGGTGCTGCAGACCACCGGCTGGCGCGTCGAGGGCCCAAAGGGGGCGGCCGTCCTCCTCGGGCTCAATCCCAGCACGCTGCGCGCGCGGATGCGCAAATACGGCATCCGCCGCATTTAGCATAACTGTTATATGTGACGGCTGTCGCTGACGGCTTTCTTCCCCCGCCGCACCCTCCCCCTCCATTTTGCCCAACATAATCAGCTTGTTACGTTTTCACCATGCGCAGCGCTTTTCTGGCGTGTTCGTTGCGGTGCAACTGTTTAGCAGAAGATGAACTCCTTCATGCCTGCTGAGAAATTCACGTTTTGTCAGAGGAGGCCGCCGTGGATAAACAGATGAAAGAACTGCATAAGCTCACAGGGATAGGCCCCGTCCTGTCATGGCGCCTGGTCGAAGTCAGCTATGACAGCATTGCCAAGGTTGCTGCCGCACAGGAAAAAGGTCTGGGGAAAATTAACGGGATTACTCCGCACAAGGTGCGGCTATCGTAATCCAGGCCAGGAAGCTGACGGGAGAAGCCGAAAGAAGCCGGCACCCCTTGGTGGAGGAGAAAAACGAGGGTTGACGGATTGACGTCGCCAGGGCGGAAAAGAACTAGGAGAAAAGCGGAGGCAGAAATTTTGAAAGTCGCTTGCCACGTGCTCGTAAAACTTCTGAAACCAATGGCGGTTGTGTGGTTTTGCTTGGCGTTGTTGACACCGGCGGCGGAGCTGTCGGCGGCGACGGTCGAATATGACCTCACCATTGCCAGGCAGGAGATGAATTTCACTGGCCAGGTGGTCAAGGCCATCACCGTCAATGGTCAGCTGCCGGCGCCCACTCTGCGCTTCACCGAGGGTGACCACGCCGTGATTCGCGTTCACAACCAGATGGACGTTGAAACATCGATTCACTGGCATGGCATTCTCCTGCCCAATGCCATGGACGGTGTCCCCTTCGTCACCTTCCCCCCGATTGCGGCCGGTCAGACCTTCACCTACGAGTTCGATCTGCGGCAATCCGGCACCTACTGGTATCACAGCCATACCATGCTGCAGGAACAACGGGGTCTGTATGGATCGCTGGTCATCGCGCCAAAGGACGAGGGCAGGTTTGACCGGCTCCGCGATCATGTTGTGTTGTTGTCCGACTGGACCGACGAGGATGAGAGCTCGGTACTGCATACCCTCAAACGCGGCAGTGAATGGTATGCGATTCGAAAGGGCAGCGGTCAAAGCGTGTTGGGCGCGGCGCGGCTGGGGATGATGGGTGCGTATTTTTCCAGGGAACTCCAGCGCATGCCACCAATGGACCTTGCCGATGTGTACTATGATCGTTTTCTCCTCAACGGGATGTCGCAACAGGCCTTCGCCGCCAAACCGGGCGAAAAGGTCCGGCTCCGGATTATCGATGGTTCGGCCACCACTTTTTTCTATCTGCAGTTTGCCGGCGGGCCGCTGCAGGTCATCGCCGCGGACGGGCTGCCTGTGCAACCCTTCGAAGAGCCGCGGTTGCTGATCGGTGTAGCCGAAACCTATGACGTCATCGTCACGGTGCCGGAAAATGGCAGCTACGAATTGCGCGCCACCGCCCATGACGGGTCCGGTCAGGCTTCGTTGTGGATTGGCGACGGACCGCGGCACGTTGCACCGGAGATCCCGCACCCCAATCTCTACGCCACCATGGGCGATCTCTCGCTCAGACGCGTCCTGGCGTTAACCCCGGGCGGCTCGATGGGCATGCCCGGAAACGAAGTGCGCGCCGGCAAACTCGACCAACCGGGGATGAACGGCATGGACGACATGAAGGGGATGGATCACGGCGCCATGAAACAGGACGCCGGCAAAATGAACCATGCCGCCATGGCCAGCGGGCCCGCGATGGGCCATGCCGGCCACAACATGGGCGAAATGGCGCAGGAGAGGCTGCCGATGGACGCCGCTACCGCTGACCACGATAAACCTGCAGCTCACAGGAGCACCTGGTTCGGGCTGCTCGCCGAAGACGTCAGTTCGAAAGCCCCGCTGGCCGCCGACGGCATGAGCCCCGAACGTCCCTGGCCGCCTTACGACAAGCTACGCGCCTTGCAGCCTACCTCCTTCGATTCCCGCAAACCCGTCCGCGAAATTCGACTCACCCTCGACGGCGACATGGAGCGTTACGTCTGGTTTCTGAATAACAAACCGCTCTCCGAAACCGATCACATTGAAATAAAACGTGATGAGGTCGTGCGCTTCATCATGATCAACCGCACCATGATGCACCACCCGATGCATCTGCACGGGCATTTCTTCCGCGTGCTCAATGCCCAGGGGGAATACTCGCCGCTCAAGCACACCGTGGATGTTTCCCCGATGACGACCACCGTCATCGAGTTTGCGGCGGAAGAGTTCGGTGACTGGTTTTTTCACTGCCACCTTCTCTATCACATGGAAAGCGGCATGGCGCGGATGATTCACTATCAGAACTTCACGCCCGACCCGGCCACCGACGCCGTCCGCCCGCGCCTTTATCATGATCCGTTCCATCTTTATGGTCAGGCTGACCTGCTGTCGCAGATGGCGCAGGGAACGCTGGTTTACGCTAACACCCGGCACATCTTCTCAGTCGAATGGCAGGCGGGCTGGCAGCGCGTGGACGACGCAGAGTGGGAAGTCACGCCTGCCTACGACTACTACCTGAACCGCTTTGCCAGCATCTTTGCCGGGGCTGATCTTGCCGGCACCGATAATGACTTCGAAAAGCACGAGGGCGTTTTCGGCCTGCGCTACCTGCTGCCCCTCAATATAGGGTCGCGAGTCTGGGTGGACACGGCCGGTGAATTTCAGTTCGCCGTCGACAAGCACCTGGAACTCACGCCGCGACTGGCGATATTTACAGAGGCCGAATATGACACCGAGGAAAAGTGGGAAACCCGGGCGGGCGCAAGCTACCTGATGACCAGGCAACTTTCCCTGGTTGGCCAATGGCATTCCGAGTTCGGTTGGGGGGGCGGTTTGCGCTGGGAGTTTTGAAGGTGGGTCGTCGCAGTGTAACCAAGGGAGAATTTTTATGATGGACCAAACAGGCGGTTGGACGGGCGACTGGATGGGCGGAGGAACGTGGATTATGCCGGCGCTGGGTGTACTGATGGTGGTCTTGCTGGTTATCGTGATTGCCAAACTGTCCAAGAAATAGCGCCAAGCATAACGTCGGCAGGTAGCGCGTGGGTCAGTTGGAACTACGGGCAAAGGAGAAATTTTATGAATACGAAAGCAGGTTTATGGATCGATCACAAGAAGGCAATTGTAGTGCTCATTAAGGCTACAGGGGAAGAGATCAAACAGATATCGTCGAATGCCGAAAAACAGCTTCGACGTACCGGCAGCACGCCTCTTCAGGGAAACTTTGAGTCGCAGCAAGTGCCTGCGGATGGTAGCCGTCAGAGAATATTTACCGGGCAACTCAACGCTTATTATGACGAGGTCATTGCCTTGATTCGGGAGGCAGAGTCCATTCTGATATTCGGGCCCGGCGAGGCTAAAAATCAACTAAAAGATCGCCTTGCAGATAATCACCTCGAGGAACGCGTCGTTGGTACTGAATCAGCAGACATCATGACGGACCCTCAGATCGCGGCAAAGGTTCGACAGTACTTTGCCGGCTAACGATCCGACCTTAAGGAACGGCTATGGCCATTGACCCAATCTGCGGCATGACGGTGGACGAAGCCTCCCCGCTGAATGCCGAGCGAGATGGACAGACCTTCTTCTTTTGCAGTGACCACTGCCGGCAGAAGTTTCTGTCGGCGCCTGCCGCCACGAAACCCGAAGCAGCACCGCCGGGCAAAGCCATCTATACCTGCCCGATGCACCCGGAGATCGAGCAGGATCATCCCGGCGATTGCCCCAAGTGCGGCATGGCACTGGAAGCGAAGACGCTATCCGCGGGCACGGACGAGGAGGAGAACGCCGAACTGCTTGATATGACGCGGCGCTTCTGGATCGGCGCCGT
>JAMPXI010000131.1 GCA_023701265.1 Desulfuromonadales bacterium | reverse complement strand
GCACCGCGCCCCGACCATCAAGGTGGCCGAGGCCGCCAAGGTCATCGAGAACACCCAGCGCGACCTCAACATCGCCCTGATGAACGAGTTGGCCCTCATTTTCGGCAAGCTCGGCATCGACACCCGCGCCGTGCTTGAAGCCGCCGGCACCAAGTGGAACTTTCTCAAGTTTTTCCCCGGCCTGGTCGGCGGACACTGCATCGGCGTCGATCCCTACTACCTCACCCACAAGGCCGAGGCGGTCGGTTACCAGCCGCAGGTGATCCTCGCCGGCCGACGCATCAACGACGGCATGGGCAAGTACGTGGCCGAGAACACCGTCAAGGAGCTGATCCGGGCGGGGAAGGCGGTCAAGGGGGCGCGGGTGCTGGTGCTGGGTCTGACCTTCAAGGAGAACGTTCCCGACATCCGCAACAGCAAGGTGGTCGATGTGGTACGCGAGCTCGAGGATTACGGCATCGAGGTGATGGTTCATGACCCGCTGGCCGACCCGCTTGAAACCAGGCACGAGTACAACCTGGAACTAACCGCGCTGAACGCCATCGGCGCCGTCGATGCCGTGATCCTGGCCGTCGCGCACGACCAGTTCAAATCGCTCGACGTCTCCCGCCTGGCGCAGATGTGCAACAACGGGGGAGGGTGCGGAGTGGTGGTTGATGTCAAGGGCTTGCTGGACCGCAGCGTCGCCGAAGCAGCCGGCTTACGCTACTGGTCGTTGTAAATTCTATCTGATCCGGCTGAACTTGGAAAAAGCATGATTTTGTTTAAACTCACCAGGGGGCTGGCTCCGCCCGGGACCTGTCCCCGCAAATGCAGCCAACAGCAATCACAGAAAGGACCACTATGAAACCGTACAGGATAATGCTTGCCCAGCTGCTGATGGTTATTCTCTTTGCCGGGACAGCGCCGGCGGCCGTCACGGAGCTCAAGACCGACCAGGACAAGCGCAGCTATGCCATCGGTGCCAACGTTGCGAAGAATATCAAGCAGCAGGGAGTGAAGGTCGATCCCGCGCTGGTGGCGCAGGGGCTGAGCGACGAAATAGGGGGCAAGTCTCTGCTCAGCAATGCGGAACTGGGGGCAATCATGCAGCAGTTGCAGGGTGAAGTCCGGCAGAAGATGATGGCCGAGCAGGAGAAGTCCGCAGCGGAGAACAAGAAGAAGGGGGAAGCGTTCCTGGCCGCCAACGCCAAGCAGGATGGCGTCAAGGTGCTCCCCGGAGGGGTGCAGTACAAGATCCTCAAGGCCGGCACCGGCAAACTTCCCACCGGCCAGGACACAGTGCAGTGCAACTACCGCGGCACCCTGGTCGACGGCACCCAGTTCGATGCCAGCCCTGCCGGCAAGCCGGTCTCCTTCAAGGTGGCCCAGGTGATCCCCGGCTGGCAGGAGGCGCTCAAGCTGATGCCGGTCGGCTCCAAGTGGCAGCTGGTCATCCCCGCCGACAAGGCCTACGGTCCGCGCGGCGCCGGCAGCGTCATCGGTCCCAACGAGACCCTGGTCTTCGAGGTGGAACTGGTGGAGATTCAGTAGCGGGAAGGGGACAGGAAGCGAGATAGCGAGATAGCTTTTTTACCTGCCATCTCGCTATCTCGCGGTATTGAAGCTGTCTGCTTGCTAACAAATCCCCTTCGCATACCTTGCTTGATCTGCTATAAAATGAACCATTCAATTCCGGGGGGAATATGAATCTGCTGAGCCACTTCTACGCCTTCATGACGGCGTTGTGTGCGGCGCTGATCATGGTGCCGTTTCTGCGTCGTTGGGCGCTCGACAAGGGTACCGTCGATATCCCTGACGAGCGCAAGGTGCACAACACGCCGACGCCGCGCCTCGGCGGCATCGCCATATTCCTGGCTTTTCTCTTCTCCGCGCTCATTTTTGCACCACAGTCGATGATCTTCCGTGGAGTGATGGCCGGCGGCCTGGTGGTATTCGCCACCGGCATCGCCGACGACCTGCACGGACTGAAATCACGAGAGAAGTTCCTCGGCCAGATCGTCGGCTGCCTGGTGACCATCGCCGTCGGCAACCTGTGGCTGCACGACCTCGGCGACCTGTTCGGTTTCGGCAGCATCGTGCTGCCGGTTTGGCTGGGGGTGCCGTTCACGGTCTTCGCCGTGGTCGGGGTGAGCAACGCCATCAATCTGATCGACGGGCTCGACGGCTTGGCCGGCGGGGTGTCGGTGATCGCCCTGATGCCCTTCGCGCTGCTCGGCGTGCTCGGCGGCAACCCCTTGGTTTCAACGCTGGCAATGGCGTTGGCCGGGGCGCTCCTCGGCTTTCTCAAGTACAACTTCTACCCGGCGCGGATCTTCATGGGCGATACCGGCAGCCTCACCGTCGGCTTCGTTCTGGGTTTTCTCGCCGTGGCGGTGACCCAGAGCGAGGGGATGCACATCAGCCCGATGCTGCCGGTGGTGATCCTCGGTCTGCCGCTCTTCGATGCGATCTGGGTCATGTCCAGTCGTCTGTTCAAGAAGATGGGCCCGTTTTCGCCGGACAAGACCCATGTCCACCACAAGTTCCTCGACCTCGGCATCGAACACCGCTTCACCGTGCTGGTGATCTACACCATCTCCCTCATCTGGGCCTGCAGCGCCGTGGTGCTGCGCGACCTCCCCGAATACGCGCTGCTGATCTTCCTGCTCGGCACCGCGGGTTGCAGTTATCTGTTCCTGCGCTACCTGCTCAGCCACCGCGAGCGCTACTCGTTCCTCGGCCGCGATGATGAAGGGCCGATCCGCAATTCGGTCTTGTTCAACCGCTGCGCCGATCTGATCGACCGCTTGCTGCCGCTGCTGTCGGTGATCCTGATGCTCTACGCCCTGTTGGGCGTAGGGTTTGTGCTGGCCAACGGGGTGGCGGTCTGGCCGGTGGCACTGGCCTTGTGCGTTCTCGGCGTGGGCATGCGCCGGTGGGCCAGTGGCGGCGAGTCCCCGTTGCTGGTAGTCTATGCCGCCGCCTGTCTGTTGGCTTTCGTCATCTGGCAACAGGGGGAGAGTGTGTGGTTCGGCGTTTCCCCCAAACGTTTCGGCGACGGCCTGCTGCTGGCTGCGGCGCTGCTGGTCGGGACCAAGATCTTCTTCCGCCGCGCCGGCGAGTTTTTCCTCGGCACCGCCGACTTCCTCTCCCTGGGGCTGATGATCTTCCTGGCCATCGCCGCCCAACAGCCGAACCTGCTCGGCATCAGTATCGGCGGGCCGCTGCTGCGCGCCATCCTCCTCGTCCTTGCCGCCCGCACCGTTGCCTCCCGTGGCCCCGCCTACCGCCGCTTCCTCGTCAACTGTACCCTGGTGTTGCTGGCGGTGTTTGCGCTGGCGGGATTGAAGTGAGGCAAGGCCTTCCCGTTTTTTGATCCATGGCTGGACTTCTGGATTTTGCCCCCTAAAAATGCTATGTAACTTAATTGGCCTCGCAAAAAAACTGACAGGTGATCAGCATGAGTGGTGACGTTCGGAACATCAGTTGTTTCAAAGCATATGACATTCGCGGCCGGGTGCCCGAAGAACTGAACGAAGACGTGGCGTACCGGATCGGGCGGGCGTTTGCGCAGTTGCTTCGCCCCGGGACGGTGGTGGTCGGCCAGGATGTGCGGCCGACCAGCCCGGAACTGGCCCGGGCGTTGATGCGCGGGTTGACCGAGGGCGGGGCGGATGTGCTTGACATCGGCCTGTGCGGCACCGAGGAGGTCTACTTCGCGACCTCCTTCGCCAAGGCCGGCGGCGGGATCATGGTCACTGCCAGCCACAATCCGGCCGACTGGAACGGCATGAAGCTGGTGCGCGAAGAAAGCCGGCCGATCAGCGGCGATTCCGGACTGTTCGATATCCGCACCCTGGCCGAAAGCGGTGCCTTCGCACCTGCGGAGCGGGTCGGCACCGTCACCCCCTACGAGCACCGGCCGGCCTACCTGCGCCACCTGCTCAAGTACATCGACCATGATGAGCTGCGCCCCCTGAAGATCGTGGTCAACGCCGGCAACGGCTGCGCCGGCCCGGTCATCGACCTGCTCGAGCAGCAGTTGCCGTTTGCCGTCACCAAGATTTACAACGAGCCGGACGGCGCCTTCCCCAACGGCATCCCCAACCCGCTGCTGCCGGAGAATCGTGGCGCCACCCGTGAAGCGGTGCTGGCCAACGGGGCGGCGCTGGGGATCGCCTGGGACGGCGATTTCGACCGCTGCTTCCTCTTCGACGAGCACGGCGAGTTCGTCGAGGGGTACTACATCGTCGGTCTGTTGGCCGAGGCGTTCCTGGTCAAGCATTCGGGGGCGGCGATCATCCACGACCCGCGTCTGACCTGGAATACCATCGACATCGTGCAGCGGGCCGGGGGGCGGGCGGTGATGAGCAAGACCGGCCATGCCTTCATCAAGGAGCGGATGCGCGCCGAGGATGCGGTCTACGGCGGCGAGATGAGTGCCCACCACTACTTCCGCGACTTCGCCTACTGCGACAGCGGCATGATCCCCTGGCTGCTGGTACTCGAACTGATGTGCCGCAAGCGCATGCTCCTCTCCGAACTGGTCGGCGAACGGATGCGGCTCTTCCCGGCGAGCGGCGAGATCAATCGCACCATTGCCGACCCTGTTGCGGCGCTGCTGGCGGTCGAGTCAAAGTATGCGCCGGCGGCGGTGGCCATCGACCGCACCGACGGCCTCTCCCTCGAATTCCCCGACTGGCGCTTCAACCTGCGTCTGTCGAACACCGAGCCGGTGGTGCGGCTGAATGTCGAATCGCGTGGGGATGAGGCGTTGATGAGGGAGAAGACGGAAGAACTGCTGAATATTATTGATAGGTTTTTGTAGGGGCGGACGGCGTCCGCCCTGGGCGCATGCCATGCGCCCCTACACAGGCAATCAGAAGCCATAAATTCGGGACAGTGAATATGTCAAAAAGAATCCTGGTAACCGGGGCCGCCGGTTTCATCGGCTCCCATCTGGCCAAGCGCCTGCTCTTGCGCGGCGATGTGGTTGTCGGCTTGGACAACCTCAACGACTACTATGATGTTTCACTGAAAGAGGCGCGCCTCAACCAGCTGACGGGGCAGGAGAATTTTTCCTTCGTCAAGCTCGATCTTGCCGACCGGCGAGAGATGACCGACCTCTTTGCCCGCGAGCGCTTCGACGTTGTGGTCAACCTCGCCGCCCAGGCCGGGGTGCGCTACTCGCTGGTCAACCCGCATGCCTATATCGACGCCAACCTGGTCGGCTTCATGAACGTCCTCGAGGGGTGCCGGCACTCCGGTGTCGAGCACCTGGTCTACGCCTCCTCGTCGTCAGTCTACGGGGCGAACACGGCGATGCCGTTCTCGGTGCACGACAACGTCGACCACCCGCTGTCGCTCTACGCGGCGAGCAAGAAGGCCAACGAGCTGATGGCGCACACCTACAGCCATCTCTACAACCTGCCGACCACCGGGCTGCGCTTCTTCACCGTCTACGGCCCGTGGGGGCGTCCGGACATGGCGTTGTTCCTCTTCACCCGGGCGATCCTTGCGGGACAGCCGATCGATGTCTTCAACCACGGCAGAATGCGCCGTGATTTCACCTACATCGACGACATCGTCGAAGGGGTGATCAGGGTGGCCGACCGGACGGCACTGCCGAACCCGCAATGGAGCGGGGCGAAGCCCGACCCCGGCACCAGCGCGGCTCCCTACCGGCTCTACAACATTGGCAACCACAACCCGGTGGAGCTGATGCACTTGATCGAGGTACTGGAAGACGCCCTCGGCAGGAAGGCGGAGAAGAACATCCTGCCGATTCAACCGGGAGATGTTCCGGCGACCTACGCGGACGTCGATGACCTGGTCAGGGATGTCGGATTCAAACCGGCCACATCGATCGAAGAAGGGGTAGGGCGGTTTGTGGAATGGTATAGAGGGTATTATTCAACCCCGTAAATCATTAGCCGCAGATAAATGCGGATAAAGGCGGATAAATCGAAAATCGATCAACAAGGATATGCAGGATAGGCAGGATAAATGCAAAATCCATAAATATAGCTTATGGTTTTCATCCTGTTCATCCCTGTAAATTGCGATTTCAAGGTTTTTGATCCGAATTGATCCGCCTTGATCTGCGGCTAATAAGGTTTTCGAGCAAGATTGCCAGGGGTGAAAGGGCTGAAAGTGATATGAAGGTTTTTGTGACAGGCGGGGCGGGTTACATCGGCTCGCACGTGGTGCTTGCGCTGGGGGAGGCCGGACATGAGGTGATGGTCTACGACAACCTCTCGACCGGCAACCGCGGTGCGGTGCTGCATGGCGAACTGGTGGTGGGGGACCTGGCCGACCGGGCACTGCTGGCGGCGACGCTGGAGCGCTTCCGGCCGGATGCGGTCATGCACTTTGCCGCCTCGATCGAGGTTGGCGAGAGTGTGCGCGACCCCCTGAAATACTACCGCAACAACAGCGCCAACGCCTTGAACCTGCTGGAGGCGGTGCGCGCGGCTGGCATCGGCCGCTTCATTTTCTCCTCGACGGCGGCGGTCTACGGCAACCCGCCGGTGGTGCCGGTCGACGAGGAGGCAACCCTCGCCCCGATCAACCCTTACGGTGCTTCAAAGCTGGTCACCGAACGGATGCTGTTCGATCTGGCCGCGGCTGATGGGGCGTTCCGCTACGTATCGCTGCGCTATTTCAACGTGGCCGGGGCCGATCCGCAGGCGAGACTCGGACAGGACTACGCCAACCCGACCCATCTGATCACCCGTGCATTGAAAACGGCACTCGGCATCTTTCCCAAGTTGCAGGTATTTGGCACCGACTATCCGACGCCTGACGGCACCTGTATCCGCGACTACATCCACATCGCCGACCTGGCCCGGGCTCACCTCGACGCCCTCGGCTACCTGGCCGACGGCGGAGCGAGCACGGTTTGCAACTGCGGCTACGGGCGCGGCTTCTCGGTGAACGAGGTGGTGGCGATGGCCAGGCAGGTGACCGGCATCGATTTCCCTGTCGAAGCAGTCGGTCGGCGAGAAGGGGATCCGGCGGAATTGGTCGCCGCCAGCGACAAGATCCGCCGACTCCTCAACTGGCGGCAGCAGCATGATGATCTGGAATTTATTCTGAAAACGGCGTGGGCGTGGGAGAAGAAGCTGGCTGCAAAGCGAGTTAGCGAGTTAGCGAGTTAGCGAG
>JAMPXI010000013.1 GCA_023701265.1 Desulfuromonadales bacterium | reverse complement strand
TTTACTCCACTGGCCGCGGGGTGCATGAGTTCGCCATGAACAGCCTCATGGAGTACACTCTCAATCACGAGAACATCCGCATGAGCAACGGACCGGCCAAGATCTATTCGCCGGGCGGCCTGCGCAACAAGTATTCCGCCGGGACCGAAAAGTTCGCCCAACAGCTGGAATCCGGCGGTGCCAAGCTGCGCTATTCCGGGGGCTTCGTTCCCGACATCAACCAGGTGCTGATGAAGCGCAACGGGGTTTTCATGTATCCGCACCTCAACGATGCCCCCGACGGCAAGCTGCGGGTGCTCTACGAACTCAATCCGATGGCCTACCTCATCGAGCAGGCCGGCGGCGCAGCCTCCACCGGGCGCGGCCGGATCCTCGATCTGCAGCCGGAGAGTATCGAGGATCGGGCGCCGATTTTCATCGGCAGCAAAGAGAGCGTGGCGTTGGCGGAGAGGTGTATTGCCGAGGCGGGGTAGGGGCGCAATTTATTGCGCCCTGGGCGTGATGAATCACGCCCCTACAAAAACACGACGGGGACAGAATTCAATTCTGTCCCCTTTTGATTTCGTAACGTAGGCGCGCATGGCATGCGCCCAGGGCGGACGCCGTCCACCCCTACATGGTGTAAAGCGTCTCATCATGCTCCGGCGGGGCCAGCCGGCGCTTGATTTTTGCCAACCGCTCCTTGCCGAACAGCCCGTCCAGATTGTCGCCATCGCCAAACAGCTCGCCCAGCTCCGTTTCGATCTGCTCGGGATCCTCGCCGGCCGCAAGGCGGCGCATGGCTTCTTCCGCTGCGCCACCGAGACTCATGCCGGTCATCTCCGAGAACTTGCGCATGAAGCGCGCCATGGCGCGAGGATCGTTTTCATCGACCCCCTCCATCTCCCCGGCCAACGCCATCATCGCCTGCTCCATCTTCTCCTCATCCAGTCCGGCGGGGAGTCCATCGGCATCCGGCTCCGGGCGGTTTTTGGAGATGGCAAAGCGGGACACCTGCCGTTCCAGTTCCGGTCGGCCGCAGCGCGGACAGGTTGGGCGCTTGTCGGTATTCACCTGGCGCGACAGGAAATTGAAGACGGCATGACAGTCGCTGCAATAAAATTCGTAGACCGGCACCGAACTCTCCGTGAGGTTATTCGGTCTGCTCTTTCCCGAAGTTCTTGGGGAGAGGGATATTCTTCGGGGTAAACTTGGGATTGAGGGTCGAACCGGCCTTGTCGGCAACCCCCCTGTCAACAATGTCGACCGCCGGGTTCTGCCAGCCGCTATCGAGGCGGACCGCCCGGATTTTCACAAAGGCCCCCGCGTCCAGGATGAACTCCTTGGTGATGGACCGTCTTCCCAAGACAAATTGCTCGGAATCACTTGTGGCGAGAGGTGTCAGCCCGTATTCCCGATCCAGGCTCTTGACTATGTCGTCAAGGCACTCTTCGGTGCTCAGCGGAGTGCAGTCAACCTGGAAGAAAACCCGGTACAGGCGATCCTCCCAGAAGTTGTAGCGGGCATTGACGACAGTCATCCCGGTCTGCGTACTGACCGCCCCCGGAGTCTCGTAGATGGAGAAGGGGAAGGTGACGCGCCCGTCGCCGCCGGGGGCTTGCGATTTGCAGTTGCCGCTGAAGCAGACCATGTTGGCCGCGGGACTCTGGCCGAACCGGTAGCCGCCGAATTCAAGTTCGACGGGTTGCGGTTGCCCGGCAGGAATTTCATCGGCCGCCAGTGAGGGGGCTGACAGTAGCAGGCAGATAAGGAGAAATGGCGCGAAGCGCATGGTGAACCCCCAGAAAATGGTGCGGCCAATAGCCGATCACGCAACCCAACCCGGCCGCATGCGCTAACTATACGAAAAAACTGCAGGGTTGTATAGCTTGCTGCCGGTGAGTCAAAAGGCCCGGCAGTTGCCTGCCGGGCCCTTTGGTCATGCAAAGACGGATAACGCTCTAGTTGAGCAGTTCCTTGCCTTTTTCGAAGCCAAGGTTGAACGCTTTCTTGTTAAGTTCCTTGAAAGCTTCGGGCACCTTGCGGAGCACGGCTTCTTCTGCGGCTTCGCGGGAGACGACGCCGGTCATGCCGACCACGGCGCCGAGAGCCACCACGTTGGCGACGATCTCGCGGCCGACGTCGACCTTGGCGATACGCATGATCGGCAGGCGGTAGACCTTGAAGTTGCCGACCGGGGTCTTCTGGACGTAGTCGGCATCCAGCAGCAGCAGGCCGCCTTCCTTGATGCCGTTGGCGTACTTGTCGGCGGCTTCCTGGGTCATCGCCAGGCAGGCGTCGACGATGGTCGCCTTCGGATAGTCGATCGGAGCGTCGGAGATGATGACTTCCGACTTGGAGGCGCCGCCGCGGGCTTCCGGACCGTAGCTCTGCGACTGCACGGCGCTTTTACCCTCGATGATCGAGGCGGCTTCAGCCAGAATGATTCCGGCAGTGATCAGACCCTGACCACCGGCACCGGAAAAGCGGATTTCGTAACGTTGCGACATATTGAAATCTCCTTGTGCGGGTGATCAGGCTTGCGCCTTCTTGATGACTTCGGCGTACTGTGCGCAGTACTCCGGGCGCTCTTCCTGGAAGAGGATGCCGGTGAGGAATTTCCCTTGCAGCTGCTCGGCGGTCAGCTTCGATGCCGCCACGGCCGGGACCGCATTGGCCTTGAGATGCTTCATCATATCGACCACCGAGCGGAACTTGTTGCGCCGGCCGTAGGTGGTCGGGCAGTCGTCGAGCACTTCGATGATCGCCATCCCCTTGTGCTTGATCCCCATGGTGATCAGCTTGTCGATCTCGCGCGGGTGGGCGGCGGTGGTGCGGGCCACGAAGGTGGCGCCGGCGCCGATGGCCAGCTTGGAGATATCGAAAACCGGATCGGGGTTGCCATAGGGGGTGGTCGACGCCTTGGCGCCGGTCGGGGTGCACGGCGAGAACTGGCCGCCGGTCATCCCGTAGATGAAGTTGTTCATGATCACGTAGGTCATGTCGATGTTGCGGCGGCAGGCATGGATGAAGTGGTTGCCGCCGATGGCGGTGCCGTCGCCGTCACCGCCGCAGCAGATCACGGTCATCTCCGGTTTGGCCATCTTCACGCCGGTGGCGAAGGCTGCGGCGCGGCCGTGGGCGGTGTGCAGGGTGCAGGCGTCGAGGTAGCCGGGAAGGCGGCTGGCGCAGCCGATCCCGGAGACGATGGCCGTGTTCTTCCGATCCAGGCCGCAGGTATCCATGGCGCGGATCAGACCCTTCATGACAATGCCGTGACCGCAGCCGGGGCACCAGATGTGCGGCAGCTTGCCCGGGCGGATCGATTTATCATAATCGTAAGCCATTACATGACCTCCTTGACTTTGGCAGCAATCTGGCCCGGGTTGATCGGCTCGCCGTCGACGCGGAACTCGCCAACCACGGTGCAATTCCCTTTGGCGGCGCGCTCGACTTCGTGGATCATCTGGCCGAGGTTCATCTCGGAAACGACAATTGCCTTGCACTGCTTGGCCAACTCGGCAGTGCGCTTCGCGGGGAAAGGCCAGAGGGTGATCGGACGGAACAGGCCGGCCTTGATCCCTTCTTTGCGCAGTTCGTTGACCGCGTAGCGGGCCGAACGCGCAGTGGAGCCGTAGGCCCAGACCAGCACTTCGGCGTCCTCGGTCAGATACTCCTCGTTGCTCTCGATGGCGGCAGCGTGGTCGTTGACCTTGTTGACCTGCCGGCGCTCTTCGGCATCGACGTACTCGGCCTTGGTGGTCGGGAAGCCGTCGGCGGCCTTGTTCAGGCCGGTGACGTGGAACTTGTAGCCGGAACCGAAAGAGGCCAAGGGTGGAACCTGCCCCTTGGTGGCATCGTACGGCTTGTAGGTTTCCGGGGGGTCGGTCGGCGCGGCGCGGTTGATGATTTCGAGTTCGCCCGGTTCGGGGAAGACGATGCGCTCGCGCATGTGGCCGACGATCTCGTCGAAGAGCACCTGCACCGGCATGCGGTATTTCTCGGCCAGGTTGAAGGCGCGCACGGTTTCGGTGAAGATCTCCTGCACCGAGCTCGGCACCAGGGCGATGGCGGCGTGGTCGCCGTGGGTTCCCCACATGGCCTGCATGACGTCGGACTGGCCGGGGCCGGTCGGCATCCCGGTGGAGGGGCCGCCGCGCATGACGTTGATGATGACGCAGGGGACTTCGGCGATGCAGGCATAGCCGATCAGTTCCTGCTTGAGGGAGACGCCCGGACCGGAGGTCGCGGTGATCGACTTGGCACCGGTCAGGGAGGCGCCGATGACCGCCGCCATGGCGGCGATTTCGTCTTCCATCTGGATGAACTTGCCGCCGATGGTCGGCAGCGAAATCGACAACTCCTCGGCGACCTCGGTCGACGGGGTGATGGGGTAACCCGCAAAGAATGTGCAGCCGGCATACATAGCGCCAGCGGCACAAGCCTGGTTCCCCTGCAACAAGGCAACTTTTTTAGCCACGATTACTCTCCTTGGATGGGAAATAAATGGTTGTCAGGCGTCGTGGACCTTGATGGCAAAGTCCGGGCACAACAGCTCGCACTGCATGCACTTGATACAGTCTTCGGGGCGTGCGACTTTCACCAGAAAGACATCCATCTCCAGGACGTTCTTCGGGCAGAACTCGACGCAGATGCTGCATCCCTTGCAGTTGCGTTCGATGACTTCGAGTCTGGCGCTGCTCATTCCGGTTGGTCTCCTTTTTTTAGTTTTGCTGAAACTTTTCCGGCACCTTGAAGTATCCGGAAAAACGACGAAACGTTATCATAAACACTGTTACGATGCCATATCAAAATGCACTCATTGTTAAGGAATCTTTTTGTGTCGGCAATCAACCCAAAAAGCATAAAAAGAAGGGCAATGTCGCCATTGCCCTTCTTCCGACCGGGGGTCCGGTATCCGTTACTTCATGCTGTCGACCAACCCTTTGACGGCGGCCACCGACTTGTCCATCATCGCCTGTTCGGAGGCGTCGAGTTTGACCTCGAGGATGCGCTCGGCACCTTTCGCGCCGATGACAACCGGTACGCCGACGTAGTAGCCTTTCACGCCGAATTCGCCATTCAGATAGACGCAGGTCGGCAGAACGCGCTTCTGGTCCTTGAGGAACGATTCAGCCATGGCGATCGCCGAGGAAGCCGGGGAGTAGAAGGCCGAACCGGTCTTGAGCAGGGCCACGACTTCGCCACCGGCACCGCGGGTGCGCTTGACCATGGCGTCCATGACGTCCTGGGCTTTTTTCTTGGATTTGTATTTCTTCTCCAGCAGTTCCATGACCGGAATGCCCTGGACGCTGGCATAGCGGATCAGGGGAACCATGTCGTCGCCGTGGCCGCCGAGGGTCATGGCGTTGACGTCCTTCACCGACACGCCCAGTTCCCAGGCGATGAAGGCCTGGAAGCGGGCCGAGTCGAGCACGCCGGCCTGACCGACAACGCGGTGGTAGGGGAAGCCGGTGATCTTCTGGCAGAGGGTCACCATGGCGTCAAGCGGGTTGGAGATGACGATGACGAACGCTTTCGGGGCGAACTTCTTGATCCCTTCGGCGACCGAGGTCATGATCTTGGAGTTGACTTCGATCAGGTCGTCGCGGCTCATCCCCGGCTTGCGCGGCAGGCCGGCGGTGACGATAACCACGTCGGAGCCCTTGATGTCCTCGTAGCTGTTGGTCCCTTTCAGGCACACGTCGAAGCCGTCAACCGGGGCGGCCTCGGCGATGTCGAGCATCTTCCCCTGGGGAAGTCCCTCGACGATATCGAACATCACCACGTCGCCCAACTCGCGCAGTGCGCAGAGCTGCGCCAGCACGCCACCAATCTGCCCACCACCGATCAACGCAATTTTCGGTCTCGCCATTGTCTCTCTCCTTGATGTTGGAAAATAGGATAGGGACGGAGCCGATCGGCTCCGTCCCGCCTGAGTTGACTAGATGCTGTCGATGATCGCGTTCAGGGTGGCGCTGGGGCGCATGGCTTTGGCCACCTTCTGCTTGTCCGGGTGATAGTAGCCGCCCATGTCGACCGGCTTGCCCTGGGCGCCGAGCAGTTCCTCGTTGATTTTCGCCTCGTTGTCCGCCAGCTGTTTAGCGACCTTGGCGAACTTGGCCTGCAGTTCCTTGTCCTGATTCTGCGCGGCCAGGGCCTCGGCCCAGTAGAGGGCGAAATAGAAGTGGCTGCCGCGGTTGTCGATCTGGCCGACCTTGCGGGCCGGCGACTTGTTGTTGTCGAGGAACTTGGCGAGGGCCTGGTCCATGGTTTCACCCAGCAACTTGGCCTTGGCATTGTCGAAGGTGGCGCCAAGGTGTTCCAGGGATGCCCCGAAGGCGGAGAACTCGCCGAGCGAATCCCAGCGCAGGTAGCCTTCCTTGACGAACTGCTGGACGTGCTTGGGGGCCGAGCCGCCGGCACCGGTCTCGAACAGGCCGCCGCCGGCCAACAGCGGGACGATGGAGAGCATCTTGGCGCTGGTACCCAGTTCCATGATCGGGAAGAGGTCGGTCAGATAGTCGCGCAGCACGTTGCCGGTGACCGAGATGGTGTCCTGCCCTTTGCGGATCCGGGCCAGGGAGAACTTCATCGCCTCGACCGGCGCCATGATGTGGAACTCCAGCCCCTTGGTGTCATGGTTCTTCAGGTATTTCTCGACCTTGGCGATGACGTTGGTGTCGTGCGCCCGGTTCTTGTCGAGCCAGAAGACCGCCGGGGCGCCGGTGGCCCGGGCGCGGTTCACGGCCAGCTTGACCCAGTCCTGGATCGGGATGTCCTTGACCCGCGACAGACGCCAGATGTCACTCGCTTCGACAGCGTGCTCCATCAGTACCTTGCCATCGGCCGCGACCACGCGCATGGTGCCGTTGGCCGGGATTTCGAAGGTGGTGGGGTGGGAGCCGTACTCCTCGGCCTTCTGGGCCATCAGGCCGACGTTGGGGACCGAGCCCATGGTGACCGGATCGAAGGCGCCGTTTCTCTGGCAGTCCTCGATGATCTCCTTGTACATGGTGGCGTAGCAGCGGTCGGGGATCATCGCCTTGGTGTCCTGCAGTTTCCCCTCGGTGTTCCACATCTGGCCGGCTTCGCGAACCACGACCGGCATGGAGGCGTCGACGATGATGTCGTTGGGGGTATGCAGGTTGGTGATCCCCTTGTCGGAATCAACCATGGCCAGCGCCGGGCGCTGAGCGTAGACCGCCTTGATGTCGGCCTCGATCTCGGCGCGCTTGGCTTCCGGCAGGGCCTGAATCTTCTTGTACAGCTCACCGAGGCCCAGGTTGGGGTTGACGCCCAGCTCCTTGAGGGTGGCGCCGTGCTTGTCGAACACGTCCTTGAAGAAGACCGTCACGGCGTGCCCGAACATGATCGGGTCGGAGATCTTCATCATGGTCGCCTTGAGGTGCAGCGACAGCAGGATGCCGGTCTTCTTGGCATCCTCGATCTGGTCGGCATAGAACTTCCGCAGCGCCTTGACGCTCATGAAGGTCCCGGAGAGGATCTCGCCATTGGAGGCGCTCAGCTTGTCCTTGAGGACGGTGGTCTTGCCGTCGGCGACCAGTTCGATCCGGAAGTCGCCGCCATTCTCCATCACCACCGACTTCTCGTTGCTGTAGAAGTCGCCGCCGGTCATGTGGGCGACATGGGCCTTGGATTCCGGTGCCCAGGGGCTCAGCGGCACGGTCTTCGGGTGCTTGCGGGCATATTCCTTGACCGCAAGCGGGGCCCGGCGGTCGGAGTTGCCTTCGCGCAGCACCGGGTTGACGGCGCTCCCCAGGCACTTGGAGTAACGCTCCTGGATTTCCTTTTCCTTGGCGTCCTTAGGCTCTTCCGGATAATCGGGGAGTTTGTAGCCCTGGCTCTGCAGTTCCTTGATCGCTTCTTTGAGTTGCGGGACGGAGGCGCTGATGTTCGGCAGCTTGATGATGTTGGCTTCGATTTTCTGGGTCAGTTCCCCCAGTTGGGTCAGGAAGTCGGGGATGCGCTGACTCTCGGTCAGGTATTCGGGGAAGTTGGCGAGGATCCTGCCGGCCAGGGAAATGTCCCTGGTTTCGACTTCGACGCCAGTGCCCTTGGTGAAGGCCTGGATGATCGGGAGCAGGGAGTAGGTAGCCAGTGCGGGTGCTTCGTCGATTTCTGACCAGATGATTTTGTGCGTTGACATGGGTGTGTTCTCTCCTTGGTCTATTTATGACGGTGTCGCCAGAGTCTTGATCGGAGGCGAAACCATGTTCGCCCCTCATTGCAGCAGCGGGATCCGCTTGGGCGCAAAGACACCTCTGCCCCCACGAAAAGTGTATACAGTATACAAACCGCGAAAAGGGTGTCAAGGGAGAATTTGTGTGCTGGGAAAGTGGGATATGGGTGCCAGTCAGCTTTGTGAAAACGATATTTTATCGGGTGGGGGCGGGTTTGGTGCCGTTCTGGGGAAGGCCGAAGAGCCCTGCTTCACGAGCCTTCTGTCGCGCGGATTCGAAGTCGCTGGCCAACAAACCGCGAGGGATTTTAAGGATCTGACCAACGTAGATGTGCTGCGGATCCTTGATCTGGTCACGGTTGGCCTGGTAGAGCAGCGGCCAGAGCAGCGGATCACCATAGACGCCGATCAGGGCGGCCACGCTCGCCAGGTTATCGTTGCTGCCAACCCGGTATTCGGTGAGCATGCGTGCCTCGGCGGTCTTGCGGACCTCCTCCTCGGCCTTGCGGGCTTCTTCCTCGGCCTTGTGGCGGGCTTCTTCCTCGGCCTTGTGGCGGGCTTCTTCCTCGGCCCTGCGGCGGGCTTCTTCCTCGGCAGCCCGGCGAATCTCCTCTTCGGCCGCCTCGCGCGCCTTGGCCATCCCGGTCAGGCTGTAGGCGCGCAGAGCATGCTGTCGGGAGAAGGCGAGCGCCGCCCGGGCAGCGGGATAATTGCGGTCGGCGAACAGCCTCCGACCATCCTCCAGGGCGGCGAACGCTGCCTGGTATTCGTCCGTGGCGTAGGTGGAAGCCTGGTAGCCGTAGGCGCGGGCCACCAGATATTCCGTGGCATCCAGTTCCTGGTGCGGCGGCTTGGCGCACGCAGCCAGGAGAAAAATCACACTGAAAAAGGTCAGCCAGCGAATCGGCATAAGCGTCGGACCGTGTTCAAATGTCGGCCGGAATCCGTCCAGTTGGTCAGGGCTGCTTTGCTGCCACGGCGAGTCTGATCCCCAGTTCGCGCAGCTGTTTTTCGTCCACGGCGTTGGGTGCCTCCGACATCAGGCATGCCCCTTTCTGCGTCTTCGGGAAGGCAATGACGTCGCGGATCGAATCCGACCCGGTCAGCAGCATGATCAGCCGGTCCATGCCGAAGGCGATGCCGCCGTGCGGCGGGGTGCCGTATTCGAGCGCATCGAGCAGGAAGCCGAACTTCATACGGGCCTCCTCTTCGGAAAGGCCGAGCATGCGGAACATCAGCGCCTGCACCTGCTGCTGATGAATACGGATGCTGCCGCCGCCGATTTCACTGCCGTTGAGTACCAGGTCGTAGGCCTTGGCCCGACAGCGGCCGGGATCGGTTTCGACGTAGTCGACATCCTCGTCCATTGGCGCGGTGAAGGGGTGATGCACCGCGCACCAGCGCTTATCGTCTTCGTCCCACTCCAGCAGCGGGAAATCGGTGATCCAGACGAAACGGAAGGTGTCCTTGTCGACCAGGCCGAGCAGTTTGGCAAGATGGTTGCGCAGGCGGCCGAGGGAGTCGTTGACGACCTTCGGCTTGTCGGCGACGAACAGCAGCAGGTCACCTTCCTCGGCGCCGAAGGCCTGGTTCATCGCCTTGATCTCGTCAGCCGTGAAGAACTTGGCGATGGGGGAGTGCCACTCGCCGTTCTCGATCTTCACATAGGCCATACCCTTGGCGCCGTAGATCGCGACGAATTGGGTCAACTCATCGATCTCCTTGCGGGAGAAGCGGGCGCAGCCCTTGGCGTTGAGTCCCTTGACGATGCCACCCCCGCTGCAGACGTCGGCAAAGACCTTGAAGCCGGCGTTCTTCACCAGGTCGGACAGGTCGATCAGTTCCAGGCCGAAACGCAGGTCCGGGTTGTCGACCCCGAAGCGGCGGATCGCCTCGGCGTAGGTCATGCGTTGCATCGGCAGTTCGACGTCGATCCCCTTGGCGTCCTTGAAGATCCGGGCGATCAGCCCTTCCATGACCCGGACCACGTCGTCACGGTCGACGAAGGAGAGCTCGCAGTCGATCTGGGTGAACTCCGGCTGGCGGTCGGCGCGCAGATCCTCGTCGCGGAAGCAGCGCACCACCTGGAAGTAGCGGTCGAAGCCGGAGATCATCAGGATCTGCTTGAAAATCTGCGGCGACTGGGGGAGAGCGTAGAAGTTGCCGAGGTTGATGCGCGACGGCACCAGAAAGTCGCGGGCCCCTTCCGGGGTCGATTTGGTCAGGAACGGCGTCTCCAACTCCAGAAAGCCGTTCTCGGTCAGGTACTGGCGGGTCACCTGGGAAACCTGGTGGCGCAGGATCAGGTTGTACTGCAGCTGCGGGCGGCGCAGGTCGAGGTAGCGGTACTTGAGGCGGATGTTCTCGGCGACCTCACTGTGTTCATCGAGGGTGAACGGCAGCGGCTTGGAGCGGTTGAGCAGCTTGCACTCGGTCACCTGAATCTCCACCTCGCCGGTCTTCATGTTCGGGTTGACCGTCCCTTGCGGACGGGGGATGACCTTCCCCTTGACCGCCAGGACGAACTCGTTGCGCACGTCTTCGGCGACTTTGTGGGCGTCGGCGCACAGGTCCGGATCAAAAGTCAATTGGGCCAGGCCGGTGCGGTCGCGCAGGTCGATGAAGATCAGCCCGCCATGGTCGCGGCGGCGCAGGACCCAGCCCATCAGGGTGACGTCCTGGCCGATCTGTTCCTTGCGCAGGTCGCCGCAGAAGTGTGTACGTTTCCAGGTGCCGAGGGTATCGCTCAAGGGGAGAACTCCTTCACGGGAAGATCGCCCGGCCGGTCAAGCCGGGGCAATTTGATATTATATAGAGCGCTTCGGAGAACCGTCAACCGCAAACAGTCAGCCCGAGTCGGGCATCGAGTTCGGCCAGCGGCACTTCCTCCTGGCTGCCGGCGACCATGTCGCGCAACTGGGCGACGCCGCGTGCCAGTTCGTCGCCGCCGAGGATCAGCACCCGTTGCGCGCCGAACTTGTCGGCGCGCCGCAACTGTGCCTTGAGGCTCTTGCCGGCGTATTCCATCTCGGCGTAGATCCCCTGGCGCTGCAGGCGGGTCAGCAGGCGGAAACCGAAGCGTTCGGCATCAACGCCAAGCGTGGCGATGAACAGGGCCGGGCGCGGCGAGGCATCGTCTTGTGCCCCGAGCAGCAGGGCCAGGCGTTCCTCCCCCATGGCGAAGCCGATCCCCGGGAGGGGAGGGCCGCCGAGGTCGGCGACCAGACGATCGTAGCGCCCGCCGGCGGCCACGGCGCTCTGGGCGCCGAGGCGATCGGTCACCATTTCGAAGGTCGTCTTGGTGTAGTAGTCGAGGCCGCGGACCATGCGCGGGTTGAGCGTGAATGGCACGTCGAGGCCGGTCAGGTGGCCGCGGACCGCCTCGAAGTGGAGGGCACAGCCGGCGCAGAGATGGTCGACGACGGCCGGCGCCCCGACGGTTGCCTCAATGCAGCCGGGCACCTTGCAGTCCAGTGCTCGCAGAGGGTTGGTCACGGCGCGCCGCTGACAGTCGGCGCACAGTTGGCCGAGGCGGGACTGAAGGAAGGTGAACAGTGCCTGGCGGTAGGCCGGGCGGCACTCCGGACAGCCAAGCGAATTGATCTGCAGGCTGACGCCATCGATCCCGACGATGGTGAAGAAATGACTGAGCATGGCCAGAACCTGGGCGTCGATCTTCGGGTCGTCAAGGCCAATCACTTCGGCGCCGATCTGGTGAAATTGGCGATAGCGGCCTTTCTGCGGCCGCTCATGGCGGAACATCGGGCCGAGATAGTAGAGCTTGCTGACCGGGTCGAGAGTGTGCAACTTGTGCTCGATGAAGGCACGGATAACCGGGGCCGTCCCCTCGGGACGCATGGTCATGGAGGTGCCGCCCTTGTCGGCGAAGGTGTACATTTCCTTCTCGACAATGTCGGTGGTTTCGCCGATGGAGCGGCAGAACAGTTCGGTTTTCTCGACCACCGGCACGCGGATTTCGCGGTAGCCGAAGGCGGCAAAAACCTGCCGTGCGCTGTTTTCCAGAAACTGCCAGGCTTCAACTTCGCCGGGCAGAATGTCGTTCATTCCCTTGATGCCGGTGATAGCCACTAACAGTGCACTCCAGTTCTCAGAAAATCAAAGACCCCGTACGTACATAGAACGGGGCGCAATCCTTTTACCCAATTGTGGGGGGAGACGTCAACCCCGCGACGCCTGCCGGAAGCCTGTTATGAATGCCGAACCTCCGCCGCACTGCGCGTGACGTTGCGGGATTGCTTCCCTTGGTACATGGCCCGGTCGGCGAGATCGATCAGTTCCTGCTTGTTGGTGGCATGGACCGGGTAGGTGGCATGACCGACCGTGGCGGTAACGCGGCAGGTTTTCCCCTGACCGGCATCGTAGAGGTGTTCCTCGATCGCTTTGCGGATACGCTCGGCCACCACTTTGGCGCCGCGGCTGTCAGTTTCTACCAGCAGGGCGGTGAATTCATCCCCGCCGTAACGGAACAGCAGGTCGGCATCGCGCACGCAGTGGCGCAGAAGCTCTCCGACCTCACGCAGCACGCCGCTGCCGACCAGGTGTCCATGGGTGTCGTTGACGTTCTTGAAGAGATCAAGGTCAATGAAGGCCAGCGAGAATTCCAGGCCGTAGCGCTCGGCGCGGCGGATCTCCTGTTCCATGGCGATCTGCAGATAACGGTGGTTGTACAACCCGGTCAGGTCGTCGGTGTAGATCAGATCACGGGCTCCCTGGTACTGGCAGGCGTTCTGGAAGCCGAGAGCGGCCTGCTCGGCCAGGAACGCCAGGCCATCGTGCGGAAGCCGGTCGGGGAAAGGGTGCCCCTCGGCGTTGAACAGCACCAAAGCCCCCTGAATGCCGTTGTCAGCCTGCAGAGGGAACAGCAGAAAGCAGCGAAGATCGGCCGGGGCTCCGTCCGGCAGGGCCACCTGTGCCGCTTCCAGCCGCCCCCCTTTGCCAAGGGTCAGCGCGTGTGGCAGCAGCACCCCCGCCAGATTCCGCGCCTGCTCCTCGGTCGCGCCGGTACCGCAGATAACCCGGTTGATCACTTCCTGACTGGCGAAGAATGCCAGCCCGCGGATCTGTTCTCCGGTTTCGTTGAGAAGCAGGGACAAGGCTTCGTGCAGCAGGGTGTCGACATCCAGTTGGGAAGAAAGTTGCTGGCCTTTTTGGTAAAGGCGAATCTGGCTGCGCAGCAGAGTGTTCTCATCAAGCAGGCGTCGCTGTTCGACGCAGGTGCGAACAACATGGCGCAACTGTTCGGGATTGCATGGTTTGAGCAGATAGTCGCGGGCGCCGTTTTTCAGGGCCTGAATGGCGGATTCCACCGTGGCGTTGCCGGTGGCGAGGATCACTTCGGGGGGGTTGTTGAGGGAGCGGGCGCGCCGGACCAGATCGAGGCCGCAAATCCCGGGCATGACCATGTCGGTGATCAATACGTCGATGCCGCCGCGAGCAAGCCGGGACAGCGCCGCTTCGCCGGATTCGGCGGTTTCGATCTCGTAGGTCCCCTCTTCGGCGAGGATGTCGCTGAAAAGGCGCCGGAAGAAGGCTTCGTCGTCCACCACCAGGACGGTCGATCTTGACATGCGGTCGGCTCCTGTTGACTAGAGCTGAAAAGTAACAGATGCACTGATGGCCGTCAATGGCTAACCCCTGCGAAACACTGCACTTGCCAAGGGTCGCCATCACAAGTGAAGGTCAGCGTTCCCTGGTGGTCGGTTCGGTACAACGGAAGATTGCGCTCGCGGCAGGCGGTGATGCTGGATGGATGCGGCAGGCGATAGGGATTGTCGCGCCCGGCGGAAACAAACGTCAGCTCGGGTTTTACGCGGTCCAGGAACCGTTCCGGCCGCGAGCCGCGGCTGCCGTGATGGGGGAGTTTGAGCAGGGTGACCGGCTCTGGGATGCCGGCGGCGCACAATTGGTCAAAGCCCTTGACGGCAAGATCGCCGGGGAGCAGCACCCCCTCGCCGCCGACAGCGGCATGGACGACAATCGACCGATCGTTCGGATCATCGGCATCCTGCGGAGGCACGAACAGGTTCAATGCCGTGCCGTGCCCGCCGCCAAACGTGGTCCACCCTTCCGGCAAGGTGTGTACGGGGATTTGGCGGCGAATCAGGATCTCGGAAATATTTGGCTCAAGTTGCTCCTGGGGGATTGCCGACCAGAAACCGTCGACGGTCAGGTGCTCGAGCACAAAGGGGAGTCCGGCGCTGTGGTCCGGATGATCGTGGGTCAGGATGACCCCTGCCAGCCGCCGTGCGCCGAGCCGGCCGAGAGCCGGGGCGACCAGTCGCTCGCCGATGTCAATGGTGGAACCGGTCAGCCCGCCGCCATCGACCAGATAATGCCGGTCGGCCAGCGAGAGGAGGGTGGCGTCTCCCTGGCCGACGCTGAGGGCGACGACCCGCAGCCGGTAACCGATCGGTGCCGGCATGATCAACAGCAACAGGGCAATGCCAATGAGTGCCAGCTGCTGCCGGCGGGAGGTCAACGGCAGCAGGGCCGCCGTCAGCAGCAGCACGCCGATCCCCTCATACCAGGCAATGTGCAGGGAGATTGCCTGCATGCCGGGGAGGGCCAGGCACCCTTTGGTGATCGCCAAGGTCAGGGCCACCACTTGCCCGGCGATCCCGAAGCACAGGTCGGCCAGCCAGGGTGAGATCGGGAGCAGCAGCGTACCGGCCAGGCCGGCGGGGACCGCCCCCCAGGTGACCAGCGGAATGGCGGGCAGGTTGGCGAGCAGACCGGCCGGTGCAATCTGGTGGAAGTGCCACAAAACCAGGGGGGTGGTTGCCAGACTGGCGGCCACGGTGGTCAGCAGCATCAGGCCGCCTCCCCGGATCCAGGAGGGCTTGTCGTCGAGATGCTGTTGCCAGCGCGGCATCCAGACCATCAAGCCCGCAACTCCGGCGAAAGAGAGTTGGAAGGATGGTTCGAACAGACTCAGGGGGGAGAGGGTCAGCAGGCCGATGGCGACCGTGGAAAGCAGGGCCAGCGGAGGCGTGCGCCGGTGGCTGCTGAACAGCAGGGCTGCCAGGGCAATCGTCCCGAATGAGCGCTTGGTCGGCGCGGCATTGCCGGACAGGAGCAGATAGAAAAACAGTGGCAGCAGAAGCAATAGCGGCAGGATGCGGCGCGGCGGGCAGCTCAGCAGCAGGCGTTCGCTGCGACTGTAGAGCCAGCGGGCTGCGGCGTAGGCGAGCATGGCCAGCATGCCGAAATGCAGCCCGGAAATCGAGAAGAGGTGCGGGAGGCCGCCGTCGCTCAACAGTTGCCGGCACTCCGGCGAAATGCCGCCGCCCAGGCCGACGATCAGGGTCTGCACCAGCCCGGCATTGTCGCCGGGGACGGCTTTGGCGATGCGCGCGGCAATCGTGTTGCGCAGCCGCTCGCAGAGTTGTCCGTCCGGCCCCGGCGAGGAGATTCGCGCCAGGTCTGCGCCCCGGCCGATGGCCGAGGTAACATAGATGCCGCGTGCGGCCAGGTGGCGCGGATAGTTGAATTCCCCCGGCGTGCCGAACAGCTGCGGGCTGCGCAGTTTCGCCCGCCAGCAGATCCGGTCACCGGGGGCCGCCCCGGGATCGCCTTTGCGGACAGTCAGGCGCACCAGCCCGTCGGCTCGGGCCGCCGTGCTGCCGGTACCCACCCGGTCGACAGCAACATCGAGGCGGGAGCTGCCGTCCCAGAGTTGCTCGGCCTGCTGTACCACGCCTTCCACCGCCACCATCTCCGCCGTGACGAAACGGGACACATGGTTGGCCCGGCGCGGCGGCTCGAGTGCTTGCTGCGCCCAAAGATAGCCGGCCAGGGCGAGGGTGGCGGCGAGCAGGGGGAGTGCCCAGATGCTGCGGCGCAAGGGGAGCCAGAGCACCAACAGTGCGGCGGCGGCGAGCATCGGCCAGCTGCCGGATGGCGGTGGTGCGCATGCGGACAGGCCGATCCCGGCCGCATAGGCAGCGAGGATCCAGTAGGGCGCCACGACGGATCAGCGAGCGGCGGATGAAAGGCGGGCGGTCAGACGGTCGAGGTCGGCGGAGGTCGGAGCATCTCCGGCCAGGGTCAGGCCGAGAGCTGCGGTTAGTGCTGTCAGGTCGGACTGGCGGGCCTTGGCCGCGATCCGGTCGAGGCCGCCGCCCGGTGGCAGGGTGATTTCCAGGTGGTTCGGACCCTTCGGCAGGAAGACCGGGGGCGTTGTGACCGCAGCGAGGTAAGGCTTTCCCTCGATGGCCAGGGATTGTTGACCGTTGATCAGCAAGTCGATCCCTGCCCCCATCACGGCCAGGTCTATGTCGTAGAAACCGCCCTGGGCGATCTCCAGCGGCACGCCGACCTTGGCTGCCTGTGCTGCCGTGCGCAGCCAGCGCCCGCCGCTCGGCCGGCCAAGATGCGCATCCTCGACAACCTGGGCTCCACCGGTTTCGGACAGGGTCTCCGCCTCGACGGCCAACGACCGCTCGGTCAGCGGCAATTCCTTCTCGAGATGGAGCGCCTGGACAGCCGTGACGGCCAATGCGTCCCAAGTCAGTGCCACATTCGGCTGCCAACCGCCGTCGGGGGCGATGGGCGGCAGATTGGGAGCGGCCAGCTCAAAATAGTCAAGAGCCCCCCCCGGTGGCAGGGTGACGATGATTTCCTGGTGCCCCGCGGTCAAGGCGACCTCGCCCACCTCAACTTTTGAGAATTTCTGTGCATCACCGTCAGCAGTGAAGCCTTGTGCGCCGACTTTCAACGTGTGCCCGGGGAGATGGACCGCAACGCTGAGTCGATAGCGACCGTCAAGGGGGAGGACGAAGCGCAGATGGACTGCGGTCGGCCGGCTGGTGCCGAGCAGCCATCCGGAACCGCTGAATGGACCATAGTTGAGAAACGACAGGGTGGAGACTTCGTCGTCTTCGGAGTGCACATTCTCGGCTTCAAACCGCAGGTTGCGCTTCCCCTGCAGAATGTTAAGGTAATCATCGGGTTGTGGCGAGTCTGGCAATCCGAACGAGCGGCCCAGGCCGTCAACCAGGACGATCATCCAGTCACGCTGGGTCAGCGCCTGGGCGGAGTTGAGGGGCAGAATGAGGAAAACCGCGGTCAGAACAGCGAGAACGAGCAGTCGGCAGGAATGAAGTTTGGGCATGACAATGTATCCTTCCTCGGCATTCAATAACATTGCATTGAATCATCCTAGCATACGGTCCGATGCTTGCAAAGAGCGGGATGCAGCTTTGTCCTTGGCGCAGGAGCCCGCCGCCGTTATCATGATCCTTGATGAATTCGTCCCGATGATCTTTCCGGGAGGTGATGCAGATGAAAATACCGTGGTTATGGAAACCGGCAGGTGGGCTGTTACTGGTGCTGGCCAGCCTTTGCGGCTGTGCCGTCAACCCGGTCACCGGCCGAAGCGAGCTGATGCTTCTCAGCGAACAGGAGGAGCGGCAGCTTGGCTTCCAGGCCAGGCAGTCGGTCGATGAGGAATACGGGGTCTATGACGACGCCGCCCTGCAAAGTTACGTGAGCGGTGTTGCCAGGCCGTTGGCGCAGGCCTCGCACCGGCCGGCCCTCGACTGGCAGTTCCAGGTGATGGATTCTCCGGTGGTCAACGCCTTCGCTGCTCCAGGGGGATATGTATTTGTCACCCGCGGTCTGTTGGCTGCAGTCAATGACGAAGCCGAACTGGCCGGGGTTCTGGCTCATGAGATCGGCCACGTCACCGCCCGCCATTCCGCCCGCAACTACAGCCAGTCGCTGCTTGCCAATATTGGCGTGCAGCTGGGTACGGTACTGGCCGGAAGCTACGGAAACCTTCTCGGCCCGATGCTCGAGGCCGGCACCGGGCTGCTCTTCCTCAAGTACAGTCGCGACGATGAGCGTCAGGCCGACTCTCTCGGCGTGGAATATGCGTCCAAAGGCGGTTACGACACCAACCGCATGGCCGATTTCTTCACGACCCTGCAGCGGCAGGAGGTGCTGGAGGGGGAGAAGGGCGGCGGCTTGCCGGAATGGTTTTCCACCCACCCCAGTCCGGTTGACCGCGAAGCCGCTGTGCGGGCGCAGACTGCCCAGTGGCGCAATCAACTCCCCCGGCAGAGCTATCGAACCAACCGGGAGGCTTTTCTGGCCCGGATCGATGGCCTGGTCTACGGCGAGGACCCGCGCCAGGGGTTTCGCGAGGGCGACTGGTTCTACCTGCCGCAATCCCAGGTGCAGTTCCGCATCCCATCCCAGTGGGGTTTTTCCCGTGAGGGGAGCCAGGCGCAGATGACCCATCCGCAGAAGGCCGGAGTCATCCTGTTCGCCATCCAGAAAGGCTCTGTCGAGCAGGTTGCCCAGTCCTTCGTCACGTCGATGAATGCCACCGTGCAGCAGTCCGCCGAGCGCTTCATCAATGGGCTGCAGGCCCGGGAGCTGGTTTCGACCGTGACCGACGGCAAGCAAAAGGCCCGGGTTATCTCCCATTTTTTCCAGAAGGGCGGCGAAGTCTTCATGTTCCATGGCCTGGCCGACGAGGCCGGTTTTTCGCGGTTGGCCGCGACGCTTGGCCAGCCTGCCGCCAGTTTTGCTCCTTTGACCGACCGGGAGAAGCTGAACCGCAAGCCGCAGCGGATTGCCGTCAAGCAGATCGGCAAGGCAGCCACCCTGGAAGCCGCCCTGCAGGCGTACGCAGTCGACCGGAACCTCTGGCCGCGCATCGCCTGGATGAACGAGATGCAGCTCTCCGATAGGCTGCAGCCGGGGCAGCGGATCAAGATTATCGAGTGACGGGGCGGATGACCATACAGGAAGACGCCGGCTCCGATCGGCACCCATCTCTGAAGACCTTCGATCTGCGCCTGACCCAGCGGGACTTCGAGCGATTCAGCCGGCTGGTCTATGACCAGTGCGGGATCAAGCTGCCGGGGCACAAGCAGAGCATGCTCGAAGCGCGGCTGCGCAAGCGCCTGCGCAGTCTCGGCCTGGGCAGTTTCGAGGAGTATGCCGAACTGATCTTCAGCGGCCGTGAGCCGGAAGGGGAGCTGATCAAGCTTATCGACGTCGTCACCACCAACAAGACCGATTTTTTTCGCGAGCCGGCCCACTTCGATTTTCTTGTCCGGACCGCCCTCCCGGCCCTGATCGCAAAGGATGAAGCCGGACTTGCGCGGCCTCTGCGGATATGGAGCGCCGGCTGTTCGACCGGCAAGGAGCCGTATACCCTGGCCATGGTGCTCAGCGAGTTTCGCGCAACGCAGCCCGGCTTCAGTTTCGAGATCCTTGGCACTGACATCTCGACGGATGTCCTCGACAAGGCCGTCAAGGGAGTTTATGCCGAGGAGAAAGCCGAGCCGATCCCCCCGGCCTTGCGGCGCAAATATCTGCTCAAGGCCAAGGATTCGGCACAACGCCAGGTCAGGATCGTCCCCGAGCTGAGGAGCCTGGTGCGTTTCCGTCGCCTGAACTTCATGGACGCGGATTACGGCCTGCGCGAGTCGTTCGACATCATCTTCTGCCGCAACGTCCTGATTTATTTCGATCGCCCGACCCAGGAGCGGCTGCTGACCCGTTTCGCCGGCTACCTCGAAAGCGGCCGCTTCCTGTTTCTCGGGCACTCCGAAACCCTTCTGGGGCTGAGCCTGCCGCTGCAGCAGATGGTCCCGTCCGTTTACCGCAAAATCTGACCGGAGAGACAACCGCTTCGATCGCTCCCCCTGACAAGTCTGTCATTGAAAAACCTGGAAAATTAAGGCACCATCAACAAGCCGTCCGCTCGAAACTTCTTGCCCCTTCCAACATGCTCATGTCGGGAAGCCGGATCATGAAGCATCGTCATGGCGGTCATCCGTCAACGCTTCACTACCATCGATGGATCATGTCCCGTCTTTCTACACTGCAAAGCGTCCTGGGGTTGCGTTTTATTGCCGCCGCCACGCTCCCCCTGCTGCTGTTCGGCTGGTTTGCCTACCAGTACATGGTCAAGCATCAACTGGATGAGGCCGGTGCCCGCCTGTATAAACAAACCCTCAATATCCGTAACGAGACTAGTGATTTTCTCGGCCAGGCCGAGTCAGATCTGCTGATGAGCCGAAGCTTGATCGAGCGCTTGCAGGCCGCGGCCCCAGCGGATGTCGAAGTATTCCTGCAGGCTGTCGCTGATCAATCAAGGCATTTTGACGCGATCTACCGTATGGACGAAAACATGCGTGTCCGGAGTGTGAGCTTGCCCGCCAAACTGGCTGCGCAGCGCCGGAGCTATCTGGACGATCTTTCCAGAGTCGGTCCGCAATTCGACCGGCATCGCCTGCCTGCCTTGCCAGTCGCGGAAGATGCCACTGCCATCGTCTGGTTCGATCCCTTCGTCTCGGTGGCGACCGGCAAACTCTCGGTGATGTCCATGGCGAAATTGCCTGACGGCTATCTGCTGGGAACCGTTGCCCTAGACCAGCTGTCCGTTTATCTCGATCGCCGTGCAAGTCTGTCGGAAAACAAGGCGTTCGCGATCATCGACCGTCACGGCAAGCTGATGGTGAACTCCACTCAGCAACCGGCACTGGAGCCCCCCAACTATCTTGCCCATCCAGAGGTACAGGCAGCCCTGAGTTCCGGCAAGGAGGTCGCAACCAAATTCCATGAGGATCAGAAGCTGCTCGAGAGCGCGCTGGTCATCCCGCGATGTGGTTGGGTGGTTTATGCCTCCATGTCGCGTGAAGGTGCCTTGCTGGGCGCCTACCAGTTACGCGTCATTTTGATATCCACGTTGTTGATAGCGGTCGTCTTTGGCGGTGGTCTGGCTTTTTGGCAATCGCGGCAGGTGGTCCGTCCGCTGCTGACGTTGCGCGACAGCACCCAGGGGGTGACGCGCGGCGACTATCAGGGGTTGGAGCGGCTGGGGAATAACAGTTTCGTCGAACTGAACGATCTGTCCGCAAACTTCCTGGAAATGGGGGCGGCGGTCATGGAGCGCGAAACCTTCCTGCGGGCCAGCGAGGAGCGTTTTCGCTCGCTGATCACCGGGATGGGCGAAGGGCTGCTGATTATCGACCGCGCCGGAAAAATCACCGATTGCAACGAAGCTGCGGAACGGATCCTCTGCCTTTCGCGGAGCGAACTGCTCGGCCAGAGTATCCTGGCCGAGCAGTGGCGGGCCATCCACGAGGACGGCACCCCCTGCCCCCCTGATGAGTATCCCGCCAGCATCACCCTGCGCACCTCCGCCAAGGTCGACAACCAGGTGGTGGGACTCTGCCTGCACGATGGCCGGGAGATCTGGCTGCAGGTGAACAGCCGTCCGCAATGGTCGCTGCATGGCGAGGTCAATGCCGCCGTGGTCACCTTCGCCGACGTGACCCGGCTCAAAGTGGCCGAAGCATCATTACGCATCGGTAAGCTGCGCTACCAGGAGTTGTTCCAGCAGTTCTCGGTGCTGCTCGAGGGAATTACCGACCGGATCGATCTGCTGATGCCCGATATGCAGGTCGCCTGGTCGAACCGTGAAAGCGCCGGACCCCAGAGGCCTGGCGGTGGCCCGTCTGATGACAATCGTTGCTTTGTCTGCCGCTTTGGCCGCACTGAGCCGTGCCAGAATTGTCCGGCCGTGCGCTGTTTCGCTTCCGGCCGGCGCGAGGTCGGAGAAGTCGTGGATCGGCAAGGCTTGACCTGGAGTCTGCGCGCTTTCCCGGTGAAAAGTGAGGCCGTGGTTATTCAGGTTGTCCTGATTGCCGAAGATATTACTGAAGAGCTTGAAGGCGAGCGGCAGCGGAGCCGGGCCAGCCAGTTGGCGGCCCTGGGCGAACTGGCTGCCGGCGTAGCCCACGAAATCAACAATCCGATCAGCGGTGTGATCAATTACGCCCAATTGATTTGCAATCGCGCCGCGGAGGGCTCACGGGAGCATGACCTGGCAAAGCGGATTATCAAGGAAGGGGACCGCATTGCGACCATTGTTCGCGAATTGTTGATTTTCGCCCATGAGGAGAGCAGCGACCGGAAGGTCGTGTCGATCCGCGAGGCTCTGGCCGAAGCGCTGCTCCTGTGTGAATCGCAGTTGCGCAAGGAAGCGGTCGATCTGCAAATCGATCTGCCGCCCGACCTGCCTCGGGTGGAAAGCCGCAGCCACCAGATCCAGCAACTCTTCCTCAACCTGATCAGCAACTCCCGCCACGCCCTTGCCGAGAAATATCCCGAGCCGCATGCCAACAAGATTCTTCTGATCAATGGACGGCAGGTCGAACTGGAGGGCCGTCCCTTTGTGCGATTGAAAGTCAGGGATCACGGTACCGGCATCCCTCCGGAAATGCTCGAAAGGGTCATGACCCCTTTTGTCACCACCAAGCCGGCCGGTATCGGCACCGGACTGGGGCTGAGCATCAGCTTCGAAATCGCCAAAAAACATGACGGGTTGCTGTCGATCGCCAGCGAACAAGGTGCCTGGACCGAAGTAACCGTTGATCTCCCGGCCTGTACGTCCACGGCGCACGGGTAACGACTGTGTCGAAGAGCGGCCGACCAGTTACGGGTGGGCCCGGCAATTGCAGCGGCTTTGCCAGAGACAGCATCGATCTGACTATTTTCAGCAAGGAGGAGAACTCAATGCCCCAACGCATATTGGTGGTTGATGACGAGGAGAGCATCCGTTTCACTTTCGATGCCTTCCTGACCGATGCCGGTTATCAGGTTGATACGGCGCCATCGGTCAAGGTGGCACTCGACTTGGTCGCGGCCACAGCCTACGATGCCGTGTTCATCGACATTCTGCTCGGCCGTGAAAGCGGTATGCAGATACTGCGTCACGTGCGTGAAAACAATCCGAACTGTCCGGTCGTCATGATTACCGGTGCGCCCGAGGTTACGACTGCCGCCGAGGCGGTCCGGCTCGGAGCCTTCGACTACCTGACCAAGCCGGTACACCAGGATGAACTCCTGCGTATCGCCCGGCGGGCGCTTGAGCGCAAGGGACTGCTTGATCAACAGGAGACATTCCGGCTGCGGATGGCGGCGGTCTTCCAGAGCATTCAAGAGGGGATCCTGGTGTTCGATGAGCAGTTCCGCCTGGTCGACATCAACGACTCGGCGCGGCGCATGCTGGTCTGTGACAAGGACGTCGTCGGCCGGACACTCGACGAACTGTCTCAGAGCACTGACTGCTCGACCGCTCGGCAATTCCAGGACATCGTGACCCAGCGCTGCCTGGGCGAGATTTACCGCATGCAAATGCACAACACCCTCGGGCAACCGCTGCTGGTGAGCCTGACCATGGCCCCCTTGACCGGTCAGGCCGGTCGGGAAACCGGCGTGGTTCTGGTCCTGCGCGATGAAGGGCCGCCATTGCGCGACGCGAATGCCGACTCGGCGTGAAAGCAGCGTGATGCGCCGGATTCTGGTCGTCGACGACGAGGAGAGCATCCGCTTCACCTTTGCCGCATTCCTCGAGGACGCCGGCCACCAGGTGCGCGCCGCGGCGTCGGCATCCGAAGCGCTGAGCCATCTGGATGGCGAAGTCTTCGATCTGGTGTTTGTCGACATCAAGCTCGGGGGCGAAAGCGGGCTCGATCTGCTCGGCGAGGTACGGCAGAGGTTCCCCTTGTGCCCGGTGGTGATGATCACCGGGTCTCCGGAAATCGATACGGCCACGGAAGCGCTGCGGCGTGGCGCGTTCGATTACATTCCCAAGCCGCTTCGCCAGGAAACGCTGCTGCGGGTCACTCGCCAGGCCTTGCACCATCGCGAAGTGGTCGAAGAGCGCGAACTCTATCGGGCGCACCTCGAAGCAATCTTCCGCAGCGTGCGCGAGGGGATCCTGCTGATCGACCGTAATCTGGTGGTGCTTGAGGCCAATGCCGCGGCGATCGTCATGCTCGGACTGCCGTGTGAAGTCGGCGGTTTGCCGCTCTCCCGGCTTGCCGAGACGATCGGCGTACCGTTGCGGGACCTTTCCGGCCGTGCGATTGGCGACGGGAAGGCCGTGGATGGATACCGTCTCGAGGTGGCAACGTCCGGACAACCATCCCGCATCCTGCTGATGGCTGCGGCGCCATGGGCCGACAGTGACGGTTCAGCGCAAGGCGCGGTCATCAGCATTCGCGACGAGACCCGTCTGGAGAACCTCGAGCGAGATTTGAAGAAGCGGTACAACTTCGAGCACATCGTCGGTCGGAGTGCCGTCATGCAGCAGGTTTACGAGCTGATCGAAAATCTTGCCGAGGTCGATACGACCGTACTGGTGACCGGCGAGAGCGGCACCGGCAAGGAATTGGTCGCCGAGGCCCTGCACTGCCGCAGCCCGCGCCGCAGCGGGCCGCTGATCAAGGTCAACTGCGCCGCTTTGCCGGAAAACCTGCTGGAAAGCGAATTGTTCGGCCATGTCCGGGGGGCGTTCACCGGGGCGCTCAAGGACAAGGCCGGCCGCTTCCAACTGGCCCACCGCGGGACCATCTTTCTTGACGAGATCGGCGACGTCTCTCCGGCGATGCAGGTGCGTCTGCTGCGGGTGCTGCAGAACAAGGAGATCGAACGGGTTGGCAGCAGCCAATCGATACCGGTGGACGTGCGGATTGTGACAGCCACCAACAGCATCCTGCAGGAAAAAGTTCGGCGCGGCGAGTTTCGCGAAGACCTCTACTACCGGTTGCGGGTGGTCGAAATCCCGTTGCCGCCATTGCGAGAGCGACGCGAGGATATTCCGCTGCTGGTCGACCATTTTGTCGACCATTTCAATGAACGCTTCGGCCGCAGGGTCAGCGGGTTTTCCGCTGATGCGATGGCCGTGCTGGTCTCCCACCAATGGCCGGGCAATGTCCGCGAATTGCAGCATGCCATCGAGCATGCCTTCGTCGTCTGCCGCCAGACGGAGATCGACATCGCCCACCTGCCGCGCGAGCTTCAGGACACGCCGGTCAATGCACCTCTGCCACTTGCAGGGGAGGCGGCGATTATCCTGGATGCACTCGAAAAAGCCGGCGGGAACAAGGCGCGTGCGGCGCGTCGGCTCGGTATCAGCCGAAGAACCATCTACCGCAAGATCGAGGAATACGGAATTACCCCCCCGCCGGAATCTGGCTGATGCGTTTGTGTGACATGCTTTGCGCGCCGTGTCACATAAGTGTGCCTTGACGGCGAAGATTCAGCAAGATCGCCACACCCCCTGTCCCCCCCCCGCCCGCTGTATTTCACGAGCATGACGCCGTCAGATGCAAATTCGAATAACCTGGATATAATTTGGCACGGATATTGGTACGTCTTAACCTTTGACGTTTCATTACCTCTGCCTGGCTGGAGAAGAGAGTGCCAAAATCCGTTCTCTTGATCGATAAGCATGCCGCTGCCCGGGGCATGCTCCGTTTTGCCCTGGAGTTGCAGGGGTATCGGGTTGCCGAGGCTGACGGTGCGTCCGGTGTCCCTGGTGCGCTGGCCGCCGGAAATCCGGACCTTTTGGTGATCGGCGTCGATCCATCCGATACCGGCAGCGGCGACCTGATTAAAGAGGTGCGTTGGCGGCCGGGCCTGGGCAGCCTGCCGATCCTGCTGGTTGGCGAGGATCGATACGCGGACCAATGGGATCTGCGCATGATCGGCAACTGTGCCTGGTTGAATAAGCCGTTTTGCATGGGTGAGCTCCCCGGGCTGATCGAAAGTCTGCTTGGCGCTGTATCGTTGCCGGGAGATCGATTGGATCAACACCTGATTCATGGGAACGGGGATGCCTGATCTTCTCCCGGTTCCGCTTCAGCACCGTGACGCCGGCCGGCGCCTGCAGTCCATGTCTACGCGACTGGCCGGCATCGATCAGCTGACCGAACAGGCTTTTCTGCGGATTGGCGAGCAGGTTCGGGATGGACACCGGCGCGCGGTGGTATTGACCAGCCTGGCGGAGCGGACGCTGCGGCTCGGAGAAGACGCATCAGCCGAGCAGACGGTGACCCGCCTGCAGCTGCTGATCGAACGCAGTGCCCTGTGGCTGACCGAGGCACATGACCGGTCAACGATCATCTGCGCGATTCTGGCTACGCTTGCGCACGACGTTGAGGCCTTGTCGGTGCCGCTGCGAGGGCTCACCAAGGTGGTCAAGACTCTACAGGCCCTGCGCGTGGCAACCCGCATCGAGGCGGCCCGCAGCCATGGGCAGGGAGCCCAGGTCTTGGGTCAGGAACTGCACCATCTCGGCACCCTGATGCAGGAGAAGCTCGATCACATTGCCGAACGCTGTGACGTGTTGGCCACCTTGCGACATCGGGCGATGGTTATGGAGGAACAGGCCCAGGTCGGGCCGCTGCTCGAAGCTGACGGCGAGATCCGGCAGGCCCGCCTGCTGTTGGGAAAAGTCGCAACCCATTGTGTCCAGACGGCCGACCATGCTGTCCGGACACAGCAGTGCTCGACGGAATTGGCCGGGAATTTCGGGGAGCTGGTGGCCGCCCTGCAGTTCCAGGACATTACCCGGCAGCGCCTGCAGCATATCCGCGGGGCGCTTGACGGGCTGGGTGCCGTGCTTCTTGCCGAAGCCGGAGCAAAGTCGGCAACCGGTGACGTCTGTCAGTTGCAGCACGACCAACTGGCATTGGCCGTCGGCGAATTTTGCGAAGCAATCGAGCGACTCGGCCACAATCTCCGGGGAATGCACAACGGCGTGCAGTCTCTCGCCGACGATACCCGTGCCGCGCTGTTTGCCAGCAGCAGCGAGCAGTGCGCCCGTATCGCCCCGTCACTGCAGGCGGTCACTCTCTGTCTTGAAAAGGTTCAGACCACGCATCTTGCCGCCGGCCAGGCGGTTTTCGCGGTCTGTCAGGCGGTGCGCGATGTGGCCGATTTGACCGGGGAGATCGAGCGGCTAGGCGAGGAGATGCAGCTGTTGGCTCAGAATGCCGCGGTCAGCGCAGCCCATGGTTCGGTACGGGCTGCCGGCCTGACCGTGATCGCCGGCAATATTCAGGCGCTCGCCGAGGATGCCGGCCGGTATGCCGCGGCCATGGCCGACGGCTGCCGGCGTGTCAGCGGCCAGGCCGAGGAACTCGATGCCCGCGATCAGCAGTCCAGCGACTGCGAATCCGATCTTGGCGCACTGCTCGAAGAGGCTCGTGCCAAGATCGGGCAACTGGAAGGCGTCAGTCAGTCGTTCGATGCCAGTATTGCCGTGATCGGCCAGCAGGTTGCCGAACTTGGTGAAGAAATGCAGGCGGCTCTGGCCGGGCTCGATATCCGCCGGCAGTTCCTGGCCCATGCCGAGCCCGTGCTCGAAGAGCTTCGTGCTTTGGCCCGGGAGCATGGGGCGGTGGAACGGGATGTCGAAGACGACCATATGCTCCTCAGCCTGCGGAACCGTTACACGATGATGAGCGAGCGGGAGATTCACCATCGCTTTCTAAGACAGCATAAAGAAAGTCATGCCCAGGACGATCGGCCGCTGCCAGTGTGTTCGGCGGACGATCTTGGCAGCAATGTTGAACTTTTCTGACCCGGATGTGAACGAATATGGCGAAATGGTCCAGTGATGAGAAACGGCGGACAGGCAGACTGATGGTTGAAGAAGGACTGACCGTCGCTGCTGTTCGCGAAGTCAGCGAAGCACTCCTGCGGGGCTTCGAAACCTCCGAGCAGGTGGTGCTCGATCTCGGTACCGCAAACGATGTCGATATCGCCGGTCTGCAGTTGCTGTGCGCTGCCCATCGTTTTGCGGTTGCACACGGCAAGGAGCTGTTGTTGGACGGAATTGGCGAGCGCCCCCGTGAACTGGCGCGAGCGGCAGGTTTCGTCCGTGGTGAGTTGTGCCGTATCGGCAGGGATGTCCCCTGCTTTTGGATAAAAATGGCATGATTAGTGCTGTATGAATAATCATCCATGATAGGATTTTTAACACGGGATGTGACGGGGAGGTAGATCATGGGGAAGCGCGTAATGGCTGTCGATGATTCAGCGACGGTGCGTCAGGTTCTGCAAATGACTCTGGAAGGCGCCGGCTACGAGGTGGTCGAGGCGGTCGATGGCAAGGATGCTCTTGACAAGCTGGGCAGGACTTCAGTCGACATGATGGTGACCGACCTGAATATGCCGAACATGGATGGCATCGACCTGATCAAGCACGTTCGGCAAAGTCCGGGAAACCGCTTCATGCCGATCATCATGCTGACGACCGAGTCGCAGCCGGAGAAGAAGCAGGAAGGGAAGGCCGCCGGTGCTTCCGGGTGGATTGTCAAGCCGTTCAAGCCTGAACAGTTATTGGCTGTCATCCGGATGATCTGTCCGGCATGAGCAGCATCGCCGATACCTTCCGCGACGAAGCGGCCGAGTTGCTGCAGGAACTCGAGGCCGCCCTGCTGGCCCTCGAGGAGACCCCCGAGGAGACGTCTCTGGTCGATCGGGTCTTCCGCGCCCTGCATACCCTCAAGGGAGCCGGCGGCCTGGCCGGGTTCGATGTCGTAGCCGAGTTGTGTCACGAGGCTGAAACGACCTTCGAGGAAGTGCGCTCCGGCGAGCATCCCCTCGACCGCGAACTGGTCAGCCTGACACTGGCGGCCAAGGATCTGCTGCGGCTGTTGATCGAGGCCGAGTTCGGCGGTGCGCCCGTCGATCCCGCCCGGGTGTCCCATCTGCTGGCGGCTTTTCGCCAGCGTTTGGGAGAGACTGCCTCATCAGCCGGTGGCTCGAGCCTGCTGACGGACGGCGTCAGCTCGGGGCTGTCGACCTACCGGATTCGCTTTCGCCCCGGCCCCGGCATCTTCCGCCAGGGAATTCAACCGCAGCTGCTGCTCGGCGAGCTCTGCCGCCTCGGCGATGCCGTGGTGGTCGCCCAACTCGACAAGGTTCCCCCCCTCGATCAGCTTGACCCCGAGGAGTGCCACGTCTATTGGGACGTGATCCTGACGACCGCCGAGGACGAAAACGCCATCCGCGACGTCTTCATTTTTGTCGAGGACGATTGCGAACTGAGCGTGCAGATGATCGATGCTGACGGCCTGCTCGACGATGCCGGCGACTACAAGAAGCTTGGCGAAATCCTGGTCGAACGCGGTGACCTGCCGGAAGAGGACCTCGAAAAGTTCCTGGCGGAGAAAAAACGTCTTGGGGAAACGTTGATCGCTGCCGGTGTGGTCGCCGGCGGGCAAGTCGATTCGGCCCTGGCCGAGCAAGACCGGGTGCAGCGTCTGCGCCGGGAGCGGCAGGCGGTCGAGACCAGCGACAGCATCCGGGTCAAGTCCGAGCGGCTCGACAAGCTGGTCAACCTGATCGGCGAAATGGTGACCGTCCAGGCCCGTCTCAGTCAGCTTTCCAACGGACGCGAGGATGCCGCCCTGCTGGCGGTGGCCGAAGAGGTCGAGCGCCTGACCTGGGAGTTGCGCGACCAGGTGCTGACCATCCGCATGCTGCCGATCGGCAGCACGTTCAGCCGCTTCAAGCGCCTGGTTCGCGATCTTGGCGACGAACTGGGCAAGGACGTCATGCTCTTCACCGAAGGGGGTGAGACCGAGCTCGACAAGACCGTGATCGAACGCCTTGGCGACCCGCTGGTGCACCTGATCCGCAACTGCATCGGTCATGGCATCGAAGCTCCCGAAGCCCGCCGCGTTGCCGGCAAGTCGGCCAAGGGGCGGATCACCCTGTCCGCCGAGCATTCCGGGGCCAACGTGCTGATCAGCGTGGCCGACGACGGGATGGGGCTCGACCGCGACAGGATCCGCGCCAAGGCGATCGAGCGGGGCCTGCTTGCGCCGCAGGCCGAAGTGAGCGATCGGGAGATTTTCAACCTGATCTTCCTCCCCGGTTTTTCGACCGCCGAGCAGGTGTCGAACGTCAGTGGGCGCGGCGTCGGCATGGATGTGGTCCGTCAGGCCATCGAAAGCCTGCGCGGCAGCGTCGAGGTGGGCAGCCAGCCAGGGCGCGGCAGCTGCTTCACTCTCAAACTGCCGCTGACCCTGGCGATCATCGACGGCCTGATGGTCAGCGTCGGCGGCGAGCAGTTCATCATGCCGCTGGCCGATGTCGAGGAGTGTATCGCCCTGACCCGGACGGATAGGGCGGCGACCCACGGGCGCGACCTGGTCAATGTCCGTGACGAAATCGTCCCCTTCATACCGCTGCGCGAGACCTTCGCGGTCGGTGGCGAACACCCGGAGATGGAACAGGTGGTCATCGCCCGCCTGGAAGGCAAGCGGGTCGGTTTTCTGGTCGACCACGTGGTCGGCGAACACCAGACGGTGATCAAGAATCTCGGGCGTTTCTATCACGGGGTCAGCGGGATCTCCGGAGCAACCATCCTCGGCGATGGCCACGTGGCCCTGATCCTCGACCTGCCGCAACTGGCCGAACGGGCCGAGCAGCGAGAACAGGTTGCATGGAAATGACCCTCGAGCACAGTGCCGTCGTCCGCGCCCCGTTGCATTACGGCGACAAGGTCAAAATCCACGATGGTTCGAGACTGGACGGTCTGGAAGGGGTCGTCTTCAGGATCAAGGACGGTGAGGTTCAGGTTCTGCTTGATCAGGAGGTGTTCTGGTTTGTGGCCGAGCAGAAGCTTGAGACGTTGAAATAGCAGTGAGGCGCCGGGCTACGATGGCTTGCCATCCTCTCCCGGCGCCTGTTTAGCGTGATGTATCAGGAAAAGCTTACATTTAACCTGTCAGGACGCGTTCGAGGCTGACTTTCCTTTTTCGCAGGCGGAGGAGTCGTTATGAAAATATTTGCAAAACTGGTCGGAGCGTTCGGGGTCGTTGCGGCCATCTGCGCCATCGTCGGCATCGTCGGCTGGTACGGGATCAACAATGTTGAAGAAGGTTTGATTGATGTCGGCGAGAACCACCTGATGGCGACCAAGGGGATCGGGATGGTCATGGAAGGGATGAATGCCGTCAAATCTGCCGAGCGCACCATGATCAATCCGGCTCTCAGCAACCAGGACCGCATCGCCGAGGCCGGCAAGCTCAAAGAACGCTGGGCCGACCTCGAGGAGGGTTGGAACATCTACGACAAGGTCGAAAAGGAGACGGAGGAGCAAACCCTGTGGAACGAGGCCAAGCAGATTCTCCCTGAGTGGCGCAAAACCCATGAGCAGCTGGTTGCCGAACTCTCCCAAATCAACGTCGAGCGACTGAATGTCCAAGTGGCCAGTGAGCAGGAGCGTGCTGCCATGGCGCACCTGGAAAATGCCAGTGACATCGCCTTCGGAGATAGTCGCGTGGCGTTCAACGATCTGATGGAGCAGATGGACCAGATCTTTCAGATGGCCGACAAACTGGCGGATGACCGGACCGCCGAAGCCACGGCCATGGCCGCCAAACTCAAAATCGTTGCAGTCGTGGTCGTGCTGTTTGCCATTGTCATCTCGATGGTGTTCGGTTTCCTGATTGCCCGCAGCATCGCCCGGCCGATGGCCAAGGGGGTGCAGCTTGCCGAGGAAGTGGCCAGGGGTGATTTCAGCGCTCGTCTGAATATGCAGCGCAAGGACGAGATCGGCCAGTTGGCCACTGCCCTCGACGGCATGGCCGAGAGCCTGGCCAGGCAGGCCGATGTGGCTGGGGAGATCGCCAAGGGGAATCTGACAGTCGATGTCAAGCTCTCCTCGGAGAAGGACCAGCTCGGCAGGGCGCTTTCGAACATGGCAACCAAGCTGCGCGACGTGATCGGCCAGGTGCGCGGCGCCATCGAGAATGTTTCTTCCGGCTCGCAGGCAATGAGCGCCTCCTCGGAAGAGATGTCGCAGGGGGCCAGCGAACAGGCGGCGGCCGCCGAAGAAGCCTCATCCAGCATCGAGCAGATGACCGCCAACATCCGCCAGAACGCCGACAACGCCGTGCAGACCGAGAAGATCGCCATCCAGTCGGCAAAGGATGCCGCCGAGGGCGGCAAATCGGTGGCGGATACGGTCAAGGCGATGAAGGAGATTGCTGCCAAGATCAACATCATCGAGGAGATCGCGCGGCAGACCAACCTGTTGGCGCTGAACGCGGCCATTGAAGCAGCGCGGGCCGGTGAACACGGCAGGGGTTTTGCGGTCGTGGCGGCCGAAGTGCGCAAGCTGGCCGAACGCAGCCAGAAGGCCGCCGGTGAGATCAATGAATTGTCAACCAGCAGTGTGGCGGTGGCGGAGTTGGCCGGACGGATGCTGACCGCGATTGTGCCGAACATCCAGAAGACCGCCGAACTGGTGCAGGAGATCGCCGCCGCCAGCCGCGAACAGGATGCCGGGGCCGAGCAGATCAGCAAGAGCATCCAGCAGCTCGATTCGGTCATCCAGCAGAATGCTTCTGCCTCCGAGGAGATGGCATCCACGGCCGAGGAGTTGTCCGGCCAGGCCGAGCAGTTGGCGGAGATGATCGGATTCTTCGTCGTCGATGAGGCCTCCCGCGGTCGGGTAAGCTACAAGGGCGCCCAGCGCAAGGCTCAGCCGCAGGTTGCCCATTTGCAGATGCCTGTGGGAAGCAGGAGTGGGGCCAGAAAACCCATGGAAGCCGCCGGCCGCCGGGATGACCTGGACGAAGAATTCGAACAGTATTGAAAGGGGGGGAACTCATGGCGGCGGAGACTGGCGAGAGCCGACAGTACGTGACCTTCTGCCTCGGCGAAGAGTTGTTCGGCGTTGAGGTGACGCGGGCCCGGGAGATTCTCGACCTGGTGCCGGTGACCAAGGTGCCGCAGACGCCGGACTACTTGCTCGGGGTGATCAACCTGCGCGGCCAGGTGGTGCCGGTCGTCGACTTGCGGGTGAAGATGGGGTTGCCAAAGGCCGAGACCACGCGGGACAGCTGCATCATCGTGATTGAGGTGCAGGTTGACGGCGAGGTGCTGACCGTGGGCGGGTTGGCGGATTCGGTTCGCGAGGTGCTGGAGTTGCGCGACGATCTGATCGAGCCGGCGCCGCGCCTGGGAACGAAGCTGAAGACCGAATTCATTGCCGGCATGGGGAAGTTGGACGACCAGTTCCTGATCCTGCTGGAGATCGACCGGGTGTTCAGCAGTGAGGAGTTGACGCTGGTGCAGGAAACGGGGGCCGTCGCGGAGGTTTAGGCCATTCCGGTTATTTGGAGTGAATTTGTCGCTATTTGGCAGGGGAGGATAACTGCTCCGTTGTTTTTATTGCGGCCGTCCGCAGAACGGGTGCCGATAATTCAGTCGCTTGGAGCATGTCACCCGAGAAAAGTGTTAGGGCACGATAATTGAATTAATATAATCACTCGTTAGCCAACGGCTGAATTCAATAGTCACGGCGGCTCCGGAAGCTCCGGAGTCACTGCCAACACCACCACCAAAAGGAGAGTAAGGTATGAAAAAACTTGTTGCGCTGATGATCCTGCTGGTCTTTGTCATTGCGGCCGTTCCGGCCCTGGCCGCCGAAATCAGCTACAGCGGTTCCTCCACCATTGGCACCTCGGTTATGAAGGCCGGTGCGGTGTCAGCCTTCGAGGCCAAGACCGGCATCAAGTTCACCAAAGTGGACGAGCCCGGTTCCGGAAAAGGCATCAAGGCGCTGCTTGCCGGTGAGGTTCCTCTGGCCGGTGCCTCGCGCCCACTCAAACCCGAAGAGAAGAAGGACAAGCTGATCGGCACCACCATCGGCTACGATGCGATTGCCGTCTTTATCCACAAGGACAATCCGGTCAAGGATCTGACCAAGGAGCAGCTCAAGGGGATCTTCACCGGACAGATCAAGAACTGGAAGGAAGTTGGCGGCAAGGACGCGCCGATCACCCCTAATACCGAAATTCTTACCGGCAAGCGGGCGACCATCGAAATGTTCCAGGAACTGGTTCTCGACGGCGCGGCCTTTGGTCCGGGCTTCAAGCAGATCGATTTACCTCGCGACCAGATCATCGACCTGGCCAACACCCCCAACGGCATCTGCACGGTCAGCCTCGGGCTGCTGGCGGCGACTAGCAGCGATGTGCAGGCCAAGGTCAAGGCTGTCTCGCTCAATGGTCTTGCTCCTGATGACAAGAATATACAGTCCGGCGCTTACCTGATTTCCCGGCCGCTGCTGCTGGTTACCAAAGGGTTGCCCAAGGATGAAGTTAAGGAATTTGTAACTTTCATGCTTTCCTCCGAAGGACAGGCGATCGTTGCCAAGAATTTTGTGCCGGTACGCAAGTAATCACGTGATAAGCCTGCGGCCGGTCCG
>JAMPXI010000130.1 GCA_023701265.1 Desulfuromonadales bacterium | reverse complement strand
TACCGCTTCTTCTCCACCGACAAGCGCAAGTTCATCGTCGCCGACACGCCGGGGCACGAGCAGTACACCCGCAACATGGTGACCGGCGCCTCCACCGCTCAGGTCGCCATCATTCTCATTGATGCCCGCAAGGGGGTGCTGACCCAGACCCGGCGGCACAGCTATCTGGTGTCGCTGGTGGGGATCCGCCACGTGGTGCTGGCGATCAACAAGATGGACCTGGTGGACTATTCGGCGTCACGCTTTCATGCGATTCGTGAGGAGTACGAGGCGTTCGCCAAGGAGCTGGGCTTTGCCGACATCACCGCGATCCCGATCTCGGCCCTGAACGGCGACAACGTTTTGACCGACAGCGAACGCACGCCGTGGCACGTTGGGCCGACGCTGATGGAGTACCTGGAGAGCGTACAGGTCGATGACGAGAGCCAGAGCAAACCGTTCCGCCTGCCGGTGCAGTGGGTCAACCGCCCGAACCTCGATTTCCGCGGCTTCGCCGGCACCATCGCTTCGGGGCGGATCCGTCCCGGCGACGAGATTCTGGTTCCCTCGTCCGGGAAGAGCAGCAAGGTGGCGCGGATCGTCACCATGGACGGCGACCTGGACGAGGCGGTCGCCGGGCAGGCGGTGACGCTGACGCTCACCGACGAGATCGACATCAGCCGGGGCGATCTGCTCAGCGAACCGCAAACCCGCCCAGCCCATGCCGACCAGTTTGAAGCGCGGGTGGTTTGGCTGCACGAGGAACCGCTGCTCCCCGGCCGCAGCTACCTGCTCAAGAGCGGCGCGGCCGTGGTACCGGCCCAGGTCAGCACGCTCAAGTGCAAGGTCAACGTCAACACCCTGCAGCAGGAGCCGGGGAGAACCCTGCAGCTAAACGAGGTGGGCGTGTGCAACCTGGCGCTGGGCAAGGCCCTGGCCTTCGACCCCTACCAGGACAATCGCGCCACCGGCAGCTTCATCCTCATCGACCGCCTGACCAACGCCACCGTCGGCGCCGGGATGATCAATACGGCTTTACAGCGCGCCGTCGGTCACTGGCCGGAGATCGATCTCGACAAACAGGCGCGCGCCACACAGAAGGGACAACGCGCCAGGGTGCTCTGGCTCACCGGACTCCCCGGCGCCGGCAAATCAACCATCGCCAATCTGGTGGAGAAAAAGCTATACTGTCTTGGCCGGCACACCTACGTGCTCGATGGCGACAACCTGCGGTTGGGGCTCAACCGCGACCTCGGCTTTGAGGCACCCGATCAGGTCGAGCATGTCCGACGCATTGCCGAAACCGCGAAAGTTCTGACCGAAGCCGGCCTGATCGTGCTGGTTTCGACAACGGCCCCGTTTCGCTGTGAGCGCCAGACCGCCCGCGAGCTCTTTGCCGCGGAGGAATTCGTGGAGATTTTCGTCGACACCCCGATGGCCGTCTGCGCGGAGCGCGAACCGGAACTCTACCGGCGGATCCGTTCCGGTGAACTCGGCGAGGTCAGCGGCATCGATACCAGCTACGAAGCGCCCGAAGCTGCCGAGATCACGGTCGATGGAGGCGCCGGCAGCGCCGAAGAGATCGCCGAGCGTATTGTCACCGAGTTGTACGGCGGCGGGCTGCTCGCTCCTGATAAACTGTTGGGTGCAGGGATTTGACATGACCATCGACTACCAGAGACTGCGCCTCGACGGCGTCTACCGGCAGAACGACGCCGGACAACTCATGCTGCGGGTGAAGGTTCCCGCCAGCGTGCTCTCCGTCCCCCAGGTCGAGGCGCTTTGCATCCTTGCCGAAAGCTTCAGCAACGGCCGGTTGCATCTGACCTGCCGCGGCAGCGTCGAACTGCACGGGGTGGAGCATGACCGCCTGCCGGAGATCTTCCGGCAATTGGCAATGGTTGGCCTGACCACCCGTGGCGCCTGTGGCGGCGCGGTGCGCGGCATCTCCTGCAGCACCAGCGCCGGCCCCGGCCTCGGCACCGTCCAGCGCGTCGTCCGTCGACTGCATCGGCATTTTACCGGCAACCCGCACTTCGAGGGGCTCCCCAAGAAGTTCAAGATCGGCGTCGAGTCCGGCTACGACGGCGCCCGCCACCTGATTCAGGATTTCGGCATTGTCCATACGGGAAACGGCCGTTTCGATGTCTGGTGTGCCGGCGGTCTCGGCCGCGAACCCCAGGCTGGATTCCTGCTGTGCCGGAATGTTGTGGAAGAGGAGTTGCTGTCGCTGGCCGAGGCGGTCGTGCGCGTCTATGCTCGCCACGCCCCGGCCGGCAAGCGTCTCAAGCATGTCGCGCGCGAGTTTGGGCGGGAGCGACTGCGCGAACTGATCGCGGATGCCTGCGTCCCAGCCCCGCCAACGAAGCCGTCGCTGAATGAAGCTCTGGACGTGGGCAATGGTGTGCGCCTGGACATCCCGGTCTTTGCCGGCGAAATCGAGGCCGCGCAGTTGCGCCTGATTGCCAGGGCCGCCGCCGTCCACGGCGACGGCATGCTTATTCTGACTGCCAACCAGGATCTCGCCCTCTTCCTCCCCGACCAGACGGTTCTTGAGCGGATCCGCAACGAGTTGACCGGCCAGGGACTGTTTCCCGGTACGGCGGAAACGGCTATCACCTGCCGCATCTGCCCCGGCAATCATGAGTGCCGCATGGGGCTCGCCCCGACCCGCGACGTCGCCCGCCAGGTCATTGCCGCCCTCGGTCCACAGGCGCGGACGATGACCTGGGCGGTCTCCGGCTGTCCAAACAGCTGCCCGCAGCCGCAGTTGGCCGACGTCGGCATCATAACCGGCAAACTGGTCAAGGCTGACGACGGCAGCCGCACCCCACGGTTCGACCTCTACCGGCGCAACGGCGACGGGTTGGGGACGGCGGTCGCCACCGGGCTCGATCTGAACGGGCTGTTGGCCGAAGTCGGCAAACTCGGCTGACCCTTCTGCCGAAATGGGATTGAACATCGTCCCGTTTCATGCTAGAAAATGCAGGCTTGAGAACCAGATGCCGCCTTAGCTCAGCTGGTAGAGCAGCGCATTCGTAATGCGCAGGTCGTCGGTTCGAGTCCGACAGGCGGCTCCAGGTTACAATCCAAGGCGCTTCAAGTGCCACCCATGAAACCCGCTAGAAATGGCGGGTTTTTTGTTTGTGTGTACCGGGTTATTTTGTTGCAGAGAGGAATATGTACATGACAAGGGGGGGCAATTGCCCCCCCTTGTCATGTCAAAACCTATTATAAAGGAAAGATCATTCGTGAAATTTCTGCTTTTCCGAGGGCATAAGTTCTATTTCTGGTAATAGCCGTCGGAAAGCGTCTTCAGGAAGAGCACGAGGTTTGCCTCTTGCGGGCGCGGGAAGAACCCGAGAACGGCACGGTTTTGATCCACTTCCGGCGGTGGGAACATCGTCGCCATGCCGCCGCCCATCCCGCCACCGCCCATCCCTGCATCCATCGCGGCCCGCCAGTGGTAGAAGAAGATGATATCCTCCAGCGATTTGAAGTAGCCGTTGTGGCCATATGCTTTGACAAAATCGGCAGATGGCCGCAAGTCCACGTTGCGGAGCGTCGGCACCTTGACCTTGCCCATCTCCGGTTCGTAGACCTCTGGAGCATAGCCTGCGCTTTTCAGGTAGCCGCCCAAACCGTAGTCTACCCACTCCTGCCCATCGGGGTTCCAGATAGGCGGCATCGAGTAGTAGGGGTTTGCCGGATTTTTCGGGATGCCAAGGTTGTCGTAACCGAAGTCGGTGAAGAGCGGATACCCTTGGGGACCAGGCTGAAGCGTGTGACAGGACACACAATTCGCACTGTTGGAGCTGTTGAAGACCGCCAGGCCCTGCAACTCGCCGTCACTGAGTCCGAGACCGCGGAACATTGTCCAGCGATTGGGGTCTGTGCCACCGCTGGGGCAGCCCATCATGCCGCCTCCTCCCATGCCGCCCCCGCCAGTGCCGCACTTGATCTTGGTGACATCCTTGCCGGCTGCTGCGGCGTTGTCCCAGAACTGATCGAATTTCGAGCTAAAGGGGTTGACCTCGGGGCTTCTCTCATAGGCTGCAACAGACTGACCGATCTTTTGGTAGACATCCGCCACGGCCTTGGCACAATCAAGGGAACCGGGTCCCCACACTTCCTCAAAGAGGTCGGCGTAATCCGACTTCTTGACATTGACGCAAAGGGTTCGGGCGTTGGGAAGAGCCTGCTCGAGGGGATTGAGATAGGGGCCTTGGGCTTGTTCGGCCAACGGGTCACCGAGAACATTGCCCGTTGCACGCCCGTCCCAGAACATGCCGCCGAACCACCCGCCTGCCTCATCATGGGAGAGGATCGGGCTGTCGCCAGCATAAGCCGCGGTGGGTGGTTTGCGGTTGCCGAAGCGAGAAGGTATCGAACCCTCGTGCACGGCTCCCCCCGCGTTTGCAGCGGCGTCCGGGCTCGTAAAGCCAACTTCCGGAGCGTGACAGTCGGCGCACGATTGGGTGCCCGTTGCCGACAAGCTTGTGTCGAAGAACATGAATTTCCCGAGTTGCTCTTTGGGAGTCAAATTGCCATTTGCGGATGCGCCCGCGACAACCAACAGCGGGACAGCTACGGTGAGGGCCAGTGCGAGAATGCTTTTGTTAATCATAGGAACTCCCCCTTTCCTTTGTGGACCAGTTGTCCGCAGACATTCCCGAATGTTCTGCGTTAAAAAGCCGCCATGAATTGCCCATATTTCATGTGCAATTAAAACATCAACCCCGACGTCTTCAATGGGCGGCTTGCTACTTTTCAAAGGAGATTATTTCTACTGCCCAACGAGAAATGGCCACCCGGCGATCCGGGTGGCCATCATTTTCGGTGGCAGAAAATAGCGTTAAATGAAGTTAAGGTATTTGCTACAGCGTTTCATTTACTAGAGACGTTTCAACCCTGGAAATTATGCCCCCGGCGCCGGAGGCGGCAGGGAGAGGGAGGAAGTTGTGCGCGATACGGCTATTTCCCCTCTGCGACAATCGCCTGCATGGTGTAGGAACCTGTCATTTTTACTGGCGGTTTCGCCGTGTTCATGCACCCGGTGAGCAATACCAATAAGACAATGGCGATCAAAGCAATTTGACGTCTCATTACCTGCCCCATCCCGATTCTATGGTCTGAACAGCATCCGCTCAGAGTTTACGGCAGCTTACCCGGAATTTATCCCGCCGAGAACCATATTGTCGCCGGAATGTTAACAAATAGCTATTACCTTTGCCGAGATGCGGCAAACTCACGCCGCGACCTTCTGCCGCGCCTTGCGGTAGAGGCGCCGAAACAGCAACGTGAATGCCAGCGTCGCCGCACCGGCGGCCAGAAAGCCGCTCTTGAAGCCGAATCGGGCGATGAGCGCGCCCATGCTGGTGGCGCTGGCCATCATGCCGAGATAGATGCAGCTATTGTAGCCGCCCATGGCCAGCCCGCGCAGTTCGTGTGGAACGATATCGGCGATCAGGGCGGCCAGGGCGGTGAAGGCCACCCCCATGCTCACGCCGAGCAGAGCGGCACAGGCGAACAGGCCCGGCAGGCCGGTGCACTGGCCGGTCAGGGCGAGGGCGGCAGCCAGCCCGACGAGCCCGCCGATCACCAGGGTGCCGCGATCGGCGATGCGGTCGCTCAGGCGCCCGAAAGGGATGCGGGAAAGGGCGTTGGCCAGGGCCTGGGCGGCGAAGACCAGGCCGACATGACCGGCATCCATCCCCAGCGTGGCAAGGTACAAGGGGAGAAAGGTCAGGAACACGCCGAAGCCGAAGCAGCCGCCGAGGGTCACCAACAGACAGGCGCGGAATCCGCGGTTGCGGCGCAATTCGCCGAGGGCGGGGCGGAGGGCACGCTGAGGTCCAGGCTTCGTGGCGGTGGCCGGCAGGAAGGCGCCGGCCACAAAAACCATCATCAGGGTGAGCCCTCCCGAGATGAGGAAGACCGCGCGCAGCCCCAGCATTCGTCCGAGCAGTCCGCCGCTGGCCGGCCCAAGCATCATGGCGACGTTGGAGGCGATGGTGTACATCCCGAAGGCCCGTCCGAGATGGGTGCGGGGGGCGATGTCGGCGACATAGGACATCATCGCGGGCGAATAGGCCGCCAAGCCGATGCCAAAGAGGAGATAGACGCCGATCATTTGGACGGGGGTGGTGCTCAGATAGAGCAGGAAAGAGGAGCCGGCAATAATCAGCAGCCCGCCGAGGATGACCGCACGTCGACCGACACGGTCGGAAATGAGCCCTGCAGGGATGGCGAGCAGTCCGGCCATCAGCATGAAGGCGGCGTTGATCGCCCCGACCTGGGCGGTGCTCGCCCCGATCTCGACGGCATAGAGCGGCACCACCGGGATGCGCAGATACGAGCCGAGAAAGCAGGCGAAACTCACCGCACAGCAGGTGAGCAGCAGAGAGGCATAGGAGCGGGTCGCGGTCTTATCCACTAACGGCATTACGGTCTCTACCTGAAGGTGGCCCGCTTACGCATTAAAACTTGACCGATACGCTGATGGCACCGAAATCATCCGCGCCATCCTGGGATTGGAACTCCCGGGTGCGCAGGACATGGGTATAGCTGAGGCGGATGTCCGGCCAGTCCAGAACCAGGCCGAACTGCAGGTCACCGACCAGCGGATATTTGTCCACGCGGCGGCTGTCACGGAAGGTGTTGCCATCGAGAAAGATGTTGCGCGCCACCACCCGCCCGTCGATGCCGGCGAACAGGTACCAGCCGAAATCGGACACCGGCGAGAAGTCCGACGTGCCCGGCAGGCCAGGCTGGATGCGCGGCGGGCCGTAGTCGTTGGGCAGTTGCCGGCCGAAACGAAGGGTCACCCCCGCGTTGGCGTAGGTGAAGACGTTGCCCAGGGCACCCCCCACGTGGGGAGCGAAGTCCAGCTCGTTTTTTAAAAAGGTCTTGGCGGCAAGCTCCCGCCAGCTGCGTTGATAGGTGAGGACGATCCCCGGCTCGTTATGCAGTTGCGTGTCCCAGCCTTCCGGTTTGTCTGAATCGATGACCTTGTGGACGAATTTCTGGCTCTCCTCGGCCAGGGAGGCCGGACCGACCATGCCGATGGTGATGCCGAACTGGTCGAGCTGCCGTCCCGACTCCACCCCCAGACCGATTGTCCCATACAGCCAGCCGGCGTAGGGACGCTCCCCCGAAGGCGGATCGGTCATGGTGAT
>JAMPXI010000129.1 GCA_023701265.1 Desulfuromonadales bacterium | reverse complement strand
TCCCCGCTGCTCATTTCATCACTTGATGATTTTCCACGTCCCGTCGGCCTGGCGGCAGGCGGTCCCGTAGGCCTGCTGTTTCTCCCCGCCGATCACCACGCTCTGCGTGTATTCACGGCAGTATTGGCCACTGGCGGTCTGGTAAGTCTCGACCGGGGTGATCGCGCCGTAGTTGCCGCTGTCCGGGTTACGCCAGGAGGTAACGCTGTTGGTCCGGGTGTTCTCCAGGGCGTACTGGGCGTTGCGCTCCATCGCCAGCTGGTCGGCCCGGTCGAGGGACTGGCCGACCCCCTGGCCGATCAGGGCTCCGGCCAGAGTCCCGATCGCGACGGCGACGACACGCCCCGTGCCGCTGCCGATCTGCGAGCCGATCGCCGCGCCGCCGGCGGCGCCGAGCAGCGCTCCGCCGGTTTCCTTCGGACCCATGGCGGGGGCGCACCCGAGCAGGACCAGTCCGAGGATCAACACGATTGCCAAAAGCCGTTTCATGGATGTCCTCCTCTCAATGCTGTTGTCGTCCGTCGGTTCACTCTCTTTTGGTTACAGTATAACATTTTGATGGCCCGGCAACGGGCAAGTCCGGATCATCCCACCACCCCCCGCGGACTCGCCTCCCGGCCGAATGTGTCGATTTCACACTTTTTTCATCGACGCTTCAAATTTTCTTCGTCTTCATCCCCTAGATTTTCCCTAACCAGTCAGCGTTCGCAATTCATTCCAACGGGAAGGTGTCACCATGCGTGAAAGGAAAATCGGGTTAAGGATCTGGGAACGGAATTCAACCAGCGCCAAGATGGTCATCATCGGCATTCTGGCGTTGCTGCTGCTGATTCCAGCGGCGATGGTCGAACGATTGATCGATGAGCGCGAGGGGCGCAAGACCTCGGTCACCCGGGAGATCGGCAGCAAATGGGGGGGAGAGCAGACCGTGGTCGGGCCGATGGTCAGGATCCCCTACCTGGAGAGAACCGTGAACCCCGACGGTCGCGAGACAGTCAACCGCAGGGATCTTTATCTCCTGCCGAACAACCTCGAAATCAGCGCCGATGTCGATCCTAGCACGCGCTACCGGGGGATTTACGAGGCGGTCGTCTACTCCTCGCAGATCAGAATGACGGGCGACTTCGACCTTGCACCGCTCAAGCAAAGCGGGGTCGCTTACGAGAATATCCTCGTCGACGAAGCGACCATCCTGCTCGGCATGACAGATATGAAAGGGGTCCGTGACCAGATCGCGGCCAGTGTCAACGGCCAGGCCATCGAGATGAACCCGGGGTTCCAGGGTGGTGCAATGGCCAGCAGCGTCGGTGCCCCCATCCCGGGATTCAGAACGATGCCCGGATTGACGTTCGATTTTGTCGTCAACCTGAACGGCAGCGGCCAGCTCCGCTTCGTGCCGATCGGCAAGACGACGCGCCTGGCGATGGCCTCGTCCTGGCTCTCGCCGAGCTTCGACGGGGCGTTCCTGCCGAGCGAGCGCGACATCACGCCGGGCGGGTTCCGGGCCGACTGGAAGATCCTGCATTTCAACCGCGATCTGCCGCAAGTCTGGACCTGCCGTGACATCGATCTCGAGAAGTACGCGTTCGGCGTCAATTTTATCATCCCGGCCGATATCTACCAGCAGGCGAATCGTGCCGCCAAGTATGCCATCCTGTTCATCGGCTTCACCTTCAGCGCCTTTTTCATCGCCGAGATTCTGAACTGCCGGCGCATCCATCCGGTTCAGTACCTGTTGATCGGTTTCGCGCTGGTGCTTTTCTACGTTCTGCTGATCTCGATTTCGGAACACCTGGCGTTCGTCTGGGCCTATCTGGGCGCGACCGTCGCGACCATCGCCCTGATCTCGTCCTATGCCGTGAGCGTGCTCGGCAGCACGCGCCTGGGGCTGATCGTGGCCGCCATCCTTGCCGGTCTCTACAGTTACATGTACGTCCTGCTCAACCTCGAGGACTATTCGTTGCTGATGGGGGGTCTCGGCCTGTTCATCGTCCTGGCGGCGATCATGTTCCTGACCCGCCGGATCGATTGGTATGCCGGTGCGGCCGAGGCTGGCTGAAATGTCCGAGGGGGGCGGGGCTGCGCCGCATCGACCGGTTTGGCGCACTCCGCAAAAGTGTGGCATGATGGCCTTCGCCAACAAAGGAGACGGGTATGGCCAAACCGACGATCCTGATTGTCGAGGATGAACCGGCGATCGCCGATGCCATCTGTTACGCCCTCGAAACGGAGGGGATGCAAACGCGGTGTCTGCATGCCGGAGAGGCAGCCGTCGCATTGCTGGTGTCCGGTCAGTTCGCCCTGGCAATCCTCGACATCGGTCTTCCCGATGTCAATGGCATCGAACTGTGCAAACGGCTGCGGCGGAATTGCGACGTGCCGATCATCTTCCTGACCGCCCGCGATGCCGAGGTCGACCGGGTGGTCGGTCTGGAAGTCGGCGCCGACGATTATGTGACCAAACCGTTCAGCCCGCGGGAACTGACGGCCCGGGTCAAGGCGGTGCTGCGGCGCACGCAGCCCCGCCAAGACCAGGCGCCGGCCAACTCCGTGTTCACCCTCGATGCCGATCGTGTTCAGGCCGGTTTCTGCGGCCAGTCGCTCGAACTCTCCCGCTACGAATTCCTGCTGCTCCAGGTCTTTCTGCGCCGGCCGGGGCAGGTCTTCTCCCGCGAACAGTTGATGGATCTGGTCTGGGATGCTCCGGAAGCGAGCATGGACCGTACTGTCGATGCCCATATCAAGAATCTGCGGGCCAAGTTGCGGGCCGTCAATGCCGATCTCGACCCGATCGTCACGCACCGGGGACTCGGGTATTCCCTGAAAGAGGATGTATGAGGCTGGGGGCACGCATCTTCTTCGGCTATCTGCTGATCTTCACCGTCTGCTTCTACTTCCCGATCCAATGGATGATCGACAGCCTCGAAACCCGCTATCGCGAGGGTGTCGAAGAGATCATGGTCGATCAGGCGACGCTCCTTGCCGGCCAGCTTGCCGCGCAGATGCACGCCGGCCAGTTCGACCCGCTCCGGCTGCGCGAAGTGTTCCTGCAAGCCCATCGACAACCGTTGAATGCCCGGATCTACGATTTGCACAAGACGCTGGTCGATTCCCAGTTCTACCTGACCGATGCCACCGGTCGGGTTGTCAGCGATTCCCGTACGCCGACGGAAATCGGTGCCGATTTCTCCCGCTGGCGCGATGTTCGTCTCACCCTGCGCGGCGAGTACGGTGCCCGCACCACCCGGCGCGATCCGCTCGACCCGACGACGTCCTCGCTCTACGTGGCGGCGCCGGTGGTCATGGACGGTCACATCGCGGGCTGTCTGACCCTGATCAAGCCGACGGCCAGCATCAACGCCCTGATCGCCCAGGCGCGACCGCGGATGCTGCAGGTCGGGGCCATCTCCCTGGCCGCCGCGATCATGCTGAGCCTGATCCTCTCCATTTGGCTGACCCGGCCGATCACGCGGTTGATTCAGTATGCCGACGGCATCCGCGAAGGCTGCCGGCCGGTTTTCCCCGAACTTGGCAGTTCGGAGATCGCCGAATTGGGTGACGCGCTGCACAAGATGCAGGTGACGCTGGAAGGGAAGGATTATGTCGAAGAGTACGTTCAGAACCTGACGCACGAGATCAAGAGTCCGCTCTCGGCCATCCGCGGCGCCGCCGAACTGGTCGACGACCGGATGCCGCCCGACAAGCGGGCGCGGTTTTTGGAAAATATCCACACCGAAGCGGCGCGAATTGGCCGCATCGTCGACACTATGCTGGAACTGGCTGCCCTTGAGAACCGTCGCATGCAGCCCGACATGGAAGCGGTTGACCTGCACCTGCTGCTGAAGAATGTGGTTGAGAGCAAGCAGCCTATGTTACTGAAAAAGCGGCTCGACTTGCGGCTGACGGCGACCGGTAAGCTGATTGTTGCCGGCAACGTTTTCCTGCTGCACCAGGCGGTGGCCAACCTGTTGCAGAATGCCATCGACTTCAGTCCGGAAAACGGTCGGATCGAGTTGATGGCCGCGGCTGACGCCGGCGAACTGGTCCTGACCGTTGCTGACGAGGGGAGCGGGCTCCCCGATTACGCGATCGAGCGGGTCTTCGACAAATTCTATTCCCTGCAACGGCCCGATACCGGTCGCAAGAGCACCGGTCTTGGTTTGAACCTGGTCCGCGAGGTGGTCAAAGCCCATCAGGGTTTAGTCCGCTTGGCCAATCGGGAAACCGGCGGGGCCGTAGCGACCATCCGCCTGCCCCTGACGGGTCATACCGCCCACGACTCTGCCCCCCGCCGTTAGGGACGGCCTTCCGGCACGGTTCCCGGGTATTGATTCGTCGCCGCGCCTTTCCCTTGCCCTCCATTCGCCTCCCCGCTATAATCACCCGTTCCATTTTCCGCAGAGAGGATAAGCCCGCATGTTTCGCGAAGAGATAGAGACCCTCACCCAACTCAAAGACAGGCTCGAAGAGCTGAGGAGGTGTCTTTGACGTCGATGGCAAGCGTGAGCGCGTCAGTGAACTGGAAGCCGAAGTTGCCAAGCCTGATTTCTGGAACGACAACGAACGTGCCCAGGAGGTCTTGAAGGAGCGCACCACGCTGCTCAAGCTGGTCGACGACTGGACCTCGGCAAAGCGCGAGGTGGACGACCTGCAGGTGCTGGTCGAACTGGGCGAGGAAGGCGAGGACGAGGCAACGCTCGCCGAGGTGCGCGAGCTTCTGCCGGCGCTGGTGCAGCAGGCTGATCGCATGGAATTCGCCCGCATGCTTTCCGGCGAGCACGACCCGAACAACGCCATTGTCAGCATCAACGCCGGTGCCGGCGGCACCGAGGCCCAGGATTGGGCCGATATGCTGCTGCGCATGTACCTGCGCTGGTGCGAACGCAAGGGGTTCAAGACCGAGATCACCGAGTATCAGCCGGGGGAGGAAGCCGGCACCAAGAGCGTCACCTTTACCGTGGCCGGCGACTACGCCTACGGCTATCTGAAGGCCGAGAAGGGAATTCACCGGCTGGTTCGTATCTCGCCCTTCGATTCCAACGCCCGCCGCCATACATCGTTCACTTCGGTCTTTATCTTTCCGGAGATTTCCGACGACATCGAGATCGAGATCAATGAGAAGGATCTGCGCGTTGATACCTACCGTTCCAGCGGAGCCGGCGGCCAGCACGTCAACAAGACCGATTCGGCGATCCGCATCACCCATCTGCCGACCGGGGTCGTGGTCAGCTGCCAGAACGAGCGCTCCCAGCACAAGAACCGCTCCACCGCCATGAAGCAGTTGCGGGCGCGTCTGTATGAGCTGGAGATGGAGAAGAAGGCGAGCGAATCGGTCTCCCTGGCCGGCGAGAAGAAGGACATCGCCTGGGGGAGCCAGATCCGCTCCTATGTGCTGCACCCTTACCGGATGGTCAAGGACCATCGCACCGGCTTCGAGGTTGGCAACGCCGACGGGGTGCTCGACGGGGATCTGGACGGCTTCATCGAGGCCTGGTTGCTCGGCAAGCGGGCGCCGGACAAAACCTGATTGTGTGATTGTAGGGGCGCAATTCATTGCGCCCAGGCGTGATAAATCACGCCCCTACGTTCAATAATGGCCTGTTCAGTCGAGGCCAAAGGAATAGAAGCCATGGAAGAAAAAAGCGACATTCTCGCCCAACGCCGCGCCAAGCTCGACGAGTTGCGCAACGAGGGGATCAACCCGTTCGCCAACGATTTTCGCGCCACCCATACGGCCGCCGAGGTACACGCCGCCCATACCGACCATGATGCGGAGGCGCTGGCCGATTGCGGCGCGCACTACGCTCTGGCCGGACGGATCATGGCCCGCCGCGACTTCGGCAAGGCCGCCTTCCTGCAGCTGCAGGACCGCGGTGGGCGCTGCCAGGTCTACGTGGCCCAGGAACAGCTGGGCGAAGATGCCTTCGCCCTCTACCGCAAACTCGACATCGGCGACATCGTCGGCGTCACCGGCACGCCGTTCCGCACCAAAACCGGCGAGTTGTCGCTGCGTGCCGCCTCCCTGCAGCTGCTGACCAAATCAATTCTGCCGCTCCCCGAAAAGTGGCACGGGCTCACCGACGTCGAGACCCGCTACCGTCAACGCTACCTCGACCTGATGGTCAACCCGGAGGTGCGCGAGGTCTTCAAAAAGCGCAGCCGGATTGTCAGTGCCATCCGCGACTACATGGTGGCGCATGATTTCCACGAGGTCGAAACGCCGATGATGCAGCCGATCGCCGGCGGCGCCACGGCCCGGCCGTTCGTGACCCATCACAACGCGTTGGACATGACCCTCTATCTGCGTATCGCCCCCGAGCTCTACCTCAAACGCCTGGTGGTCGGCGGCTTTGATCGGGTCTTCGAAATCAACCGCAACTTCCGCAACGAGGGGATCTCGATCCGGCACAATCCCGAGTTCACCATGATGGAGTTCTATCAGGCCTACGCGACCTACGAGGACCTGATGAATTTCACCGAAAAGCTCATCTGCCATGTGGCGCAGGAGGTGCTCGGCACACTAATGATCAGCTATGGCGGCCAGCCGGTCGACCTGACCCCGCCATGGGATCGGTTGACGGTGCGCGAGGCGATCGTCAAGTACGGCAAGGTCGATCCGGCGGTACTCGACGATCATGCCGCCCTGCTGCAGGTGGCAAAGAAGCTGGAGATCGACGTGGAACCGACCATCGGCCACGGCAAACTGCTTCTTGAAGTTTTCGAAGCGGTGGCTGAACCGCACCTGTGGCAGCCGACCTTCATCACCCAGTACCCGACCGAGGTTTCGCCGCTGTCGCGCAAAAATGACGCCGACCCGGAGATCGTCGATCGCTTCGAGCTCTACATTGTCGGCCGCGAACTGGCCAATGCCTTCTCCGAACTCAACGACCCGATCGACCAGAAGGAGCGCTTCCTGGCCCAGTTGGCCGAGAAGGAGGCTGGCGACGAAGAGGCTCACGCCATGGATGAGGACTACATTCGCGCCCTGGAGTACGGTCTGCCGCCGACGGCGGGGGAGGGGATCGGCATCGACCGGCTGGTGATGCTGCTGACCGATTCCGCGTCGATCCGCGACGTCATTCTCTTCCCGCAGTTGCGGCCGGAGAAACAATAAAAGGCGTGATCAGTGATCAGTAATCGGAAAATGACGGGTTTTACTGATCACGGATCACGGATCACGGATCACGGATCACTGACTTTTATGACCTACGAACTTT
>JAMPXI010000128.1 GCA_023701265.1 Desulfuromonadales bacterium | reverse complement strand
TGCCACCCCGGGCGCCCCGGACCCCACGGCGACTCCCAACTCGGCTCGCCGGGTTTGGCCGCCTTCCACAGGGCGAAGTCCATCGGGTTACGCTTCTGCTCGCCCGGGGCAATGCGCGCACCGGCCTGCATCTCCTCCATGGTGCGCTTAGAGAGCTTGAGGTAGCCGGGAAACCTGTCGACGCTGTAGTAGACGTCGCCGGCGGCTTCATAGGCCAGCCCCCGGTCAATCAATCGCTCGACCAGTGCGACGATCTGCGGGATGAACTCGGTGGCCTTCGGCTGGTGGGTAGGAATCGCCAGACCAAGGGCCGCCATATCCTCGTCGAAGGCGCGGATAAAGGTTTCGGCCAGTTCACGGCTGGAGATGCCGCGCTCATTGGCGCGGTTGATGATCTTGTCATCGACGTCGGTGTAGTTGCGCACGTAGGTGACCCGATAGCCGGCGTACTGCAGGTAGCGGTAGACCACGTCGAAGACGATGTTGGCGCGGGCATGGCCGAGATGGCAGTAGTCATAAACGGTCACGCCGCAGACATACATGCCAACCTGATCGGGGACCAGCGGCCGGAACTCTTCCTTCTGGCCGGTCAGGGTATTGTAGAGACGCAGCGGCATGAAAACCTCGGAAGCAATAAAAATCGCGACGCCGGCAAACCCGGTCACGCCGCCTGTTCATAGCACAGATCGAGGCAGCCTGCAAAGGGTTGAAATCAGGCGGCAAACAGTGGTCTGACCGCTCCCGCGATGTCGGCCAGTGGCAGCACCTGGTCGACGGCACCGCGATCAATGGCCGCCTTGGGCATGCCGAACACCGCGCAGGTGGCCTCGTCCTGGGCGATGGTGAATGCCCCCTGGCGGTGCAAGGACTGCAGGCCGGCGGCGCCGTCGGTTCCCATTCCGGTCAGGATCACACCGACCGCCTCTCCGCCCAGGTTTGCGTCGGCAAGCGACTGGAACAGGGCATCGGCCGCCGGCCGGCAGTTGTGCAGCGGCGGGGTCTGGCGCAGGGTGACCCGGCTGCCGCCATTGACGGTCAGATGTGCGCCGTTCGGCGCCACCAGCACCCGGCCGGGCTGCAGCAATTCGCCTTCGCGGGCCAACGCCACGGTCAACGGCACTTCCCGGTCGAGCCATTCGGCGAAACCAGCGGCAAAACCGTCGGCAATGTGCTGAACGATCAGCACCGCTGCCGGCAAGCTTGCCGGCAGCTCCTTGAGCAGTTGCATGACCGACTTTGGCCCCCCCGTCGAAGCGCCGATTGCCAGGATGCGCCGCAGCCCACCAGGCGCCACGGGCAACGGCAAAGGTGCTGCGGACCGACGCTGTGACCGGAAGTGATGCATGACCCGGATCCGGCTCAGGGAACGAACCCGAGCGATCAGCAGGTCACCCATATGGACGAAGGCTTCATTGGTCATCCCGACCGGTTTGGCCATAACATCCAGGGCGCCGAGGCGGATCGCCGAGAAGGCGCTGCGGCTGTCGGTCGGATCGGTGTTGGCCGAAAGCATCAGGATCGGCGTCGGTACAGTGGCCATGATCTCGGCCACCGCCTCAATACCGTCCATTTCCGGCATCATCACGTCCATGATCACCAGATCGGGCTTCAGCCTGGCGGTCTGCGCGACGGCGGCACGGCCATCGCCGACCTCGGCGACAATCTGGATTCCGGGGTCGCGCGCGAGAAGATCGCGCAGCACTACCCGGATCAGGAGGGAATCATCGGCAATCAGAACACGGATCATCGGGAACTCGTCAGTCGATCAGGGCTTCGACCGTCTCCAGCAGGACGCCTTGATCAAAGGTCCCCTTGACGATATAGGCCTGAGCCCCGGCCTCCATGCCGCGGCGCCGATCGTCCGCGGAAGCCAGGGAGGTGACGATGATCACCGGCAGGGCACGGGTCTCTTCCCGTTCCCGCACCTTCTTGGTCAGTTCGAAACCGGTCATCCCCGGCATCTCGACATCGCTGACCATCAGGTCGAAACTATTCCCGGAAAGCTTCTCCAAGGCATCGAAGCCGGAGACCGCAATGGTCACGTCGTAGCCGTGGGTTTCCAGTATATTCTTCTCCATGGTACGGGTGGTAATGGAATCATCGACCACCAGCACCCGGCCGCGCTTCGCACTGGCCTGGCGGGCTGCGTGCGCCTCGCGCAGACGGGTTCCTTCGCTGGTCTGCCTGGCACCGTACAGGTCCGCCACCGAAACAATCAGGGCCGGCGTACCGGCACCGAGCAGCGTCGCTCCGGAAATGTAGTCGAGGCTCTTGAGCTGGCTGCCGAGCCCCTTGACCACCACGTCATGCAGGCCAATGGCCCGGTCGACCAGACAGCCGAGCAATTGATCGCGGAAGTTGAGCACCACCACGCTCACCCGTCCTTCCGGCAGTTCGTCCTCGATGCTGCGACTCGCACCGCTCAGCAGACCGGCCAGGCTGACCAAGGGGATGGTGCGCTCACGCAGGCGCACCACTTCCCGACCGAGTTCGGTGCGCACCTCCGTGGGGGCGAGGCGCAGGATTTCGACGATGTACTGCTGCGGAATCACATAAGTTTCGCCGTCGGCCTCGACCAGCAACCCGGTAAACATCGCCAGACTGCTCGGCACCCGCAGACGCATTTCCGTCCCCTGGCCGATTTTCGAGGACAGGGTCAAGTTCCCTTTGACCTGGTCGAGGTTCGTCTTGACGACATCCAGGCCAACCCCGCGTCCGGAAACGTCGGTGATGAACTCGCGGGTCGAGAAACCCGGCTGCAGAACCAGATAGAGGGCCGCTTCATCGCTGAGCCGCGCTGCCTCATCCGCGCTCAGCAAACCGCGCTTGACCGCCGCGCCCCGCACCTTGGCCGGATCGATCCCCTGGCCATCGTCACTCACCACGATCTGGATGAAAGCTCCCTCGTACTGGGCCGACAGGTGAACCCGGCCAAAGCTGGGCTTGCCGGCATGCAGGCGGGTCTCGGGCGTTTCGATGCCGTGATCGACCGCGTTGTTGAGAACATGCAGAAGCATCGGCTTGATCAGGTCCAGCACCGTCCGGTCGAGCTCGACCTCCTTGCCGGTCACCGTGAAATCGAGTTCCTTGCCAAGGGTGCGCGCCAGATCACGCAGCGAACGCTCAAAATCTTCGGTAATCGTTGCCAGCGGCAGCAGGCGCAGTTCCATGGCCCGCTGATAGATATCCTCGGCCTGATAGCCAAGGTGCACGGTATCCTGCTCCAGATCGCTGACGATCCGCACAAAGGAACTGCGCAGTTCCTTCATCCGCTGGTGGTTCTCGGTCCTGTGCAGCTGGACGAGAAAGCTGTCCATCACCGGGATGAGGGTGAGCAGCTGGCGCTGGCGCTCGGCGAGCGCCTGGCGGCTGAGAAGAATCTCCCCCATGCAGTTGGTCAGCTGGTCGAGGCGTTCGACGCTGGCCCGAACCGACCGCCGCCGTTCGACGCCGGGATGGGCAGCATTGGTCGCCGCCGACTCTATAGTCTGCTCGGGAAGGGCGCCTGCCCGCAGCGCCTCGATGATCGGCGCCACATTGACGCTGAGCGTCCCACCGGCACTGGCCTGGGCCAGCAGTGCCTCGATCGCGTCGGTCGCGACCAACAGCAGATCGACGACAGCCGGCGACAGCTCGCGCCCGCCGCCCTGCAGCTCCTTGAGCAGATCCTCCATGTGGTGCGCCACCGTGGAGAGCTCAAGCAGGTCGACCATCCTGGCCGAGCCCTTCAGCGTGTGGGCACTGCGCAGCAGCTGATTGAACTGCTCCCCGGACGCCCCGCCCTTTTCCATGGCCAACAGGCCCTGGCGCATCAGCTGCAGGTGTTCTTCCGCCTCGCGGGCGAAGATTTCGACGTATTTGTTCTTGTTCATCGCAGATGGCCTGCGCGATCCCCGGAGCCTGACGGTCCGGATCCCGGCACTGACACGCTCAATCCATCAGGTAACCGATACGGAAAGCTCCCCAGTGCCGTCCCTTGACGAGCACCGGCGCACTGATGTCCCACATCCTTTCCCCCGTATCGCGTTCATAGACCTGCTGCAGATACCCCTTGCCATCCTTTCCCTCGTAACGCGCGGCAGTCAGGCCAACCTTGTCGTTGAAAAGCCGCTTGGTGCGGTTGCCGACCTTGTCCTTCTCGAAATCACCGGTCAACGGCTGGCAGTAACGGCTGTTGTGCGTCGGCAGATAGCCATTGCGGTCGACCAGCACGGCGAAGGTCACGTGCGAGTCGGTCAGCAGGCTGTCCTCATACGTTTGGATCGTCTCGTCGAGGTACTGGTCGTAGCGGGTATGGTACTTCTGCGGTTTGGTGTTGGCGATCAGCTGGTAATTCTCGTCAAAGATCTCGGTGACGGTAAATTTTCCGGAATCGACCGCCTCGGTCAGCACCCGCGCCATCTCGGTGGCCGCCGCCTGCACGGTGACCTTGGCCTGGTCCAGCAGGTTCTCTTCCACCAGATCCTGCAGACGTTCGGCCAGGGTGGTCAGTTCGGTGATCGACTGGGTGGTCTCCTGGGAGCTGACCGCCACCTGGGTCGCGACGTCACGCACTTCGGCGATGGTATCCGCCATCTGCTCGCTGGCGGTGGTCTGCTGCTGGGTCATCAGCTTGATTTCGCTGGCGGCTGCGGTGGTTTCGCCCACTGCCCGGGTGACATTTCCCAGCGCCTGCGAGATGTTGGCGACCAGAGCATTGGCGGCATCCACGCCTTTGGTGCCTTCCTCGGTGAGCATGATCGTGCCGTTGGTGGCCTGCTGGATCTGCGCGATCAGCGCCTTGACCTGATTGGTCGCCTCGGCGGTGCGGTCCGCCAACCGGCGCACCTCGTTGGCCACGATGGAGAAGCGCTTGCCGGCCTCGCCGGCGCCCGCCGCCTCGATCGCCGCGTTCAACGAAAGGAGGTTGGTCTGGTCGGAGATTTCGTCGATGATGTCGATGATCCCGCCGATCTTCTGGGAATTTTCGCCGAGCTGCAGCATCGCTTCGGCGATCGACATGACCTGCCCCTTGAGATGCTCCATGCCGCTGATCGCGGTCGAGACCGCCTGCTGCCCGGCGGCGCTGGCGGCATTGGCGTGGCCAGCCAGGGCTTCGACCCGCCCGGCGTTTTCGGAGACCTGTTTGGCGGTGGCCGCGATCTCCTCCGAGGTGGTCGTCGCCTGCTGCACCGCCGCCGCCTGCTCGGCGGCGCCGGACGCCTGCTGGGTGGAGATCGCCATCAGCTCGTTGGCGCTGGTGGAGAGCTGCTGGATCGCCTCCTTGACGCTGGCCACTATCCGGTTGCTCTTGTCGATCTCGACCTGCAGGTTGCGTACAATCACCTGGGTCATCTGGTTGAAGGCCTTGGCCAGTTGACCGACCTCATCCTCGCTGGTCACTTCGATACGTTCGTCGAGACTCCCCTCGGCAATCCGGTTGGCAACCAGGGTCAGATCCTTGAGGGGACGGGTCATGCGATTGACCACCAGGAAGCAGGTGATCGCCGCGACCAGCAGGACTGCCGCCATGGTGAAAATCAGGCCGTTGCGCACTTCGGCAATCGTCGCCTCGGTCTTGCCGATCGAGAAGCCGATGCGGAAACCACCCCAGTGCTGCCCCTTGACATAGACCGGCGCCGACACATCCCACATGGTCTCGCCGGTGTCACGTTTGTAGACCTGGCGCAGGTAGCCGGCGCCGTCCTTGCCATCGTACTTGGCGGCCGCCAGTCCGGTCGGGTCGTTGAACATCCGTTTGGTGCGGTTGCCGACCTTGTCCTTGTCGGCATCGCCCGTCAGCGGCAGGGAATATTTGCTGTTGTGGGTCGGCAGGTAGCCGTTGCGGTCGACCAGCACGGCGAAGACCACCATCTCGTCGGATTTGAGAAACTGATCCTGAAAGGCCATGATCGCCTGGTCGATATAGCTGTCGTAGGCAGTATGGTATTTCGGGATCGCCGCGCCGGCCAAGGGTCCTGTCTTGATCTCCTGGTAGCTGGTGTCGAACAGCTGGGCTTCGGTGAAGCGCCCGCTCGCCAACGCTTCCTCAAGCACCCCCTCCATTGCCTTGGCACCGACCTTGGCCAGGGAAGTGGCCTTGACCAGCAGCTCCTCGCGGAGAAGTTCGCCGCCGCGATTAACGATCAGAACCGTCGAGATGGCCATGATGATCGCCAACACCGCGATCATGGCCACGACTATTTTCCCGCTGATCCGCCTGGTGATCCAATTCATGTTGTTTCTCCTCGACAATTTTCCAACCGATTATCCACGTACTTGGGCAACGCCCGTCTGTCGGGACGGCGCCAGCCGTTACTCTGCCAGGGTATTGGCCGTCCCCTTTTGGTCGATGACCAGTTCGGGGCGGGCCAGAAGTCGTTTGGTATCAAGCAGCATCAGCAACCCTGCGGCATCCTCGACCTTGCCACGGAACAAATCGACCGCCTCATGGCTGACCCCTTCGGCCAGCGCTTCGACGGTGCGCTCAGCCACGGCGCGCAAACCTTCCACCCGCTCGACCAGGAGCGCGGTTTTCTGCGTCCCGTCGGCGATGACTACCAACCGGAAGGCAGCCGTCGGTTCGCCGGCAGCCAACTGCAGCAGAGGACGTAGATCAGTCACTGCGACAATTTCGCCGCGTAGATTGATGATCCCCGGCAGATGCCGGGGGAGGCGCGGCACCTTGACGATGCGTGGCAGTTTGAGCACCTCCCGGCAGGTTGCCGCCGGCAGGCCTAACCGTTGTTGACCGAAAGCCACCACCATGTAGTCGGTCTGCTCTACCTGCTCGGTCAGCTCCGCGGTTTCCAGACTTTGCCAGTAATCGGCGCGCATCTGGTCGAGAATTTTGGGGATATCGTAATTCTGTGACTCGCTCATGCCTGGTTTCCGTCAGGGGAATTCCGGGAAAATGTGAAATTAATCCTCAGCCACACTATAACAATGTTTTAGTTTTGTCAATTGCCACGGTGATCTTTCAACCCTCTTTCTCGGCAACAATTCCTGCTAGAACTCAGGGAAGCATGCAAAGTCAGGCTCAGCCGACCGGCTGCAGGGCAGCCTGCTCACGCCGGCAGATCTCCAGGAAAACCGGCCGCGACAATCCCCCGGAAAACGGGATGATGTCGGTGGCTGATGGTTTTTCGAGCGCGCGGATGGCATTGCGCAGAGCACGGCCCTGCTGCTCGGTCTGACCGAGTCGCCCATGGATCTTGGCCGAGAGATAATGAGCCATGACGAAGTCGCGGTCGAGCCAGAG
>JAMPXI010000012.1 GCA_023701265.1 Desulfuromonadales bacterium | reverse complement strand
CCGCAGCCGATGCATTTTTCCGGGTCGATGCTGTCGATGAAGGTTGGGGTCCACTCGGTCTTCCCCTTGGTCAGTCCGGTTATAAACGGCATGGCTTGTCTCCCATTTTTCTATAATTGTTTTCGTAGGGGCGGACTGCGTCCGCCCAGGGCGCATGCAATGCGCCCCTACATGATCCTCTCGCCTTTCAACATCGCTTTTCGTAGCCATGGCGGCGGGTTGTTCTTCAATACCTCTTGCAACTTCTCAATGACGACGGCAATCGGTTCCTGCTCCTTGCTCTTGATCGGGTGGATCTTTTTCGCCACCAACCGGGCGGCGGCCGGGCCGCCGATCTCGGCCACGTAGACCAGGGCGCAGTCGGCCAAGGCCGCGGCGCGCGCTTCGATTTTGTCGTCGCTGTGTCCGGTTTCGCTCTCGGCCTTGACCTGGACGACACCGGAGAAAGCGGCCTCCTCCGACCCGACTTCCCAGAGGTAAAACTGCTCGGCCTGTCCAAAATGCTCGTCAATATGCACCTTGTCGGTACTGGCAAAGGCGACTTTCATAAACGATCCTTTCACGAAGTTGCCACTGACAATTTCGAAGTGCCTGGTTCTGATCATCAGCTGACCCCTGTTGATTTTCGGTATGGGAGCGAGCAATTTTTCGTCAGATCAAGGAAGCCAAGAAATCACGCGGAGGCGTAGCAGCGCTACGCCGCACAAGGGATTTCGCCGGCTGACGCCGAACTGGCGGAAAAGGGCCGCTCCCAGCCGAAAATCTAGCGCATCATCTCGAAGAACCGGTCCTCACAAGTCTCGTCCTTGATGTCGATGAACTTGTTGCAGATCGCCGTGACCATGTTGATCACCCCCTGGTAACCGACCAGCGGGTAGCGATGCAGGTTGACCCGGTCGAACACCGGAAAACCGAAGCGGAACAGCGGCACCCTGGCGTCGCGCGCGGCGAACTTGCCGTGGGTGTCGCCGATGACCGCGTCGACCGGATCGGTCATCAGCAGGCTGCGCAGGTGCCAGAGGTCCTTGTTCATGTAGATCGTGCACCCCTTGCCGTACGGCGAGGCGTCGAGCAGCGCCTGCAGTTCCTTCTCCACCTTCTTGGTGCCGCGGCTGCACAGCACGTGATACGGCCGGGCGCCCATTTCCAGCAGGAAGGAGACGTAGCCCATCAGGTAGTCGGGGTCGCCGTAGACGGCGAACTTCCTGTCGTGCATGTACTGCTGAGCGTCGGTCATGGCATCGACCGCCCGGCCGCGCTCGGCCTTCAGCGCCGCCGGCACCTCCTTGCCGAACAGCTCACTCAGCGTCATCAGCAAAGCGTCGGTTTTGGTGATCCCGAGCGGCATCGGCAGGGCCACGTGCTTGCCGGCGTAATTGTCCTTGATCCAGCCAAAGCTTTTCGGCGTAGCATAAGGCCCGAGGGTGACGGTGGCCCGGCCGTTGATCGAGTCGGCCGCATCTTCGAGTTTCGTCCCGCCGGCGTAGACGTGATAGCTGCCGTCGCAGGGGGCGTCGAAGGTTTCGGAGATGTCGGCCAGGATCGTGTGCGGGATGCCGAAAGCCGTCAGGATGCGCTGGTACTCGCGGTAGTCGCCGGTATTGAAGTCGCACCCCGGAATCAGGTTGAGCTTGCCGGTGCAGCGTCCTTCGACCTTCTTTCCCTCGGTGAGAGTCTGCAGGATGGCCAGGAGCATCGAATCGTAGCCGTGGATATGGGTCCCGTTGAAGCTCGGCGTGTTGGCATAGGGAACCGGAAGATCCTCTGGAATATGCCCCTTTAGCCGAGCGTTCTTGATAAATGCGGTGAGGTCGTCGCCAATGACCTCGGGCATGCACGAGGTGAACACCGCCATCATCTTCGGCTTGTAGAGGGCATGGGCATTCTCCAGCCCTTCATGGAGGTTGGCCTGCCCGCCGAACACCGCGCCGTCCTCGGTCATGGCATCGGACACCGCCGGCGCCGGCTCGCGGAAGTGGCGGTTGAGGGTGGAACGGTAGTAGGAGGCGCACCCCTGGGAGCCGTGCACGAACGGCAGCGTCCCCTCAAAGCCATGGGCCACCAGCTGGGCACCGAGCGGCTGGCAGGCGTGTGCCGGGTTGATGACCAGCGCCTGGCGGGCGAAGTTCTTCTCCTTGTAGTCGTCGCTGTTGATCCAGCTCTTCACCCGTTCGACTTCTTCGGGGAGGTATTCGGTGACCGGCTTGATGTCCAATCCTAATGCGTTTGCCATGATAGATCTCCTTCGGGGAACGGTCCTTTTCCGCGATACCGGCGTCAGCCTGCGCGGCTCCTTGTGCGACGTACCTTCCGGTACGCCTCCGCGTCACCGCTTGCCTTCCTAGTTCTCACGAAAAATTCCTCGTTCAAGTTAGTAATTGTCCCTTTTTCAAATTCCCGCCGGGCGTTCGATTTTTCGTCAGGGCGGTGGCGCCGAGGAAGAGCGCGGAGGCGTAGCGACAGCTACGTCGCACAAGCGATGACGAAGGGAACGCCGTCCTGGCGGAAAAGCGGGCGCTCCCCACTAGTATGGTGATTGCACCAGCTTCCAGGTGGGACTATTCACCGCCATATCCACATCTCTCGCAAAGACCGAGAACCCCTGATAGCCATGATACGGGCCCGAATAATCCCAACTGTGCATCTGCCGGAACGGTATCCCCATCTTCTGGAACACGTACTTCTCCTTGATGCCGCTGCCGATCAGGTCGGGTTTGAGCCTGTCGACGAACTGCTCCAGCTCGTACTCCGACGGGTCGTCGTAAACCACCGTCGCTTCCGGCATTTCCGGGGCGGTGCGGTCGTAGTCGTCGGTGTGGGCGAACTCGTAGCCGGAGCCGATGCACTCCATCCCCAGATCCTCGTAGGCGCCGATGGTGTGGCGCGGGCGCAGCCCGCCGACCAGCAGCATGACCTTCTTGCCATCGAGGCGCGGCCGGTATTCGTCGATGATCGCCTGCATGATCGGGTCGTACTTGGCGATGACCTGTTCGACCTTCTCCTGGATGGTCACGTCGAAGCGCGCGCCGATGGCCCGCAGGCTCTCGCGGATCTTGGTCGGGCCGAAGAAGTTGAACTCCAGCCAGGGGATTCCGTACTTCTCTTCCATGACCTTGCACATGTAGTTCATGGAGCGGTAGCAGTGGATCAGGTTGAGCTTGACCTTGTGGGTGGCGGCGATCTTCTCCATCTCGCCGTCGCCGGTCCAGACCGACTTGACGTTCAGGCCGATCTCCTCGAGCAGCGCTTTGGCCGACCAGACGTCGCCGCCGATGTTGTAGTCGCCGATCAGGGCGATGTCGTAAGGCGTTTCCGGCTCGCTGAACTCGCGGGTCTCGATGATGTAGTCGCGGATCGTGTCGTTGCTGATGTGGTGCCCGAGCGACTGGGAGACCCCGCGAAAGCCCTCGCAGTTGCAGGGGATGATCGGCAGATCCAGCTCCTTGGCCGATTGCTTGGCCACGGAGTTGATGTCGTCGCCGATCAGGCCGACCGGGCATTCGGAGAGGACCGAGATCCCCTTGGCCAGCGGGAAGAGTCCCTTGGCCTCCTCCAGCAGCGTCTTGAGCTTCTTGTCGCCGCCGTAGACGATGTCCTTCTCCTGGAAATCGGAGGTGAACATCATGCCGAACTGGGTGACGCCGTTGATTCCGCTCATCAGGTTGCGGCGCGTCCCCCACGAGTACCAGCCGCAGCCGACCGGGCCGTGGGAGACGTGGACCATGTCGCGGATCGGCCCCCAGACCACCCCTTTGGCGCCGGCATAGGCACAGCCGCGGGCGCTCATCACGCCGGGGACGGTCTTCTTGTTCGACTTGACGCACGACTTGCCGGAGGACTGGTCATTGGGCGCCAGGTGCGGCGCGCGTTTCTTGCGGCCCTTCTCCGGGTAGGCCGCCAGCGCCTCGTCGATCATCGCCTGGGTCGATTCCTTGGTGATGCCGTCGACTTTTCGTATTTTTTCGGACATATCAAACTCCTTTGGCATAGGTCCTATCGGACCCATGAGACCTATAAGACTTATAAAAAGCTTTTTAGGCGGCGGTTTCCGCCTTGCCGACAACCGCCTCGTCCTCGGCTTCCATGATCCCGAACTCCATCAGCAGGTCTTCCAGCTCTTCCATCTCCAGCGGCGTCGGCACCACCAGCATCTTGTTGTTGAGGATCTTCTCCGCCAGGGTCCGGTACTCCTGGGCCTGCGGATGCTCCGGGGAGTATTCGATCACCGTCATCCGGCGCAACTCGGCCCTCTGCACCTGGTTGTCGCGGGGGACGAAATGGATCATCTGGGTGCCGAGCTTTTTGGCCAGGGCATCGATCAGTTCGTACTCCTTGTCGGTCTTGCGGGCATTGCAGATCAATCCGGCCAAGCGGACCTTGCCGCTCGATGCATACTTGAGAATCCCCTTGGCGATGTTGTTGGCGGCGTACATGGCCATCATCTCGCCGGAGCAGACGATATAGATCTCCTCGGCCTTGCCTTCGCGGATCGGCATGGCAAAGCCGCCGCAGACCACGTCGCCGAGGACGTCGTAGAAGACGAAATCGAGATCCTCGGTGTAGGCACCCTCTTCCTCGAGGAAGTTGATGGCGGTGATGACGCCGCGACCGGCGCAGCCGACCCCCGGTTCGGGACCGCCGGACTCGACGCATTTGACATCGCCGTAACCGACCTTCAGGACATCTTCCAGTTCCAGATCCTCGACGGTGCCTTTTTCGCGCACCAGATCCATCACGGTGTTCTGCGCCTTGGCGTGGAGGATCAGGCGGGTGGAGTCAGCCTTGGGGTCGCAGCCGACGATCATGACCTTCTTGCCGAGGTAGGCGAGGCCGGCGACGGTGTTCTGGGTGGTGGTGGACTTGCCGATGCCGCCTTTGCCGTAGATTGCGATCTGACGAAGTTTCTTTTCCATGACGGGTTCCTTTCGTGCTGTGGTGTTTTGTGACCATTTCCTGCGTGAGGCGGCATCCCCGTTGATTCGCCACAAAAAAACCCCACCCGGACCGTCCGGATGGGGCCACACTGCCCGTGCCCTGCCGTCGTGGCGGAGCGTCTGTATTCATCTGCTGCAAAATAGAAAAACCCGCCGGTCGATCAACCGTACGGGCGTCTTTGCCTTGAGTCGCACAACGGGCACCACAGCGTGCCCATCATCGTTACCTTCTTTTTAGCATGGGGCGTGCCAAGTTCAATAAAGTGGCATCTGGGCTGGTTTTCGCGGGAGTTTGCGTGAGTGGACGGTGGCGTTGGCGGGTGGCTATGATTAAGAATTGGGCAGATGGTGCGGAGGGGGTAGGCAAAGGGTTCAGCGCGGTCCGGGCGTGCTCCCCCGCGGTTTTCGTATTATTATTGAAGCATGCCCAACCATTCGCTTCACACCAACACCGATCCGCCGCGCTATACCCGGCGCCCTTTTCCGCCCTATCGCTACCTCCCCTTTCAAGCCGGCGGAGCTCTCCCGCACCCGCACCCGCGCACCGACCCGGGCGGACACTCGTTCAATGCGGACGAGGACTATCTGCCGCACTTCACCCCCGACGACTGGCCCGACTGCGAACCGTACCTGTACGGCATCGATCTGTTCAATCACGGCTACTGGTGGGAGGCGCACGACGCCCTGGAGGCGGTCTGGCTGGCGGCCGGGGCGCGGGAGACCCGATGCGGCATCTTTGTCCAGGGGTTGATCCAGTTGGCCGTTGCCCAGCTCAAGCGGGTCATCGACTCGCCGGGCGGCGCGCAATCGCTGACGGTCGCCGCCTGCGAAAAGCTGGCGGGGGCCGAGGAATTCTATCTCGGTATCGAGGTTGCGCCACTGATGGCCGAGGCGCAACGCTGCCTGCGCGAGGACTGCGGCGAATTCCCGCGGATCGTGCTGCACTTCCCCGACCCGGAACCGGGCGGACAATAAAGCCGTCTTGTCAGCACCCTGCCGATCAAGGCGGCTTTTCAACGACCATCCGAAAACCGCCCGCGCGCGTCAAGGCGAATCTCCTCGTGTCGGAAGCAGTCCGTGGTGTGGTCATTGACCATGCCAACGGCCTGCATGAACGCATAACAGATCGTCGAACCCACAAAGTTGCAGCCGCGGCGCTTCAGTTCTTTGCTCAACGCATCGGACTGCCCGGTCCGTGCCGGCAGTTCCGCCATCGATTGCCACTCGTTCTGACGGGGGATGCCATCGACATGCCGCCAAAGAAATGCATCCAGCGTCCCGAATTCCTCCTGGATCGCCAGCACGCTCCGCGCGTTCCGGATCGCGGATTCTATTTTGAGACGGTTGCGCACAATGCCGGGATCGGCAAGCAGGCGCTGAATGTCCGCCTGGGAATAGGCGGCGATCTTCCGGGGATCGAAGCCGTGAAACGCTTTTCGGAAGTTTTCCCGCTTCTTGAGGATGGTCAACCAGCTCAGCCCTGCCTGGGCACCCTCCAGGAGCAGCATTTCAAAGAGGTGCCGGTCATCATGAGCAGGCACACCCCATTCGTCGTCGTGGTACGCCACGTAGAGGGGATGGTCGCCGCACCATGCGCACCGGTTTTTCACGCACTCTTCATTACTCGCCATCACCCTTCTCCTTTCACGTTGGCTTCCCCGTCCCTGCCGATCCGGCAGACACCGCCGCAGAGGATGAACAGCGCGGATGCGGGAGTCGACGGCATGGCCAGGCCGCCGGGGGAACCTGATGGTGACACACGGAGAGTATATCCGCTCGCAGCCGGTGGCATTACAAAATACGTCAATAACCCCCTTCCCGTTTTGCTTTCCCGGTTTTCACATTATACTTGTTACAGAAGGGGCAAAGGGTGCCCCTTAGCGCCGCGGGCTGATGGCTTTTCCCGACGGCAAGGAGGAGCAAACCATGATCCGCAAAATCTCACACTGGTTGTTTCCGATCATCGTCGCCGCACTTCTCGCCGGCTGTTCCAGCACCACGCTCAGCGGCTCGTGGAGGAGTCCCGATTTCCAGGGACAGATCAGCAAGGTCTACCTGGTCGGCGTGTCCAAAAGCGAAATCAACCGGCGCATGTTCGAGACCCAGTTCGCGCAGGAGTTGGAAAGCTACGGCGTCAACGGCATCCCGAGCTACAAGGATCTCCCTGATGCGCAGAAAGCCGACAGCAAAGAGGTCGACGCGTGGATGAAGAAGAACGGCGCCGACAGCATGCTGATCACCCGGTTAGTCGGCACCCGTACCGAGGAAGTGGTAACGCCCGGACGGATCAGCGAATACGGCAGCTGGCCGACCCGGGGCTACTCATACCCCTCCTACTATCGCCACTGGGGGAGCTATTACGACCGCTGCTGCTCTGAGATTATCTACGAACCGCCGACCGTCACCCAGTACGAGGTTGCCACCATCGAGGCCAATCTCTACGAAGCCAAATCCGGCGAGCTGATCTGGTCGGCCCAACTGGAAACCGTCATCGAATCCGACCTGCAGAAGCTGGTCGCCGACTTCATCAAGACCGTCGCCCGGGATCTGCGCCAGCAGGGGCTGATCTGACCGGAAAGACGTCTGCGTCTGCCGGGGTCGGAACTACGTTTATGGCGTTATGCGGGGAAACCTGCGAGAATGCCCGGTATCGGTTCGTAAACGGAAAGGCGGAAGAGATGTATCCCCGGGGAGCATTCTCAAATAAACATTATGCATGAAAGCCAGAAGACCTTTAAAAGCCCCCCTAAAAAGTACCAGCCAAGGGGGCTTACCATTCTCTATGAGGACCGTGACATTCTGGTTGTCAATAAAACGAATGGTTTATTGACGGTAAGCACTGATAAAATCAAAGAAAACACGGCTTATTATCTCTTGAACGAGTATGTCCGCAAAGGGAATCAGAAATCAAAAAATCGCATATTTATCGTGCATCGTCTGGATAGGGACACTTCCGGGGTGCTGGTTTTTGCCAAAACGGAAACCGCCAAGCGTTTCCTTCAGGACGAGTGGCAGAAATTCAAAAAAACGTACTGTGCAGTGGTGCATGGGACACTCCCTGAGAAGGAGGGCATCATTACTTCCTATCTCGCGGAAAACAGCATTCATCGAATGTATTCTGTCGATGATCCTGAAAAAGGCAAGCTTGCCAGGACCGGGTACAGGGTTCTGAAAGAATCAAAAGAGTACAGTCTGCTTGAAATCGATCTCCTTACCGGCAGAAAGAATCAGATCCGCGCCCATTTTTCAGAAAAAGGCCGGCCGGTCGTCGGAGATAAAACGTATGGGAAAAAGGAAAAGGGGATCATGAGACTGGCACTTCATGCGGTCTCCATAACCATATTGCATCCCCACACCAAAGGAGAGATGACCTTTGAGGCAAAAATTCCTGCCTATTTCAAAACCTTTTTCAGCTGACCAGCCAAAACCCGGATTGTCTTTGCAGCGGACTTTCGCCAAGGGCAAACCGGTGATGCAGGCAGCCGCATGGGCCATCTGATCTCCGGCAAAGCGCACCTGGTCCCCCTGATTGACCGGCTCAACCGCTATCCGGTCGGCCTGGTCGACAACCAGCAACTGCGCGAGATCCTGGCCCTGCTGTTCAGCGAGGAGGAAGCCGCCATCGCCGCATGCTTCCCCCTGGCGGAGGCGACCTGCACCGAGTTGGCCGCCCTCACCGGGATCCCCGCCAATGAACTACTGCCGAAGCTGGAGCGAATGGCCGACAAGGGGCTGGTGGCCGACATGCCCTGTGGCGACACCGTCTACTGGATGCTGATGCCGGGGCTGATCGGGTTCTTCGAATCCACCTTCATGAAAAAGCGCACTGATCTGCCGATGGCCGAGGTGGCGCGCCTGATGCACGAGTACCTGCGCAAGGTGCGGCCGGGACAGGCGGAAGAGTTTTTCGGCTCAGCGACCCAGCTGACCCGCGCCCTGGTCTACGAAGACAGAATCCCGGTGAGCTCGACGGTGACCAGCTGGGAGGACGCTCGCCGGATCGTGTGTGAAGCCGGGTTCGGCGCGGCGGGGATGTGCTTCTGCCGCCATCAGCGCGAGCACCTCGGCGAGACCTGCGCCAAGGGAGCGCCGGCGGAAGGGCTCTGCATCGCCCTCGGCAAGGGCGCCCGCTTCCTGGCAAGGCGCGGTTTCATGGAGGAGAAGAGCACCGATGAGCTGCTCGCCATCCTCGACACCGCCCGCAGCTACAACCTCACCCACGTCACCGACAACATCCGCGAGGAGCCGTCCTTCATCTGCAACTGCTGCTCCTGCTGCTGCGAGCTGATGGCCGGCATCCAGTCGGGGTTCCCGGACGGTATCGCCAAGACGCCCTTTCTGGCCGAAGTGGACGCGGCGGCCTGTACCCTGTGCGGGAAATGCCTCAAGGCCTGCAACGCCGCCTGCATCCGGCCGTTGCAGGCGGAGCGCACCGTGCGGGTGGACGGCAAGGTCTGTCTCGGCTGCGGCGCCTGCATCGATGCCTGCCCGCAGCAGGCCCTGCGCCTGGTCGAGCGCCGGCAGCGACCGCGGCCGCCGCTCAACAGGGGATTGATGTTCACGCGCATCCTGCGGGAGAAGGGGCGGTTGCTGCCAATGGCTGCGGCCCAGATAAAACTGGGTCTGAAGCGCCTGGTCAAGGACTGAACAGCTCCCGCAGCACCCCTCCTGGCTGGCAACAGAGACCTTGTACGGCCGCTGCAACAGTGATATTTGTGCTCTCCTTGTAAGCTGACACCTCAAAGGCCGGTGCGGACCAAAGCGCGCCGGCCGGAATTGACTTATGCCGGATCAGGAACGCTCCACCCCTCGACACAGCAGCCCGCTTGCTCGACGGTTGTTCGCTCTGTCTCCCAACCAGCTGTTGGCCATCATGGCGGTCATCATCTTTGCCGCCGAAATCCTTGACATGCTGCTGATCAACCTGCTGCCGCGGATGGGCGACGGGACGGAGGCGCTGCTCGACTCCTGCATTCTGCTGGTCATCCTCTCCCCGGCCTATTTTTTTCTGTACCGGCCCTTCTGGCAGGAACGCCAGCGCTCGGAGGCAGAGATCCGGCGCCTGTCACGCCAGTTGATCCGGGGCGAAGAGGCGACGCGCAAGACTCTGGCACGGGAGCTTCACGATGAATTCGGCCAGACGCTCGGAGCCGTGCAGCTGGGGATTGAGACCTTGAAGAATTCCCTCCCCGCCGGCCACGTACAGCTGGATGCCCAGTGCCAGCGGCTCAGCCTGATGATCGCCCAGCTCGGAGCGCATGTGCGAGACGTCACCGCCCAGTTGCGTCCGGCCATGATCGACAACCTCGGCCTGGTCCCGACCTTGCACTGGCATCTCGAGCAGTTCAGACTAAGTCATCCAGAGATAAGGGTTATAATCAATCTTACGGAGCTGGAGATCAATTTACCGGGAGAGATTGCGCTTGCCGTGTATCGGGTCTGCCAGGAAAGTCTCAATAATGTCGCCAAACACGCCCAGGCCAGCCGAGTGGGAGTTGATCTATTGCCACGGGACGGACAGCTGACACTCACGGTCGAAGACGACGGGGTGGGGTTTGAACCCGACAGTCGGCGTGAGGTTAGCAGTGGGCATCCTCCGGGAATCGGCATCTCCGGCATGCGGGAACGGATCGCGGATGCTGGCGGATCGCTGCAAATCAGATCCTGGCCGGGAGGCGGCACCGTGGTGATGGCCGTGTTCCCCTTAACCAGCGAGGCAGCCGCATGAGCATAATCCGGGTCATGATCGCCGATGACCACGTTCTCGTCCGCGAGGGGCTGCGGCAGCTGCTCTGTACCCAGAGCGACATTGTCGTCGTCGGCGAAGCCGGTGACGGAGTCGAGGCCATGGAATTGGCACGCCAGCTCAAACCGGATGTCCTGCTGCTCGATATCGCCATGCCGCGGATGAACGGACTGGAAGCGGTCCGGCTGATCCATGGCGCATCTCCCGATACCCGCGTCGTCGTGCTGTCCATGTACGAGAAGGAAAGTTATGCCCACCAGATGCTGCATGCCGGGGTCTTCGGTTACGTGCTCAAATGCGAACCAAGCTCCGATATGCTGGCAGCAGTCCGCGCCGCTTATGCGCGCCGCTTCTATTTCAGCGACAAGGTACATCGCGAGGTAATCAAGGGCTATGTCGAAGGCCGCCCCCGGGGAACGGTTCGCTCCACGGGGTTCGACACCCTCTCCGACCGCGAGAGGCAGGTCTTCTTTCTCATCATCGAAGGCAATTCATCGGCCCAGATCGGCCAGGTTCTTTGCGTGAGCCTGAAAACCATCGAGAAACACCGGGCAAGCATTGCAAAAAAACTCGACGTATCCAGCCCGGTGGAGATGATCAAATACGCCATCCGCTGGGATCTTGTCGACGCCGATTTCTGGAAGAGCTGAGTCCACCGCCGGTTCCGTTCAGCACATCACTTTCTGACTGCTTAATCGCACACTTCTTCCCTGTACAAAAGGGTGATCCCCCTCCACTCCTTTGGGTAGTATCCCCCATAGACCTGCGTGCAACTTCTGTTCTAATATTTGACAATAATGGTCAGATTCTCTGACGCATAAAACTTCGACAAGTTATGCATGATTGAAAATGTCTTTTCAGACCAGTCAACTTGGTTGATCTGCGGCGTGAAGATCATCCTGATGTGCCCAAACAGGGGTCATCGAGGCTGATCGAATTCAAAGCATCGGGAGTGCATTCACATGATGAACCGACGCGACTTCCTCAAGTTCAGCAGCTGCGGTCTGACCGCCGTGGCGATTGGCGGCGCCGGCGGCGTGTCCCTGTTCGGGCTCAACACGGTCGCCCATGCCGCCTCGGGTGAAACCATTCACCTGACCATGGTCGAGGCCGACGCCGAGATGGTGGATGGAGTGGTGGTGCCGATGTGGGCCTTTGCCAGCGACCTGTTCGCCTCGTCGCCGGCGCGCATCCCCGGCCCGATCCTGTTCGTCCGCGAAGGTGAGCCGGTAACCGTGAGCGTGACCAACCAGATTGCCAACGGCGGCGCTCACGGCTTTGCCGTCCCCGGGATTGCCGACACCGGCGCGATCCCCTTCGGGCAAACGCGAACCGTGACCTTCACGGCGCCCCCCGCCGGCACCCACTTCTACCTCGACCCCAACAATGCCCCGGTCAACCGGGTGATGGGGCTGCATGGTGCGCTGGTGGTGCTCCCCAACCCGGTCGGCAAAAATACCCCGTACAGCAATCCGACCCCCAATGTGCAGGCGCTCTTCGACGACCTGGGGACGGCCGCCCATTTCCCCGGCCATCCCTGGGATCAGGATCGCAACGCCATCTGGATCATCTGCACCGTCGATCCGAACCGTAACGCCCAAGCCTTCGCCCATCCGACCGGTATCGATCCGGCGGTTTTTGCCGCCACGTCCGGGCCGGACCGCTACTTGTCGCAGTACTTCACTATCAACGGCGCCAGCGGCTTTTTCGGCGCCCAACACGGCCACGGCGCGCACGACGGCCACGACCACAGCAACAACCCCGACACCCAGGCCCAGATCTCGATTCACGGCAACGTCGGCCAGCCCGTGATCATCCGCACCCTCAACGCCGGGCTGATGTGGAATTCCCTGCACATCCACGGCAACCACGTCTACCGTCTCACCGACGACGATACCGTGCGTAATCACCTGGAGATGGTCGATACCTGGAGCATGCCGCCGGGTATGCGGCGGGACGTGCTGCTCCCCTACATTGCACCCCCCGACATCCCGGCCAACTTCTGGACACGGGCGGCGGACGGCATCAATGACGAGCTCTTCCCGCTCTTCTACCCGATGCACGATCACAACGAGATCTCCAACACCGCCGCCGGCGGCAACTACCCGCAGGGGTTGGCGACCCACTGGCAGATCGACGGACCGGTCAGCCCCGACGACGAGGTGATCAGTATCGAGCGCGCCGATCTGCGCCTGCGCACCGGCGAGCTGATCCTCGAAGGGCATAGTTCCCGGCCGAGCACGCCGACTGACAGCCTGAGCATTCACGCCGGCCCCGATGCCACCGGGCCGATCATCGGCACCATGAAGGTCGGCGCCGACGGCCGCTGGCGCTTCCGCGGCCGTGCGCTCAAAGCCCTGGCCAGCCGGCGGGTGACGGTGCACAACCATGTGACCGGCGCCGAGCGGCACAACATCCCTCTGAAACTGCGTTAAGGCAATAAAGGAGTTCGACCATGGCCGTACGTATCCCCCGCGACGCAGGCAGCCCGTTCAACCCGGCCGACCCGATGGAACTGGCTGAATTCCAGGGATTCTGCTCCAACGTCCCCTCCGATGCCGGCATGCTCATCGCCGTCAACAGCGTTCCTGTCCCGATCGACGCCCACAGCGTGCGCGCCGCGCGCCTGCTGCGCCCCGGCTTTCTCGTCGGGGCCAACGCCCTGGCCACTCCTGACCCGGTGACGCCCAACACCCGCTTCGAGCGCCAGGGGATGCGCGTGATGACGGTGAATGTACCGAATCTGCCGACACCGGTGGATGTCTGGAGTTTCGAAGCCAACATGAACAACAACGTGCCGGTCGACATCCGCACCTGGCCGGCGCCAACCATCCGCGTCCGCGAGGGGCAAATCGTGCACACCACCACCGGCACCCGTACCGGCCCGCATACCATTCACCATCACGGCATCGAGCCGACCGCAATGAACGACGGCGTCGGTCATCTCACCTTCGAGATCGACAACGAATATTCCTATCAGTGGCAGGCGGCGGAGGCCGGCACCTACTTCTACCACTGCCACCGCAACACCGTCCTGCATTTCGAGATGGGGATGTACGGCATGCTGATCGTCGATCCCGACGTCCCTGGCGCTCCCTTTGTCGATGGCTTTGCGGGGCAGTGCCACGTGGGCAATACCCTGGAGAGCTATGCCGCCGAGGCGCTCTGGGTGGCCGACGACTTCGACATCCGCTGGCACGGCATCGACCGCGACGGTGACGGCACCAACATCACCGACCACAGCGCCGGCCTGCAGCCCAACGAGGTCGACGTCAACGGCTACCCGGTCTTCGTCGGCATCAACGACCCCGGCAATCCGCACCTGCACGACTTTCGTCCCGACGTCTTCCTGGTCACCGGCCGCCCCGCCCCCTTTGGGGCGGACAATGCCCTGATCGCCACGGCGCCGGGGACGGCGATCACGCCGAGCATTGCCCGCGGCCAAAAGCTGCTGATCCGCACCCTCAACGCCAGCTACTGCACGACCCGCTGGAAGTTCCCGACAGAGCTGCCAGGGCAGGTCATCGCCGCCGACGCGCGCACCTTCGGGCGCGAGCCGTTCGGCCGCTACTCCAGCCCCTTCACCCTTGCCAGCATCAACCATCAGTTCGAATTCACCACGGCCAGGCGCTGGGACATCCTCCTCGACATCCCGGCCGGCGTCCCCACGGGGAGCTACTTCGTGGAGATCGAATACTATCACTGGGTGACCAACGAGCGGATTCGCACCGTCCGCACCCAGATCGAAGTTGTGTAGGTTCTTGGTCACGGAGCGATCGATGCAGCTACATCATGGAAAGTCACTGCTCGCGGCATTGCTCCTGTTCACGGCAGCGGCGCTGCTGCCGGCCGGAGCCGCCCGGGCCGCCAACCCGATCGCGCCCCTCGACCAGGTGCCGGTCCCGGAACCCGCTAATCTCAGTCGCTTCGTGGTCGACCGCAACGCCGCCATCCTCCTCGGCAAGGCCCTCTTCTGGGACATGCAGGTCGGCAGCGACGGCCGGACCGCCTGTGCTTCCTGCCACTTCCACGCCGGCACCGACAACCGGACCCGCAACACCCTTCACCCCGGGAGTGATGGCGCTTTCGACAACGGCCGTCGCCCCAACGACACACTGGTCGCGGCCGACTTCCCCTTCGTGCGCTTTGCCGCAACCCACGACCGCCTTTCCGGGCGCACCGTGGTCAGCAATGACCGCGTCGGCAGCCAGGGGGTAAACAGGGTGCACTCCCAGGGGTTGACCGCGGGGCGCGGCGAAGAACCCGGCCGCGGAGTGCGCGACGCCACCTTCCACCGCCTCGGCCGCAACGTGCGCCAGGCAACCGGCCGCAATGCGCCGAGCGTGATCAACGCGGTCTACAACTTCGCCAACTTCTGGGACGGCCGCGCCAACCCCTATTTCAACGGCGTCAACCCGTTCGGCATCATGGACACGCAGGCGCGCGTTTATCTCAACAACGGTGAATCCCTGGTCGAACTTGACCTCGTCGGCAACCGTGACACCAATCCGTATGCGCTGAACAACGCCAGCCTGGCCTCCCAGGCGGTCGGCCCGGTGCTGTCGGACGTCGAGATGTCGTGGATCGGCCGGGGTTGGCCAGAGGTAGGCCGCAAGCTGCTGCCGCTGAAACCGCTGGCCAACCAGCAGGTTCACACCGAAGACAGCCAACTGGCGGCGCTGCGCGACCCCGCCGGCAAGGGGCTGACGACCACCTACGCCGCCATGGTTCAGGCCGCCTTCCTGCCGGAGTTCTGGAACAGCCCGGCACGGATCGGCAGCTACAGCCAGATGGAGCAGAACTTTTCGCTCTTCTTCGGCCTGGCCGTCCAGCTTTACGAGGCGACGCTGATCTCCGATCAGACCCCCTACGACCGGTTCCTGCGCGGTGACGCCACGGCCTTGAGCGAAAGCGCCCAGCGCGGGATGGCCATGTTTCTCGGCGTGGAGTCGACCTGCATCAACTGCCACCTGGGCGCGGAGCTGACTTCGGCCACGGTGTCCAATCTCGTTCTCGGGGAAGAAGCCGGGCTGATCGAGTTGATGCCGATGGGCGATAATACGTTGGCTAATTACGACATCGGCTATTACAACATCGCCCCCACTCCGACCAGCGCCGATGTCGGCCGCGGTGCGCGCGTGACCCTGAACGGCCAGAGCCTGCCGCTCTCTTTCACCGGCCAGTGGTTCGAGCGGGCCACGCTCCCCTTCCTACCGCTGCAGGCACCGGTCTGCGTCAATGATCCGCTGCTCAACCCGCCGTTCGTCTGCCCGCCGGTCCCCGCCGATTTCACCCGGCAGGCGGTCAACGGCGCCTTCAAGACGCCGGGGCTGCGCAACGTCGAACTGACCGGGCCCTACATGCACGACGGCGGGATGGCGACCCTGATGCAGGTCGTCAACTTCTACACGCGCGGCGGCAACTTCCACGCCGAGAACAGCGAAAATCTGCACCCCGCCATCATCCCCCTCCCGGCCCTGCAGGGGGATTCAGCGGCGAGCCAGCAGGCGCGCCGGGACCTGGTCGACTTCTTTCTCGCACTCACCGATGAGCGGGTGCGCCGGGAGCAGGCGCCGTTCGATCATCCGCAGCTGTTTTTGGCCGACGGCCATGAGGAGCGCATCTCCGGCAATCCCAAGCGCGCCCCGGCGCTGGTCGACCGGGTCGTGGAAATCCCGGCGGTCGGCGCAGCGGGACGCGAAGCGCAGGGAATCCTTCCCCTGCGCCCGTTTCTGGCGCCCGCGGGGATGAGCAATGCCGAATTTCACTATCAGCCGTAGGAATACCGCGGCACACGGTTTCGCCCCGCAACGGCGGCGCTGCTGACAAGCACACAGAGGAGAGATGGCCATGTTGAGAACCTTATGCTCGTTACTTGTGGCACTGACGCTCGTTGCCGGCACCATTCCGTCAGCCTGGGCGGCAGCGCCGGCCGTTGGCCCGGTCAACCGCCTCGTCGACTTCGGCGACAACGGCAGCGACGCCTTCAGCGATCCGGCATTTGTCGAGGGCGGGTTCGTCACCGATGACCCCGAGGGACGCTATGCCGATACCGAGGCCGGCTATCCCCTCGGCTACCCCGTCTGGTATCAGGACCAGAGCGGGCTGCGCCTCACCCTCTGCCAGGGCGGCATCCTTCCGGATGTCAACCCGATGTGCATCTCCGACCCGGTCAACCCGGATGATCCCGCGCAGGCAGGACTCAGGACCGGCGGCTCAACGGTCTGGTGGTCGGCCGCCGCGGAGATCGACCGGCCCCTGGCCGTCATCGACGGATTTCGCGCCGAACTGTTCCTCGGCCTGACCGGGGCTTTCGATGGCGACACTGCTTTGAGCGACGGCCGGCAACGCTCCTACAGCCTGACCAATATCCGCATCGACACGCCGGTCGCCGGTACCTATACGGTCATCTACCCCTACGGCAGGCAGGAATTTCATGTCGAAAGCGTGTCCGATGCCCCCGACAGCTTCGAAATCGATTTCATCGCCGACTTTGGCCTCAGCAACACCTTTGACCCCGATCATGCGTTCGTCGGCATCCTGCTGAATGCCATCGGCGTAAATTTCCTGACCTGGACCGATTTCGACCGGACCCTGCTGAACAACCCGGAAGAGCTGCGCACGCAGGAACCGGCCATGCACCTCGACGGCTCGCCGGTTCTCGATGATAACGGCAACCAGGTCATGCATACGGTTCATTACGTGGGCAACCCGGCGATCCCGCATCCGGTCACGGGCGGCACCTATACGTACGAGGATCAGCCGGCCAACTACTTCCGCGTCATCGGCCCGCCAGGCAGCAACATCGACGTGCGCACCGACGACTTTTATGTGAGCGGCCGGGTATTCGACCAGAACAGCTTCCGCGTGCCTCCCTTCGGGGCGGCCGTGGTCACGCTGACGCCGGACGCGCCGACCCCGCAGCCGCTCGGCACCACGGTGACCTTCACCGCTAAAGCCGGCGGCGGGGGCGGCAACTACGAGTACCGCTTCCTGCTGACCCTCCCCGACGGGACGCTGACCAGCGCCAGGGCGTATTCACCCGCGGCGCAGTGGCTATGGAATGCGGATTCCGGCGCTTTCCCGGCCGGGAGCTACCGGGTGACGGTGCATGCCCGCAACGTCGGCTCGACCGCGCCTTACCAGGCCGTTGCCTTCCAGGATTACACCCGGGGCGATGCGCAGGTGTCGATGTTGGCGCTCGAGGAGGAGGCGGGCCCGACGCCCCTCATCCGCACGGCGAGCCTGGAGTCCCCCCTCACCGATGACGCCGCGTTCGTCTCGCAGACCTACCTTGATTTTCTCAATCGTGAGGTCGACGCTGCCGGCCTGGCCTTCTGGGTGGATCAGCTGGCGACAGGAGCCATAACCCGGGAAGCGTACGTCGATCAGTTGCTGCTCTCCACGGAATTCGACCAGAATGTCGCCCCGGTGGTGCGCCTGTACTTTGCCTCTTTCCTCCGCGCGCCCGACTTCGACGGGTTGATGTTCTGGCTCGACGCCTTCGCGGCGGGGATGACGTACCCCCAGATTGCCGAACTGTTCGCCGCATCTCCCGAATTCATCGACCTCTACGGGGCGCTGAGCAACGAAGCGTTCGTGACCCAGGTATATCTCAACGTCTACCAGCGCCAGCCGGACGCCGACGGGCTGGCTTACTGGACCGGGCGCCTGGATGCGGGTGACCTGACCCGCGGCGGGATGATGGCGGCCTTTGCCTCCGCGCCGGAGTATCTCGAGCTGTCGGCCAACGACGTCTACGTGTCCATGACCTATATCGGACTGCTGCTGCGGACGCCGGATCAGGGGGGCTTCAACTACTGGCTCAGCGCCATGGACCAGGGCGTGGCAGGACAGCAGATGATTGCGTTCTTCCTGGCGTCGGTCGAGTACTTCGCCCGCTTCGGTGAAGTGCCGCTCCCTTCGTTGGTGACCTTGACCCCGGACCCGACCGGCTCGGCGACCATCGGCGATCCGGTGGTCTTCACGGCGGCGGCGAACGGCGGCAGCGGCAGCTACGAATACCGCTTCCTGCTGCAGGAACCCGGCGACATCGCCCCTGAAATGGTGCAGGAGTACGCGGCGGATGCGACCTGGGAATGGGCTACGGCCGGCCTGGTTGCAGGCAATTACCAGGTGGTGGTCCAGGCCCGCAACGCCGGTTCGACTGCGGAGGTCGAAGTCAGTGCCGCGCAGAGCTTCACCCTGCATGACCCGGTCTCCACCGTGGTCCTCGACCTGGACAACGGGAGCCCGGCGACGATCGGCGCCACGGTGACCTTCACGGCGGCGGCAGACGGCGGCAGCGGCAGCTACGAATACCGCTTCCTGCTGCAGGAACCGGGCGACAGCGCCCCTGAAATGGTGCAGGACTACGCGGCGGACGCGACCTGGGAATGGGCTACGTCCGGCCGGGCCGCAGGCGATTACCAGGTGGTGGTCCACGCCCGCAACACCGGTTCGACCGCAGCGGTCGAAGCAAGCGACACCCTCGCCTACGAGCTGATCCACCCGCCGCTGGCGGACCTGGTCTTCACGACCTTTGAACTGCCGGCCGCCGACAGCAGCTTCAGCGTGGCAGTCGCGATCAACGTCAACAGCCTCGCGGTCGGTTATGCCGATGTCGGCGCCAGTATCCAGGGGGCGCGGTGGACCCGGACCTCGGCGACCACCTGGACGAAGAGCACGCTGGACCCGCTGGCGGGACAGATCTACAGCACCGCCTACGACGTCAACGACGCGGGGCTGGCGGTGGGCGAATCCGCGGAATCGGGGAGCGAAGCTCCGGTGGCGGCCTACTGGGCACCCGGCGCCGGCGCGGCCACGCCGCTGAGCGCCAGCGGCCTGGTCGGCGGCAGCACAGCCTTCGCGGTCAATGCCGGCGGGCTCATCGTCGGCGAGGCGGTCGACGCCGACGGCCGGTCAATGGCGGTCTACTGGCCCAATGCCGGCGCCGCCCCGGTCGCCCTCGCCAATCTCAACGGCGGCACGTTCAGCACGGCCTACGCAGTCGGCGCCGGCGGCCACATCGTCGGCAAGGCACAGAACGGACCCGACGGCGAACCCCGCGCGGTGGTCTGGCTCCCCACGGAAGGCGGATATGCCGGTCCCATTCTGCTGAACGCCGTGACCGATCAGGTCACCAGCGCTGCCTTCGATGTCGATCACACCGGCCTCATCGTCGGTGAAGTCGAGTTCGCCGACAGCAGCGTCCGGGGGGTCGTCTGGAATGCCGATGGCACCGTGGCCGACACGCTGGAAGCCGGCACCTCGGCGCAGGGGATCAGCAGCAACGAGCGGATCGCCGGTTATGCGGAGGCCCTGTCCGGCAGCGATCGAGCGACGCTCTGGAGCGTCGCACCCGACGATACCAGGGTTCTCGGCGCGGTCTTCAGCCAGGCGTTCGGCGTGAACGCGCGCAGCCAATTCGTCGGCGTCGCCGACAACCACGCTTTCGTGACAACGCCCTAGACCGCCGCGATATTTCATGAAACATCACAGTCATCATACGAAAGGGAGAATGCCCATGCTGAAACGATTGCTTCTGATTCTGATGGCGCTGGCGCTGTTCACCGGCACTGCGTCGACCGCCTGGGCGGCGCTTGCCGGGGTAGGCGAGCCCCTCGAGCCCCACGGCTACCCCGCATACTACCAGGACGCCAGCGGCTTGCAGCTCGAACTCTGCGTGCCACCGCCGGCCGGCACCGCCACCGTCGAGTCCTTCTGCGTTTTCGACCCGCTCGACGTGGGAACGCCGCTGGTCGTGGCCGGCGAAACCTTCTGGTGGATGGCGACTGCTCTCATCGACATTCCCGGTGGCGGACAGGCGGGATTGACCCTTGGCGTCGAAGGAACCTTCGGCGGAGCAGAGCAGGCTATCGACGGCCAGCAGATTGCTTTCGGCCGGACCCGCATCCGCATCGACACCCCGTCGATCGGCACCTACACCGTCACCCATCCTTATGGCACCCAGGTCTTCGAGGTCACCGACACGGCGGCGGGGATCAACTACACCGCCGACATCGGCTCGGTCAATTTCCTCGACCCGGCCGCCGGGTTTGCCGACACCCTTTTCGCGTTCGGCCCTGACCAGGTGTCGTTTCTGACCTGGCCCGACTACCGGAACAACCCCGCCCTGCAGGTGCTTGCCGGCGCCGAGGTGGTCGAACAGTACATCGGCGACCCCAACGTCGCCAGCCCCGTGGTCGGGGGGATCAACGGCAACGCCTTCCGGGTCGAGGGCCCAGGGGGCCTGCTTCTGGAGACCGACCAGTTCTTCGTAATGGGGAAGGAGTATAATCCCGCCATCCCCCGAACCTCTCATACGTTCCCCTCTGCGCCGGCGCAGCAACTGGCGGCCATCGGCCCCGTCAACCGGGCCGTCGATTTCGGCGCTGACGGCAGCGTTGCCACGATCGACCCCCTGTTCATCGAAGGCGGCTTCGTTGCCGAGGAGGATATCAACTACCCGCTGGGTTATCCGCTCTGGTATCAGGATTACAGTGGCATGCGGCTCACCATCTGCCAGGGCGTGGAGGTCGGCGACATCGGCGCGACGCTTCCGGACCTCAACCTGATGTGCATCTCCGATCCGATTGACCCGCTGGCCGCCAACTATGAGGCACAACTGGCCCTGCGGACCGGCGGCGAAACCTTCTACTGGTCGGCCGATGCCGGGATCGAGATTGGCGACCTCGTTGCAGACCTGGTCCTGGGCCAGGAAGGGACGTTCGGCGGCACCGAGGCGTTGGTCGACGGCAATCAGATCGGCTTCGGCCGGCTGCGCATCCGCATCGATACGCCGGAGGCCGGCACCTACACGGTTATCCACCCCTACGGCATCAATGAGTTCACCGGAGTTCCGGCCGGAATAAACGCCATCAATTTCACCGGTGACATCGGCATGGCAAACCTGGCCGACCCCGACCATGCCTTCGTCGGCGCCTTGTTCAGCAGTATCGGCCCGAACTTCCTGACCTGGACCACCTTCGACCCGACCCTGCTGAACAACGACCCGCTGCTGGTCAAAACCGAGCCGGCATTGAGCCCCGCCGGGGAACCGATTCTCGACGGAAACGGCGTGCCGGTCATCAAGACCGTTCACTATGTCGGCGATCCGGCGGTCCTGCATGAAGTCACGGGCAGCGTCTTCGAATATGAAGGTGAGCCGGTCAACTATTTCCGCGTCATCGGCCCCGGCGGCCTTGACGTGCGCACCGATTTGTTTAACGTCAGCGGCAGGGTCAGCCCGATGCCTCCGGCAGCGGCGACAGTCTCCCTGCTCGCGGATCCGATCGACCTGGCGACGATCGGCACCCCGGTTGTCTTGACTGCCGCGGCCGGCGGCGGCAGTGGCTTTTACCAATATCGCTTCAGCGTGCAGGCACCAGGCGATGCGGCCGCCACCGTCGTCCGGGATTACGCTACCGCGGCGACCTGGACGTGGGATACCGCCGGGCTTGCGGAGGGTATTTACCAGGTGTCGGTGGATGCCCGCAACAACGGCTCGACGGCAGATGCCGAAACCAGCACAACCATCCAGTACACCCTGGTCGTGCCGACACCCCTCAACGACGACACCGCGTTCATCACCCAGACCTACGTCGACATTCTCAATCGTGAAGTCGACGCAGCCGGCCTCGCCTTCTGGGTGGATCAGCTGGCGGCGGGGACCACGACCCGGGCGGCGGTCGTCGATTTCCTGCTGCTCTCCGCCGAATTCGACCAGGCCGTCGCGCCGGTGGTGCGTCTGGCCCTTGCCTATGTCCTCGGCCCGCCTGACTATGGCGATCTGACCTTCTGGATCGACGCCTTCGCGACGGGAATGACGCTCACCAGTATTTCCGACCAGTTCGCCACGTCACCGGGGTTCACCGACATGTACGGGGCGTTGAGCAACGAGGAGTTCGTGACCCAGGTGTACCTCAACGTCTATCAGCGGCAGGCGGACCCCGGCGGCCTGGCTTACTGGACCGGGCGCCTGGAGACGAACGACCTGACCCGCAGCCAGATGATGGTCGCCTTTGCCACCGAGGCCGAGTATCCGGCGCTGGCGGCCAACGACGTTTACGTGACGATGAACTACGCCGGCCTGTTGCTGCGGACGCCGGACCAGGGGGGCTACAACTTCTGGCTCGGCGCCATGGATCAGGGGTTGGCCGGGCAAAACATGCTCGCCTTCTTCCTGGCGTCGGACGAGTACCTCGCCCGCTTCAACGAGCCTGGACCGGTGTTGCCGGAGTGAAGCCCCCCCTGAACAGCCGGCACCTCAACCGTAAATGAACAGTTCCCGCCGGGGTTGCTCGTTGCAGAGCAATCCCGGCGGGAACGTACGGAAATTCCCGCGGATCATCGGGGCAACCTTCCCGCCGCTCAGGTTCGCCCCTCCAGCAACTCCCGCATTGCCGCCACCAGACAGTCGAACACCTCCTCGCGGGTGCGGATAAAACCCGGCATCTCCTTGACCAGCACTTCTTCCGCGCGGTGCAGGACCCGGCCGTCAGTACTCCCCAACGCATCCATCACCGCCGCCAACATCGGGATGACTTCGAAAAGATCGTCGCGATCGAAGGGGTGCGGATCCGGCTTGCCTGAGAACTTGGGGAGATCCCGCGTTGCCTTCTTGCGCTGGTACCTGTAGTAGAGATCGGATGGTTTGATTTCGATATTCATGCCCTCTGCTCCATTGATCGACAGCGATACCTGGCAGGGGCGCGGCGAGCAGCGCCCCCTCGCCCATGCGGAATCAACCGCAACTCTGGCAGCCATGGGCTTTACCGCAGCCGCTCCGGCACACGGCCGGCACCGCTCCCGCGCTGCGCTTGCGCAGCAACGCCGACAGGGACTCCGGCTCGACCAGCCAACTGCTGTCCAGTTCCACGCCGACCAGCAGGCCGCGCTTGATGTGCATCAGCACGTTGAGGGGGGTCGTGCCCAGGAGCCGTGCCGCTTCGGCAAGCGGCGTCCAGCTTTCATCATGGTGACGGTCAGTGCTCATTGCGCTCTCCTCTGCCTGGCTGTTTGAAATACGGCGCCTGCCTGACCAATGCCGCGGCCGCTACCGTCACTTCCCGGTTCACCACCGGATCGAGACGCTTCAGCCAGGCCGCCGGGATCGCGTCCTCGCCGTAGAGTGCCCCGGCAATCATGCCGGCGATGGCGCCGGTGGTGTCGGCATCGCTCCCCTGATTCACGACGCCGATCAGGCACTCCTCGAAGGAACCCGTCGTGAACAGGAAGTGCAGCACCGTCTGCATCGTCTCCACCACGTAACCACTGGCGCGGCCGGAGTAGTCGTTGAAGCGGAACGCCGGATGCCGAGCCACCAGTTCACGGGCCATCGCGTGCAGGGCAAACCGGTCGGCGCCGAGCAGGGCCGCCTGCACCATCCGCCCGACCGTCACGCAGGCCGCATCGGATAGCGGGTGATTGTGGGTCAGGTGCGCCTGGGCAACCACCAACTCCCTGAACAGTTCGTCGTCCCCGAGCGTGAACAGGGCCACCGGCAGCATGCGCATCACCGCCCCGTTGCCGGCATCCCAAGCGTTCGGCGGCGTTTCCAGCTGCCCTTTCAATAGGTAATCGCGGATCCCTCGCCGTACCGTCGAGCCTATATCGACCGGTTTGCCACGCATCCAGGCAAGGAATTCGTCAGCCGCCGCCTTAAGATCCCACCTGCCATTTTTCAAAATCGCCCGGGCGAGGCACAGTGACATCTCGGTATCGTCGGTTACCCGCCCCGGCTTCAGATGCAGCCAGCCACCGCCGATGATTCTGCGGTGCACGCCAAACTTCGACCGGATCTCGGCCGGCGTCATGAACTCGGTGGTCGCCCCGAGCGCATCCCCCACCGCCACACCCAAAAAGGCGCCACGGGCGCGGGCAAGAATGGCAGCTTTATTTCTCTCCACGAAATCCTCTTTCTAACGGGCTGATCAAAAATGCCCAGGTGCAAGGCGCCCGCAGCCAGAGGAGCGAGGCGTACCGAAAGGTACGTCGCAGCGACGAAGGCAAGGGCAACGCCGCAGATGGGCGTTTTTCATCAGCCCCCGATAAGCACCTCGACTTCGTACTCGCCGCCGATGACCATCACCTCCCCCTCCCCCTTGAGCAGCGCCGCCGGCAGCAGATCGCCGCAGAAGAACACCTTGGGGAGCGGCACATCGGCCTGCAGCACCTTGGAGCCGAATTCCCAGGCCCGCTCGAAGTCGGTGGTGAAGGAGACCAGATTGTTGAGTCGCACCAGGTGCCGACGCCCACCGAGCTTTTCGAGGATGCGCTGATCGTTGAAATCATGGATGCCGCGCCACAGGCGCAGATGGGTCGGCACCGGCTTGCCGCGCCGCAATTCATCTTGGACGAACTCGTAAAGCAGGTCGAATTGCGACATCAGGGCACTGGTGCGCGCCACCCCCTGCATCCTCTCGGTCTGGTAAGCCTGGTAGGGATCACCGTGCAGATCAATGATCGGCACCCGATGGAAGGTGGGCGGCAGCCCCAGGCGACTCTCCACCCAGCCTTTGAGCACCGCGCCCTCGCGCGAGTTGCTGTCGAACATCCAGCCGCGCAGAAAACGCAGGTAACTGTTCTTCAGGCTCTTGCGGCTGCTGCTGGTATCGGCATTCTCCCACTGGTGCAACTGGAACAGCACGTCCATGTAATCGTGAAACTGCTGGCCGCGCGCCAGGCGCCCGTCGATCCGGTCGAGGGCCGCGAACAGCCGCTGGTGGCTCTGCCGCACGCCCTGGATCTCCAGCGGCTGGGGGTGCCGGTTGAAGTTCCGGGAGGCGATGGCCCACGGTGGCAGATTGCAAAGGTTGATCGGGCTGGCCAGCATGTCGTCGTCTCGCGTCGGTGTCAGACTGGAAAAAAAACGGCCGCCAGCCCGATGGGGATGGCGGCCGGTCCGTCAGGAGGCAAAGCTGACGAACAACATCCAATCAGAAGTTGATGTCGAGCTGCGTGGTATAGGTGTTCTCACCGCCGGTCTGGTCTTCGTTGTAGATATCATAGCCGACGATGACCGAGACATTCGGCGAGAACGCCCAGGCAACCCCGAAGGAGAGCGCGCCGAAGCTGTTGTCGCCACCCTGGTAGTCGACCGCCGCCCAGAGCTTGTCGGAGATTTCGCTGATGGTCCGGTCCCAGGAGAGCAGCACACCGTCATTGTCCTCGTCACCGTCGGCATCGACCAGCAGGTCATCATTGCCGACATAGTAGCCGGCCGAGAGCCGGCCGATCACCGGGAAGGTCTTGGCCACCAGGCCGTAGACGATGTTGTAGTCCGTCAACTCGCTATCGGTCCCAAACGAGAAGCCACCAGCGGCCAGCGCCGGAGAACCCTCAAACAGGGCGCCCTCGGGAGTTCCCAGCTTGGCATTGAAGTAGAGCGGGCGATCATCGGCATCCGTGCCGTTGGTGATCAGATCGAAACCGACTTCCATCTGAATCTTTTCATAGGGGAGGACACCCGCCGTCAGACCAAAATCATAGACGTGCAGCCGCTCTCCGTTGTCGTCTTCCTTGGAGCGCTGATAGTTGTCGAGGCCAAGGTGGAACGTCCCGAACTTCTGGATATCCGTCGAGGGGATCCAGATCTGGGTCGATGGAGTGGCCATTGCCAGGTTGGCGGAGAAAAGGCCGAGAGCGATGGTGCCGAGCAGGATTTTGTGCAGTTTTTTCATTTTCAGTCTCCTATGCCAGTTGAAGTTGGGCTGGCCGGACAACCCGGCCAGCCGGTCAGGGTTGATTGGATCAGCTGTTGTAGGCGCTCTCCGAATGCTGCGTCTGGTCGAGGCCCATGATCTCGTCTTCCTTCTCCACGCGCAGACCGATGGTCTTGTGCAGCACGAAGACGATCCCCAGGGTGACCACGAACGCGTAACCGCCGGCGGCGAGAACCGCGATCACCTGGGTGATGAACTGGTCCGTATTCCCCGAGAGCAGGCCGGTGGCACCGACCGTGGCGAACACGCCGGTCACCAGGGCGCCGAAGGTGCCGCCGATACCGTGTACGCCGAAAGCATCCAGCGAGTCGTCGTACTTGAGCTTGGCCTTCATCAGGATGCCGCCGTAGCAGACCAGACCGGCGAGCAGCCCCATGATCAGGGCGGCGCCGGGCTGCACGAAACCGGCGGCGGGGGTGATCACCACCAGGCCGGCGACCACGCCGGAACCGAAACCGAGGGCCGACGGCTTGCCGTTATGCAGCCACTCGGCAACCATCCACGAGAGCCCGGCGGCGGCCGGAGCGATGGTGGTGGTGGTCAGGGCCAGGCCGGCCAGCCCGCCTGCCGCATGGGCGGAGTTGACACCGACCACCGCGCTGCCGGCATTGAAGCCGTACCAGCCGAACCAGAGCAGGCCGACGCCGAGCATGGTCAGCGGCAGGCTGTGCGGCGCCATCCGCTCGTTCGGGAAACCGTGGCGCTTGCCGAGGAAGATCAGTACCGCCAGGGCCGAGATCCCGGAGGAGAGGTGCACGACCGTACCGCCGGCGAAATCGAGTGCGCCCTTCTTGAACAGCCAGCCGTCGACCATCCACACCCAGTGGGCGAGAGGATCATAGACCAGGGTGGTCCAGAGCAGCACGAACAGGCAGTAGGCGGAGAACTTGATGCGCTCGGCCAGGGCGCCCGAGATCAGGGCCACCGTGATCATGGCGAACATGCACTGATACAGGGCGAAGACGTACTCGGGGATACCGCCCTCGTTGGCCACGTTCTGGAAGATGGCGTAGACCGGCGTGCCGTCGGTGAAGCTGATCAGGCCGTTGAGCATCATCTTGCTGAAGTCGCCAATCATGCCGCCGCCGGCATCGGGACCGAAGGCCAGCGAATAGCCGATCACCGCCCACTGCACACCGACGATCCCCATGGCGACAAACGAATGCATGAAAGTGGAGAGGACGTTCTTGGCGCGCACCATGCCGCCGTAGAACAGGGCCAGCCCCGGCAGCATGAACATGACCAGCGCCGTGGAGGTCAGCATCCAGGCGGTGTCGCCGGTATCGAACGCGGGGGCGCCCTCGGCCAGGCAGATCCCCGGCACCATCACCAGAGAGGCAAGCAGAAGCAGCATGTTGCAAAGTTTCCCTTTCATCTCAGCACCTCGACTCTTTCAGTTGATGGGTGAACGGTTAAAGTGAGTCCGTCCCGGTTTCCCCGGTACGAATACGGATCGACTGTTCGACATCGTAGACGAAAATCTTGCCGTCACCGATGCGGCCGGTGCAGGCCTCGCGGCGGATCGCCTCGACGATGGCGGGCACCTGGTCATCGGCAACCACCAGGTCGATGCGGATCTTCGGCAGAAAATCGACCTGGTACTCGGCACCGCGGTACAACTCGGTGTGGCCCTTCTGGCGACCGAAACCGCGCACTTCGCTGACCGTCATGCCGGTGATCCCCAGGGCGGTGATCGCGTTCTTCACGTCATCCAGCTTGAACGGCTTGATTATGCATTCTACTTTCTTCATGGCAGTCTCCTAGGATGTGGTTCAAAAAAAATGGCGCCTCGCCCTCGGTGTCGAAGGGGAGGCGCCATCGCCTGGATATCTTGTCGGGACATCGTTGTCCCGCCGATCTGTTTATTTTGTCAGCAGAGATGGCGCCTCGGCCATCCTGCGCTTTTCATATAGCAGGGGTTGTGCCAAAATATTATTATCTTTTATTTACAGCAAGTTACCACAAATAACCCGAGTACGGCCAAGAGGTGCTGCCTATTATGTGGGCAGAAAATCGCCTGCATTCTCATTCGACAGGCAGGCGCACCCGGAACGTGGCCCCGAGCCCCGGATTACTCTCGACGAAGATCTCGCCGCCTTCTTCCTTGAGCAGGTTGCGGCAGAGGTAGAGGCCGAGCCCGGTCCCCTCTCCTTCCGGCTTGGTCGTGAAGAAGGGGTTGAAAATCTGTTCCTGGAGTTCGGGGGCAATGCCGGGGCCGGTATCGGCCACCGACAGTTCGACACTCCGCTCACCGTGCCGGCAGGTGCGCAGGGTCACAGTTCCGCGACCGCTCATCGCCTGGGCGGCATTCATGACCAGGTTGATAACGACCTGCTTCAGCTTGTTCGGATCGGCCAGAACCAGGGGCAACTCGACAAAATCGGTCTCCAGCGCAATCGACTGGCGCTGCAGCTCGAACCGCAGCAGGCTCATCACGTCTTCGATCAGCTCGTTCAGTGCAACCAGGCGGCGACGGCCTTCATGACCACTGGAAAAGGACAGCAAGCCGCTGGTCAACGAGTTGAGCCGTTCGATTTCGGCTTCGATTCTCTCGGCCATCTCCACCTGGAACGGCGTCAGCCCTCCGTCGCGGCACAACAGTTCGAGCGCATAACCGATGATCGCCAACGGATTTTTGATTTCGTGGGCGATACCTGCGGTGAGCCGCCCCAATTCGGCAAGCTTCTCCTGATGCAGGGAAGCCTGGAGCAATTGATCCGTTCTGAGGTTCGTCATGTCTTTCATATAGGCATAAGGCGTGCCAGCCGTCATTCATGACAAATCATCGCGATTCCGGCAGTTACCGGACATTGCCGGAAAGCGCTTTGCCCCGGGCTGTCCAAATTCCGCCCCCGGCTGCTGAAATATTATGCAAACCGGAAAGAAGAAATCGTCCTTGAGTCTCAGTCCCTTTTTCCCTATACTGGTTTTGTCCAAAACGGAAGCGCTCTCTACCCTGCAGGTGTGGTTGCAATGCCCACGCGGAATAGCTTCTATCCGGGAAGGCTTCATAGATTGCGGTGAGCCAGCCCACCATCGAGTGGGACGCCTAAAGCGATCATAAGCCCGCCCACCTGTTTGGCCGTCGACGTGAGGCCACGGACCCACGGCAGGAGTGGAGAGCCGACGATAGCGAGACGCCGGATTTTCCGGCGTCTTTTTTTACCGCCTTCAGACTATGACCGAAAATACGACCAAACCGACCGATTCCAGCAGCATCCGCCGCCTGACTCTCGATGGGCGGGAAATCATCCTGCTCGGCACCGCCCATGTTTCCCAAGCGTCCGTCGACATGGTGCGATCCGTCATTGCCGATGAGCTGCCCGATACGGTCTGCGTCGAACTCGACCACCAGCGCCACAAGGCATTGCGCAATCCGCACCACTGGGAGACCCTCAACCTGATCGACGTGATCCGCCAGGGGCAGGCGCCGTTTCTGTGCGCCAACCTGGCGCTTTCCGCCTACCAGAAACGGATGGGGCTGCACACCGGCGTCCGCCCCGGCGCCGAACTGGCCGCGGCGGCGGAAGAGGCCGAACAGCGCAACCTGACGGTGCGCCTGATCGACCGGGAGATTCGCACCACCTTGCTGCGCGCCTGGCGCAGGGCCGGTTTCTGGAAGAAGATGAGCCTGCTGGCGACGCTGCTGGCGGGGATGTTCGAGAAGCAGACCTTCGACGAGGAGGAACTGGCGCGGCTGCGCGAGAGCGACACCCTGACGGTGCTGCTCGACGAACTGGCGCAGGTGCTGCCGACGGTCAAGACCATCCTGGTCGACGAGCGCGACCTGTACATGGCCAACGAAATCCGGCACTCGCCCGGGCAACGCGTCGTGGCCGTGGTCGGCGCGGCGCATCTGCCGGGGATCAGCGCCCGGCTCGCCGCCCCTTCGCCGCCAGCTGAAGAGATTGCCGAACTCAGCTGCATTCCCGAACCGGGGCGCTTGGGCAAGATCCTCAAGTGGCTGATTCCCGGGGTGGTCATCGGCGTCTTCATCTTCGGCTTCTTTGCCGGCGACATGTCCAAGCTGACCAGTGCCGCCATCGGCTGGATCCTCGCCACCGGTTCGCTCTCGGCACTGGCCACGGCATTCGCCCTCGGCCACCCGCTGACGATCCTGTCGGCCTTCATCGCCGCGCCGATCACCACCCTGCATCCGGCCATCGGCGTCGGCTTCGTCACCGGCCTGGTCCAGGCCTTTCTCGTCCCCCCCACCGTCAAGGACATGGAACGCGCCGGCGAGGACATCGTCACGGTACGCGGCTGGTGGCGCAACCGCATGACCCGCGTTTTGCTGGTCTTCTTCCTCTCCAACCTCGGCGCCGCCCTCGGCGTGCTGCTGGCTTTCAAGTGGTTGAAGGATCTGATCTGACGAGCGGAGACGGGTGACGGTTAACCTGTACAGGGAATTCCAGGGTGATGCCGGATTGAATTGCAGGACGATTTCCGAGAGACGCAAAGACCGGCCCGGTGGCCGGTCTTTTTATTCGTGACATTTGAGAATAGCAGCGCAACTTGGTGGCGCACAGACTTCAGGAGCAGCGGGCCGGAAGTTTGAATCCTCTCGCCCCGACTATCTATGGCAAGGCCGACTCAATCGAGGCGGCTTTTGTGTTTTTCGCTCAGGACCATCAGGTACCGGCGGAAGGATAGTCCTGAGATTTGACTGGGCGTTGCAATATGATAACCTTTGCAACATAAAAAAACTCCAATCACACGACAAAGCCAAACCTCCCATGAGGAAGGGGCGGAAAGCGGCGGGTCTTCAAACTATGGAGATGGCCGAGTTGCCGAAGGTCATCAAACCAGAGGATAGCTTGGCCTTTTCACTTTTTAAAATGACAACCTTCAACGGTGATGGAGGTCGGCCATGAGAAGCATGTTTTATCGAAAATCCACTTTATTCTTAGCCCTAGCACTGGGGGCTCTCTTTAACACGGATTCCTTTGCCGAATTCCCACCCCAACTGGAGCTTTCGTCGTTGGATGGTACTAATGGTTTTGTTCTAAAAGGCAATGACAATGGCGACATGACAGGCGGAAGCGTCGCTTCTGCCGGGGATTTCAATGGGGATGGCATCAAGGACATTATCGTGGGAGCACGTTATCACGATAGCCTGACTGGGCGTGCGTATGTCGTTTACGGGAAGAACAACTGGCCAGCAAGCATTAACCTGGCCGAGATTAACGGCCTTAATGGTTTTATCATTAATGGGATGCCGACACAAAATTTCAGCATTTTTGGGGAAAGTGTCGCCTCAGCAGGAGATTTCAATGCCGACGGGATCAGCGATTTAATCATTGGTGCGCGTGGTGTCGATTTTGTAACAGGAGAAGTTTACATCATCTACGGAACGTCCGGAATGATTTCGTCACCCTTTGACTTAACACAGCTCAACGGTAGTAATGGGCTAATCATTAAAGGTGTCACAAGCGGGGATGAGGCCGGATACAGCGTAGCCGGTTGCGGCGATTTCAATGGTGACGATATCGACGACATTATCGTTGGCGCGTTGTCTGCTGATTCCATAGCTGGCACGGAAGATAACAGAGGAAAAGCATACATCATTTTTGGCAAACCTGGAGGCCATCCAACCCCTCTGCGTCTTGCCAACTTAACGGCAGAACAAGGGTTGGTTCTGCATGGTGTAGCCGATTGGGACCAGGCAGGATGGAGCGTTGCAGGTGCGAACGATGTAAACGGCGACGGGCTTTCCGACATTATTACTGGGGCTCCCCATGTAAATCCGGACGGGGTCAATTATGGTCAAGCATATGTCGTTTTTGGGAGAGCGACACCTACGTTAACCGGCTCAATTCATCTCGACTCGCTTGACGGAAACAATGGCTTTAAAATCAGCAGCGGCCTGACGGCATCAGGGTTTTTCGGTGGTAGTGTTGCAGGGATTGGAGACATCAATGCTGATGGATATGCGGATGTTATTGTCGGAGCTCGGGATGCTTATGGATCCACAGGTCGAGCTTATGTGATCTACGGGTCGGCTACCGAATACCCTCCTATTATAGTGGCAGAGTTGCTGGATGGCCAAACGGGATTTAAATTAGCGTGCTCGGAAATGGAGGGGGGCTCTTGTGGAGAAAGTGTTGCAGGCGCAGGAGATTTAAATGGTGATGGTTGTTTAGATTTTACCGTTGGTGCGCCCGGGAAATACCCAAACGGACTGCTTTCCGGACAAACCTTCGTCATATATGGGCGCGCTGAAGCTTTCCCGGAGCAATTTTCACTAGATAACCTCGATGGTGTAGAGGGATTCAAGATTAATGGGGTTTCGGAATTTGATGCGTCTGGTTCTTCGGTTGCTGCTCTTGGAGACATCAATAACGATAATGCAGATGACTTGATCATCGGGGCGCCCTACGCATGGGCATCCAATGTAGACCATGGGGAAGCGTATGTTGTTCTTGGCAGGAAGTCTATTCAAACCATCCAGATCGACATCAATCCTAAGTCGACCGCAAACACTATTTATCTGAACTCCAAGGGGATTGTTCCAGTTGCTATTTTAGGCAACAATGATCTGGACGTCGAAACAATTGATCAGAACTCCATCGTTCTAGGAGGATCACGAGTCAAGATCGTTGCACAAGGAGATCGCTTCCTCTGCCAGGCAATTGACATCAACAAGGATGATTTTACTGATCTATACTGCAAAATAGCTATCGATGAGTTTTTCGAGGTTCAAGCTGGAGATACAGAGGCTGAACTCACTGCCAAAACCTATACCGGGCAGAAACTCAAGGGCATTGACTCTATAAAAGTAGTCCCGTCAAAGTAACAGCGCAGGCCATCAAGGGGAACAACCCGCGATTGCTCTTCATGCAGAATGACTCGGCACTAAGTACCGCCAGCCCCCCATCCGGCCAAGGCCCACGTCATAATACCCAACCAGTGGGCGCCAGAAATTCTTTTCAAGTTATCCTGACAGCAGTTGGCTGCGAGCGAATCTGACGCCGGGAGCAGGGGGCCGGAGATTCGAATCTTCTCACCCCTCACTCTATCTCAAGTATTGTGTTGCATCGAATGGCAGATCCAGGCCAAGGGTCAGGTCGAAAGAGACGCGCCCTGGCAGCGGGAGCCGCCCAGGGCGCGCATTGAAACACGGGGGGGGGCTTACTTTTTCAATAACCGATAAGGGTCGGCCCTGGTCAGCCACCGGCTATCGGGATAGTCGGCAGCCAACCGATCGTAGATGCTGATCAGGTTGACTACATCGCGGGTTTCGATGTAACGGGAGACTCCGTTGAGATAGACTGCCTCCGGAGCCAGACTGCTGGTCGGATAATTGGCCAGGATCTTTTCAAAGCAGCGACACGCCGTTGGACGATCCGGCTGATTGAAGCTGGCCTTGCCCATTCCCATCAGCAGCGACGGGATCAGTTCTTCCGGAGGATAGAAGCCCAGTGTCCGGTAATATTCAACCCCGTCGGCGTCCAGGAGCAGCAGGGTCGGGGTCCATTTAACCTTGTAGCGCGGTCCCAACTCAGGATCATCAGCCGGAATGCGCAAAGGGATCAGGTTGTTGCTGACGAAATCGACAACCGCAGGGTCAGGGAACGCGACCGCGTTCATCTGTTTGCAACCAATTCAGCCAGGGTTGAAGAAATCTGCAAGCACCAGCTTTTTGTCGGCTTTGGCCTTTGCCAAGGCCCCTTCGAAGGAAGTCATCCAATGAATCTCTGCCATGATCGTTCTCCTTTCTGTTTACTAGTGTAGCCGATGGCAACCGATGATCCAACCGTCGGTCAGCCGAATCTGACAGTGAGCATGGAAACCGACGCTGTCATTTTTTCGCGGCTTCCTGCGCCCGCTGGTAGCTCTCGCTCGCGGCCCGGTAGTTCGGCACCAGTTCGTTGTAGAGCGCGCCCCATTGCGCAGCGTCCGGCCGGTTCCAGGTTCGCTGGAACTCGCCCATCACAACGTTGGTGGTCACGGGGATGATTCCCGCCTGGGCGAGGCGGGCCAGCGTGGTGCGCGAGGCCATCTCGCTGGGATCGCCCGAGGCGTCGATCACGGCATACACCTTGTAGCCGTCGGCCTTGGCCTGCAGCGCAGGGAAGGCAACGCACACGCTGGTCCACACGCCGGCCATGACCAGCGTCTTGCGCCCGGTCGCCTCGACGGCCTTGACGAAGTCGGCGTTGTCCCAGGCGCTGATCTCGCCCTTGCGCGCCACGTACTTGGCGTTCGGCGCGGCGGTCGCCAGTTCGGGCATGAGCGGGCCATTGGGACCATTGGGTTCCGACGCGGTCGTGATGACCGGTGCCTTGGCGAGTTCGGCGACCTTGGCGAGTACGACGGTGTTGGCGCGCAACTCGGCGACGGGAATGTCCTTGACGGTCTGGAACAGACCGGTCTGGTGATCGAGCAGGAGCAGGACGGTGTCATTGGGATCGAGGAAAACCTGGGCGGCGGCCTCGCTGGGCTGGCGGGAGAGTCCCTGAACCGGTGCCCTCTCGGCGCGCGCCTCGGATACGAGGATGAGCGGGGCTGCCATCAACAGGATGACGGCATTCAGGATCAGAAAAACTTTTAGTGTCTTCATGGATGGCTCCTTGCAAAAGTTAGTGTGTTTTACGTTTATCATTATATCCCCCACTGTCAAATGTCTGTAATTTCGCCGTTTGCGATAGGCAATGCGCGATAACATGAACGGGATGGTGTCATAAACCAAAGCGGGGCCTGGTTGTAACCAGGCCCCGCTTTACTGAACTTCGCTTTACAGGTTCTCCTCAATTCAACGCACTGACCCGTATGACCTTCTTCCCCCGCGGCGAGGCCAGGGCTCGCACGTT
>JAMPXI010000127.1 GCA_023701265.1 Desulfuromonadales bacterium | reverse complement strand
GCGGGCATCAATGAGAATGATGGCGACCTGAGCGGTGGAGGCGCCGGTCACCATGTTGCGGGTGTACTGCTCGTGCCCCGGCGTGTCGGCGACGATGAACTTGCGCTTGTCGGTGGAGAAGAAGCGGTAAGCGACGTCGATGGTGATCCCCTGCTCGCGCTCGGCCTGCAGCCCGTCCAGCAGCAGGGCGTAGTCGATCGCCCCCCCCTGGGTGCCGACCCGTTTGCTGTCGGCCTCGAGTGCCGCCAACTGGTCCTCGAAGATCATCTTCGAATCCCACAGCAGGCGGCCGATCAACGTGCTCTTGCCGTCGTCCACGCTGCCGCAGGTGATGAAGCGCAGCAGCGACTTCTCCTCCTGGGCTTTCAGATAGGCGTGGATGTCTGCCGCGATCAGATCCGATTGGTGTGCCATATACAAACCCTTACTCACTCAAGCCGCGCGTCCGATAGGTCGAATAGGTCCCATTGGACCCATAAGACCTATTGGCGCGGCTGAGGGCTAGAAGTATCCCTCTTGCTTCTTCTTCTCCATCGACCCCGCCTGGTCATGGTCGATCAGGCGCCCCTGGCGCTCCGAGGTGCGGGTCAGCAGCATCTCCTGGATGATCTCCGGCAGCGTTGCGGCCGTCGATTCCACCGCACCGGTCAGCGGATAGCAGCCCAGGGTGCGAAAGCGCACCGACTTGTACTGCACCTGCTCGCCGGGCTTGAGTTCCATCCGTTCGTCGTCGACCATGATCAGCATGCCGTCGCGCTCCACCACCGGCCGTTCCTTGGCGTAGTACAAGGGGACAATCGGAATGTTTTCGAGGTGGATGTACTGCCAGACGTCGAGCTCGGTCCAGTTCGACAGTGGGAAGACGCGGATGCTCTCCCCCGGCTTCACCCTGGTGTTGTAGAGGTTCCACAACTCCGGGCGCTGGCTCTTTGGATCCCAGCGGTGGCCGGCGGTGCGGAACGAGAAGATCCGCTCCTTGGCCCGCGACTTCTCTTCGTCGCGGCGCGCCCCGCCGAAGGCCGCGTCGAACTTGTATTTGTCGAGCGCCTGCTTGAGCCCTTCGGTCTTCATGATGTCGGTGTGCAGCGCCGAGCCGTGACTGAACGGACCGATCCCCTGGCGTACCCCTTCCTCGTTGACGTGGATCAGCAGGTCGAGTCCGTACTCCTGCGCCATGCGGTCGCGGAAGGCGATCATCTCCCTGAACTTCCAGGTGGTGTCGACGTGCAGCAGCGGAAAGGGTGGCCTGGCCGGATGAAACGCCTTGAGTGCCAGGCGCAGCATCACCGCGGAGTCCTTGCCGATGGAATAGAGCATCACCGGATTCTCGAACTCCGCCGCGACTTCGCGGATGATGTGGATGCTCTCGGCTTCAAGCTGGCGCAGGTGGGTCAGCCTGCTTTTATGGGTCGTATATGACATATGGAACCTATGGGACTTATGAACTTCTGGCTTAAAATTCTTAGTTGCTTTTGCCCGAGGCAAAGGCACCTCACCTAGCGTTTGTGTAATCCACATTCCTTGTGCTCGGGACCCTCCCACCACCATCTTCCCGCTCGGGGGTGTTCCCCTGGCTGCACGGCGCGGGTGCAGGGGGCGCAGCCGATCGACGGGTAACCTTCACGGTGCAGGCGATTGACCGGCACGCGGTTCTCGCTGGCGTAGTTCGTGACTTGGTCGTCGCTCCAGTAAAGGAGCGGGCTGATCTTGAGCAGTCCGCCGTTGGCGGAGTCAATCTCCAGCGGAGCGAGTTCCTCGCGGGTGACGCTCTGTGCCCGGCGCAGCCCGGTGACCCAGCCGGCAAAGCCGCTCAGGGCGCGGTGCAGTGGCTCGACCTTGCGGACGAAGCAGCACTCCTTGCGATTCGCGACGCTCTCCCGAAAGGAGAACAGACCTTTCTCCCGCTCCAACTGTTCTACCGCCGCACGTTCCGGGAAGTACCACTGGATGGCGATGCCGTAACGCTGACTTACGGTTTCGGCGACTTCGTAGGTTTCCTCGGGGAGGCGGCCGGTATCGAGAGCGAAGACGGTCAGTTCCTTGAGATGATTCTTCAGGAGGTCGATCAGCACCACGTCGTCGATGCTGAAGGAGCAGGCGAGAGTCATCGGCCCGTTGGCGGCGGCCAGGCCGGCGCGGAAGATCTCGAGTGGGTCGGCGTCGGGACAGAAGGTCGGTAGGGCGGGAAAGGTTTTGGCGCGGCTCATGGGGAAAGATCCTTAAATGATGTACTCGGGCTGTTTCTGCTCGCGACCGTAATTGATCCGGTTCCAGAGCCGCTCGTGGCCGAAGTAGATGAAGAACTTGGTGAACGTGTCGGCGAGGCCAATCGTGGCGGCGAATTCCCATTTGCCGGTTAAGGCAAGAGCGATCGCAGTGGTGATGATGGTGGCGAGAATGCGCCAGGAGACGGCTTTGGCGATGCTGCGCTGGGTGGTTTCCATCAGTATGCGTACTCCCCGGATGATTTACGCTTAACTCGCTTGATGACGAGATTACAAAACTACATAGAAATAGTCAAGTAATATTTTAAGAAATATCGCATGCAAGAAGTAGGCAATTTGAAAACATACTACATCAATTTAATGTAAAATAAGTCTATATATATAGATAACAGTGTCTTGCGGGCATTTTTCTGAAAGAAGGCGTTTGGATTTACCCGCCGAGGTAGGCTTTTCTTACTTCAGGGTTGCCGAGCAGTTCACTGCCGGTGCCGCTGGCGACGATCCTGCCGGTGTCAAGGACGTAGCCGCGGTGGGCAAGGTGGAGGGCGAGGCTGGCGTTCTGCTCGACCAGCAGGAGCGTCAGCCCCTCTTCGTTGAGGCGCTTGAGAGTGCGGAACAGCTCGTACTTGAGAACCGGCGCCAGCCCCATCGACGGCTCGTCGAGCAGCAGCACCCGGCAGCCGGTCATCAGTGCCCGGCCGACCGCGAGCATCTGCTGTTCGCCGCCGGAAAGCAGCTCGCTGCGCTGCTTGCGGCGCTCGAAAAGGCGCGGGAAGAGGTCGAAGACCCGCTGGAAGTCGCGCGCGAGATCGGCCCCCTTCTCCCGGGCGTAGGTGGCGAGCTGCAGGTTTTCCTCGACGGTGAGGGTGCCGAAAATCCGCCGCCCCTCGGGGACCAGCGCCATGTGCAGCTGGCTGACCACCTGGTCCGGGCGGGTGGTCAGGATCGATGTGCCGCGACAGCGGATGTCGCCGGCGATCACCCGCGGCGCCTCGGGGGGGGCGAGTCGACAGATGCTGTAGAGGGTGGTGGTCTTGCCGGCGCCGTTGGCGCCGATCAGGGTGACGATCTCCCCCTCGCGCACATGGAAACTGATGCCGTGCAGCGCCTGGATGTTGCCGTACTTGACCTCGAGATTGTCGACTTCGAGCAGCATCTAGTGTCCTGTGCGGTTAGTTCCCTGCACAAATTGTGAGGGATTTCGGTTTCTGGCAAGGCGCGGTGACGCAGGCATAGCGGGACTATGCCGAGGAACCGCAACGTAGCCAGGGAACGAAAGAGCCACTATTTGAAAGGATAGAATTAGCCGCACAGGACACTAAATGGTCTCGTCCCCCAGGTAGGCGCTGATCACCGCCGGGTGGTTGCGGATCGTCTCCGGTGTCCCCTCGGCGATGGTCTCGCCGAAATCGATGACCTTGATCCGCTGGCACAGTTCCATCATCACGTCCATGTGGTGCTCGATCATCCAGATGGTCACGTCGAAGTGCCCGTGAATCCAGCGCACCAGGCGGATCAACTCGTGCACGTCGGCTGAATTCAGCCCGGCGGCCGGCTCGTCGAGAAGCAGCAGCTGCGGCTTGGTCGAGAGGGCCCGGGCGATCTCCAGCTTGCGCTGGGTGCCGTAGGGGAGGTTCTTCGGGCAGTCAGCGGCGAACGGGGTGAGCTGGAAGACCTCGAGCAGCTCATAGGCTTCCCGCTCGATCGCCGCTTCGCGCGCCCGGTAGCGACTGCTGCGAGCGATGCCGTGGAAGAAGCCGTAGCCGAGACGGTGGTGCTGGGCGACGCGGATGTTGTCGAGCACCGTCATGTCGGGCCACAGGCGGATATTCTGGAAGGTGCGCGCCACCCCCAGGGCGGTGACCCGGTGCGGCTTGAGGCCAGCGGTCGAAACCCCGCCGATGCGAATGGTGCCGGCGCTCGGCTGGTAAAAGCCGCTGACCAGGTTGAAGACCGTGGTCTTGCCGGCGCCGTTGGGACCGATCAACCCGACCAGCTCGTTAGCCTCCAGGCGCACGTTGAAGTCGGACACGGCGCGCAGCCCGCCGAACTGGCGGGTCAGGCCGGTGATCTCGAGGACCGGGATCGTATGTGGCTGAATTAAAGTTTGCATTCGTTTTTTGTAGGGGCAGGCCTTGTGCCTGCCCAATCCAAGGCACCCACAAGGGGCGCCCCTACTTGAACCGGTAGAAGCGTTTGAGCCTCGGGAAAAGATCGCCGAGTTCGCGGTTGCCCATCAGCCCCTCGGGGCGGAATTGCATGATGATGATCAGCAGCAGCGGGATCACCACCCACTTGATGATCTGCAGCGGGCGCAGCGCCTCGAGCAGCACGGTGAAGAGGATCGCCGCGAGGATCGAGCCGGAGAGCGAGCCCATGCCGCCGAGGTAGACCATCACCAGCACCTCGGTGGATTTGAGGATGTTGAACGAGCCGGGGTTGACGTAGCCGACAATGAAGGCAAACAGCCCGCCGGCGATGCCGGCCAGCCCCGATGAGAGCATGAAGGTGATGGTCTTGATCTTGTTGGTGTCGATGCTCATGATCTCGGCAGCCACCTCGTCCTGGCTGATCGCCGTGACCCCCTTGCCGAAGGTCGAGGAGAGATAACGGCGTAGCAGCCAGACGCAAAAGACGGTAAAGGCCAGGACCCACAGCGGCATCCACGGCAGCGCCACTGCCTCCTCCATGCCGTTGACGATCTTCTTCATCCCCATGAAGCCGCGCGAGCCGCCGATGATGTCGAGGTTCTCGATCAGGCTGATGATGATGTAGTTGGCGGCCAGAGTGATGATCGCCAGGTAGTCGCCGCGGGTCTTGTAGGAGGGGATGGCGACCAGCAGGCCGGCCAGGGCGGCGGCGGCCCCGCCGGCCAGGATCAGCAGCGGGAATCCCCAAACCGCCAGCTCCGCCGGCAGCCAGGCCGCGCCGAAGGCCTTGTGGCCGGAGAAGAGCAGCACGCCGAGGATCGAGGCGACGTAGGCGCCGACGCACATGAAGCCGGCGTGGCCGCAGGAGAACTCCCCCATGTAGCCGTTGACCAGATTGAGGCTGGTGGCGAGGATCACGTTGACCCCCATGAACATCAGCACCGAGAGGACGTAGAGACTCACCAGCTCCTCTTTGGCGACATAAAGCAGCACGCCGCCGGCGACGGCGAGGAGGATGGGGACGGTGTAGTGGCGTAATACCAAGGGGTACCTGTTTTCTGTAGGGGCACCCCCCTGTGGGTGCCCTCGGCAAACGGGCAGGCACAGGGGCCTGCCCCTACATTAAATCTTCGTCGTCTTCGCCACGCCGAACAGACCGGTCGGTTTCCACACCAGGATGATCATTAGCACGGAAAAGGCGATCAGGTCGCGGAAGGTCGAGGGGAAGAAGGCCACCACCATGATCTCCACGGCGCCGAGCAGGAAGCCGCCCAGGAACGCCCCGCGGATGTCGCCGATGCCGCCGACCACCGCGGCGATGAACGCCTTCCAGCCGATCAGCGCCCCCATATACGGTTCCAGGATTGGGTAGGACATGGCGAACAGCAGTCCGGCCAGCCCGGCCATGCCGGAACCGAGGGCGAAGGTGGCGACGATGATGGTGTCGATGGGGATCCCCATCAGCGGCACGGCGAACTTGTCGCAGGAGATCGCCCGCATCGCCATGCCGACCCTGGTTCTGGTGACGATCCAGTGCAGCAGCACGAAGACCAGCACGGCGGTGACGATGACCGCGATCTTGAGATTGGTGAAGCTGACCCCGCCCAGGGTGTAGACCTGCTCGTCGATCAGGGTTGGGAAGGCCTTGCGGCTGGCGCCGAGCAGGGCGAGATTGGCGTGCTCGAGAATCAGTCCGCACATCAGGGCGGTGATCACCACATAGAGGCGGTTGGCCCCCTTGCGGCGCAGCGGCCGGTAGGCGATCCGTTCCAGGGAGACGCCGACCAGTGAGGTGAGGAGCATGGTCAGCGGGATAGTCAGGGCCAGCGCCGCCCACCCGGGAAGTCCGGCGGCGGCCAACAGGAAGGTGGCAACGAAGAAGGCGATGTAGGCGCCGACCATGAACACGTCGCCATGGGCGAAGTTGATCAGCGTCAGCACGCCGTAGACCAGGGTGTAGCCCAACGCGATCAGAGCGTAGAAGCTTCCCCATTGGAGGGCGTTGATCAGATTTTGCAAGAGGCTCGCTAACATCGCGTTCCGTGACTGCTAGCGGCTGATCAAAAGCCCCCATCTGCGGCGTTGTCCTTGGCTTCGTCGCTGCGACGTACCATCAAGGTACGCCTCGCTTCTCAGCCTGCGGGCGCCTTGCACCTGGGGGCTTTTGATCAGCCTGGTTGGTGATAGTTACAAGAAAATCGGCGCCCTATGGGCAGACCGACTTGGCGAATTCGAATTCGCCCTTGTCGCTGATGCGCACCACCACCGCGCACTTGATCGGGTCGCCCTGGGCGTCGAACTTCATGCTGCCGGTGATCCCGGCGAAGCTCTTGATGCCGTCCATGGCCGTGCGGATCGCCTTGCGATCCTGCTGGAGCTTGCCGGTCAGCCCATTGGTTTCCTGGATCGCCTGCAGGACGATGCGGGTGGCGTCCCAGGTCAGGGCGGCGACGTCGTCGGGAATGTAGCCGTACTGCTTCTGATAGCGGTCGATGAACTCCTTGGTGGCGCCCTTGGCGCCGGCCGCGGCGTAGTGGGTGGAGAAGAACAGCCCTTTGCAGTCGTTGCCGCACAGGGTCATCAACTCGGCCGAACCCCAGGCGTCGGAGCCCATGAACGGCTTCTTCCAGCCGAGTTGGTGAGCCTGCTTGACGATCAGCGCGACCTGGTTGTAGTTGTCCGGGACGAAGATGAAGTCGGGCTTGGCGGCGATGATCTTGGTCAGCTGCGCGGAGAAGTCCTGGTCCTTGGTGCCGTGGCTCTCGAAGGCCTTGATGCTCCCCTTGCCCATCTTCTTCTCGAACTCGTCGCGGAAAATCTCGGCCAGCCCCTTGGAATAGTCGTTGGAGAGGTCGTAGAGGACCGCGGCGCTCTTGGCCTTGAACTGCTCGACGGCGAAGTTGACCGCCACCGGCCCCTGGAACGGGTCGAGGAAGGCGGCGCGGTAGACCCATGGGCGGTCCTTGGTGGTATCGGGGTTGGTCGACCAGGGGCTGACCAT
>JAMPXI010000126.1 GCA_023701265.1 Desulfuromonadales bacterium | reverse complement strand
GCCAGGACGACGGCGGCGCTGTTTGCGGCCGGCGGTTCACCGGTGGCCGTGGTTGGCTCCGACAGTCCCGATCTCCCCTTGGCCTTGATTGAGGAAGCCTTTGCTGCCTTGGCAACCGCCGATGTTGCTGCCATCCCGTGTATGGACGGCGGTTTTGCCCTTCTTGCCCTGCGGCGGCCGACACCGGCGCTGTTTGCCGATATCCCGTGGAGTACCCCAAAAGTGCTGGCCGCCATGCAGGCGCGTGCCGCCGAGCTCGGCCTGTGCTTCGCCACCGTTGGCGACTGGGACGATCTCGATGACATCGCCGCTCTGCACCGGCTGTTGGTCCGTTCGCCGGAGTGCGCCACCGCACGGTATGCGCGTGTGCATCTGGGCAGTTGCCTGTGAGCCTGAGGCGGTTGACTCCCCCACGGTACTGGTTGATAATTGCCAACTGCTGAATGTAAATCTGTCATGTAAGGAGAACTGGCGTGGAACTGATTACCAATGCCGGGCTGGTGGTCAAACTGGTCCTGTTGATCTTGGCGTATTTCTCGGTGACCTCTTGGGCCATCATTATTTTCAAGACGCTGACCATCCAGCGGGCGACCCGTGATTCCGCCCGGTTCCTCGATTTCTTCTGGGCCAAGCGGCGCTTCGATGTCATCAGCCAGGGGCTCGGCGATTTCCGCCGCTCGCCGCTGACCGTGTTGTTCCGGGAGGTCAATCACGAGTTGCTGCAGAGTCGGCGGGCAGCCGAAGGCGCATCCGCCGATGTCCTGGATGTTGATCTCGGCGAACAGGAGCGGGTCGCCCGTGTCCTGCGCCGCGCCACCACCTCGGAGACCCACCGGCTGGAGAAATACCTGTCGTTTCTGGCCACCACCGGGTCGGCGGCGCCGTTCATCGGCCTGTTCGGCACGGTCTGGGGGATCATGGATGCCTTCCACGGTATCGGCAAGTCCGGCTCGGCCTCCCTGGCGGTGGTCGCCCCCGGCATCTCCGAGGCCCTGGTCGCCACCGCCATCGGCCTGGTGGCGGCGATCCCGGCGGTCATCGCCTACAACCATTTTGTCAACAAGGTCAACGTGCTGATCGGCGAGATGGACAACTTCTCCCAGGAAATGCTCAACGTCGTCCAGCGCATGCCGCGCAGCCGCTAGGAGCGGGCTATGGAAGTCGGTCAACGCGAAACCAGCCGCCGCTCGATGCTGGCGCAGATCAACGTCACCCCCTTTGTCGACGTCATGCTGGTGCTGCTGATCATCTTCATGGTCACCGCGCCGATGCTCGAAAAAGGGATGGATGTCGCCCTCCCCGAAGTGGCCAACGCCCCCAACCTCACCGCCGCCAAGGAACCGCTGGTCGTGACGGTGAACCGCAACGGCACGATCAAGGTCGATCGCCATCAGGTCGATTCGCCGGCCAAACTCGGCCCGGTGCTGCAGCAGGTGCTCGCCGGCCGGCCGGATCAGACGGTCTACCTCGAAGCCGACCGGACAGTGCCATACGGTCAGGTGGTGCAGGTCATGGCGGCGATCCGTCAGGCGGGGGTCACCAAATTGGGGATGGTGGCGCAAGAACCGGAAAAATGACCGCTGTCAGCCTGCGCCGTCCCCCTTCAGGAGTCCATGCCGATCCGCTGGCCGGCCGGTTTCTGGGTGCTTATCTGGTTTCCCTGCTGCTCCACGGCCTGCTGCTCTTCGGCTTGGCAGGTGGCTGGCTGCGCAGCGCTCCCCGTGAGGACAAGCCGCCGGTCTACTACGTCGATCTGATCCACAAGCCGGTGCTCAACCCCCAGGCAGGCCGGCCCGAACCACGCGTTGCTGCTCCGGTTTCCACGCCGGTTGCCCCTGTGGCCAGGGTCGAGCCGAAGACGGTGCTGCCCAGCAAGAGCCTGCCAACCGAGCGGAAATCGGCGAAGGTCGCCGCCGGTCATGTCAGCAACGCCCTTCAGAAGCTGCGCGACGAACAGGCGCTGCAGCAGAAGTTCGCCGCGCTCCGCCAGGCACAGGCGGTGCCCATCGAGACACCGGTCGGCCTTCCTGACGCCAGGGGGAATGAAGCCGGGGTGACTTCCCTGGTCTACGTGCAGGCCTTCATCCAGCAGAACTGGGCGCTTTCGCCCTACCTGCTGGCCGATCCGGCGAAAATGGCCCGGACCGAGGCGTGGGTGCGCATCACTTACGGCAAAGGCGGTCGGCTGGAGAGTTTCCGCTTCGAGAAGGAATCGAGGGATCCGCAATTCGACGAATCGATCAAACGCGCCCTGGCCAAGTCGAAGCAGCTGCCAAGTGAGCTGCCGGTGCGTCTGGAGGATATTCTGGTGGTGTTCAACCTGAAAGCTCTGGCGGAGTTGCGTCGATGAAGCGATTCTGCTCCCTGCTGTTTCTGCTGCTCACCGTCTGCTGGGCCAATGGGGCAGCAGCAGCCGAAATCGAAATCTCCGCACCGGGAGAGCAGGCCATTCCCCTGGCCCTGACCCGCTTTCTCCCCCAGACCGGGGCGCCGGCGCCGGCCGTGGCCGAGGAGCTGAACGCGGCGCTGGCCGCCGACCTCGACCTGGCCGGGCTCTTCCGCTTTCTCGATCCCCAGGCGTTTCTCAGCGATGCCGGCCGGATCGGCCTGTTCAGCACCGAGGTCGATTTCGACCAGTGGCGGCTGCTCGGCGCCGAGGTGCTGATCAAGGGGGTCTACAGTGTGCAGGGAGAGCAGCTGACCGTCGAGGCGCGCCTGTTCGATGTGCCCAACGGCCGGCTGCTGACCGGGCGGCGCTTTGTCGGACGGACTCAGGATGTACGCCGCATCGCCCACGCCTTTGCCGACCTGATTCTCAAGGATCTGACCGGCGAGGCCGGGCCGTTCGACGCGCGCCTGGCCTTTATCTCCAACCGCAGTGGCCACAAGGAGTTGTGGCTGATGGATGTCGATGGCCACAACCCGATCCGCCTGACCGATCACCGCTCCATCGTGCTCAACCCCGATTTCTCCTCGACCGGCAAGGAACTGCTCTTTACCTCCTACCGGGCGGGGAACCCCGACCTCTACCGCAAGGAGATCTTCTCCGGCGGCGAGGCACGGATCGCCGCCTACTCCGGACTGAACATTGCCGGACGCTACGCCCCTGACAACAGTGCCGTCGCGGCGACTCTCTCCCGCGACGGCGACCCCGAAATTTATCTGCTCGGTCGTGACGGTGCCCTGCGCAAACGCCTGACCACCAGCTTCGGCATTGATGTCGATCCGAGTTGGAGCCCGGATGGCCGGCAACTGGCCTTCGTTTCCAGCCGACTCGGTTCGCCGCAGATTTTCATCATCGATCTGGCCAGCGGTGCGGCCCGTCGTTTGACAGCCAACGGCAAGTACGATGCCACCCCGGCCTGGAGCCCGAAAGGGGACCGGATTGCGTTTACCCGCCAGGAGGGGGGGCGCTTCGACATTTACTCCATTCGCCCCGACGGTTCGGATGAGCGCCGGCTGACCTTCGGCCCCGGCAACCTTGAACACCCGCGTTGGAGTCCGGACGGCCGCTTCCTGGTCTATTCCTCGGATGCTGGCGGCAAGAAGCTGCTCATGGTCATGCGCGCCGACGGTACTGGCGCCAGAAAGGTAACTGCACCGGGGGGTGATGCCAGCCACCCGGCCTGGTCGCCGGTCTGGTAACGGCTCTCGAAGACGATTGCCTTGTGCCATTTGGCTGGTATAACAACAGCAGGAACGTAACGATTTTTAAAATGAAGACCAACCGCGAAACCACAGGAGGATTCCATGCCAAAACAGCCTCGTTCGTTAACGCTGATTCTAGCCGTGTTGTTTGCACTACTGCTGCTCGCCGGGTGCGCCAGCAAAACCAAGCCCGCAACTGAGCCGGCCGCAACTCCCCCTGCGCCGGCCCCGATGGCGACGACCGATCTGACGCAGCAACCCGTTGCGCGTGGGGTCGAGAGCCAGCCGGTGCAGAGCGGCCCGGTGGCCGACCATCAGGCGGTTGCCGGTTTGACGAGGATTCATTTTCCCTATAATCAGTTTACGCTCGACGATACGGCGCGTGTCACCCTTGAGCAGAATGCCGTCTACTTGAGGAACAAGCCCGCGGAAAAAGTGGCCATCGAAGGACACTGTGACGATCGTGGCTCCGACGAGTACAATCTGGCTCTTGGCGAACGTCGCGCCGTCGCTGCCAAAAACTATCTGGTTTCCTTGGGAATCGCTGCCGAGCGCCTGTCGGTCATCTCCTACGGCGAGGAACAACCGCTGGTGGCGGCATCCAATGAGGAGGCCTGGAGCAAAAACCGTCGGGCGGAATTCAAGGCGGTTCGCTGACGGCAACAACCAGCGTAAGCCGTGCCTGGGCACGGCCTATTCCGTAGGGGAGAATTTGATATGCGATGGACATTTTGCGCGGCGCTGCCCCTGTTCCTGCTGGTGCTGTCCGGTTGTGTCACCGAGCGTGACCTGCAGGTACAGCGGGATTTGCTGGAGTTGAACCGGAGACTGGATGGTGTTGAACGCAACCTGAAGACGGTTCAGGAGGAAACTGCCGGGGGCATCAAGGCGCACTTCGAAGGGCTCACCCGCAGCCAGGCCGAGTTGCAGGCCGGCCTCGACGGCCTGCGGGTCGACATGCAGGGCACTCTGGGGCGTTTCGACGATCTTGGCCGGACGGATGCCGCCCTGCGCCAGGACCTGACCCTGCTCAAGGATGAGCTTGGTCTGCAGGTCGCCGACCTCAGCCGACGCGTCACTAAACTTGAGCAGGTGCAGGTCGAAGCGAAGGCGCCGACTCCGGGTGGGGAGAGCGCTGACGAACTTTACGAAAAAGCGTTGCAGACCATCCGCGACCGCCAGGAATATGCTGCCGGGCGTGAGTTGATGGGGACGTTCCTGCAACGCTATCCCGCCGACCCGCGTGCGGTCAACGCCGCCTACTGGATCGGCGAGACCCATTATGCCGAGAACTCCTTCGACAAGGCGGTACTGCAGTTCGAGGAGGTCGTGCAGAAATACGGTGACAATCCGAAAGTCGCCTCGGCGCTTTACAAACAGGCCTTGGCCTTCGACGCGCTCAAAGATCGCAAGAGCGCCCGACTGGTGATGAAGAAGGTAATCGAGCGCTTCCCGTTGGCCGAAGAGACGAAGAAGGCCAAGGAAAAGCTCAAGGAATGGGGCAGTTGAATAACTGTACGAGAAACAAAGGGGTGGCCAACCGGCCGCCCCTTTTTATTGCCGGCGCAGGGCTGCCTCGGTTATGTTGATAGCAATCTGGCAAAGGTAAAGGCCATGCAGACGCTGACCCACCAGGAAATTACCGCCATGTTTCTCGCCCTCGGGCTGCTGCTGGCCAGCGCCCGTCTGTTCGGCGAGTTGGCGCGGCGTTTCAACCAGCCGGCGGTGCTCGGCGAGATCCTCGCCGGCATCCTGCTCGGCCCGACCGTCTTCGGGGCGCTGGCACCAGCGTGGAGTACCTTTCTCTTCCCGCAGGTTGGTGGTGGCGCGCTGGCCCTCGACGGCCTGATGACCCTGGCCATTACCCTGTTCCTGTTGGTAGCCGGTCTGGAGGTCGATCTCTCGACCATCTGGCGCCAGGGGAAACTGGCCATCAATGTTGGCGTCGCCGGCATCGTGGTGCCGTTTGCAGTGGGTTTCGGCGCGGCCTGGTTCGTGCCTCAACTGATGGGGATCGAGGCTGGTGCCGATCCCCTGCTCTTCGCCCTGTTCATGGCGACCGCCCTGTCGATTTCGGCACTGCCGGTCATCGCCAAGACGTTGATGGATCTCAACCTCTACCGCAGCGACCTGGGGATGCTGGTGGTGGCGGCAGCGGTCTTCAACGATCTGGTGGGGTGGATCGTCTTTGCCGTGATCCTCGGTTTACTCGGCACGGCTCCGGCGCATGCCTTGAGCATCGGCCAGACCATCGGCCTGACCTTGCTGTTTGCGCTGTTCATGCTGACGGCGGCGCGCTGGCTGATCAATCGGGTGTTGCCGTGGCTCCACGCCCACGCCAGTTGGCCCGGCGGGGTGCTCGGCTTCGCTTTGGCGCTGGCTTTGGTTGCTGCGGCCTTTACCGAGTGGATCGGCATTCACGCCATTTTCGGCGCCTTTCTGGCCGGGGTGGCGCTCGGCGATTCCCGGCATCTGCGCGAACGCACCCGGGCCACCATCGAACAGTTCGTCTCCTTCATCTTCGCCCCGCTGTTCTTCGCCGGCATCGGCCTGAAGGTCAACTTCGTCGCCCAGTTCGATCTGCTGCTGGTGGTGGCCGTGCTGGTGATCGCCACCCTCGGCAAGGTGCTCGGCTGCGGACTGGCCGGACTGCTGAGCGGACTGGGGAAACGCGAAGCGTGGGCGCTTGGCTTCGGCATGAACGCCCGCGGGGCGATGGAGATCATTCTCGGCCTGCTGGCTCTCAAATACGGATTGATCGGCGAACGGCTGTTCGTTGCCCTGGTAATCATGGCGCTGGTCACCTCGCTGATGAGCGGGCCGCTGCTGCAGCATGTGCTGCGGCTGAAGAAACCACGGCGTTTCACGGATTTTCTCAGCGCCCGCACCTACGTCAATCATATTCAGGCCCGTTCGCGCCCGGAAGCCGTGGCCGAGTTGGCCAAGGCCGCCGCGGCCGTGGCCGGGCTTGACGCCGCGGATGTCATCGACGGGGTCATGATCCGCGAAGAGATCATGGCGACCGGCATCGGTCACGGGCTGGCCGTGCCGCATGCCCGGATGCGCGGTCTGGACCGGCCGGTGGTGGCGGTTGGGCTGTCGGCGGCAGGGATTGACTTCGATGCCCCCGATGGCCGGCCGGCGCAGCTCATTTTCCTGCTCCTGACCCCGGTTCACGACGATGGCGTCCAACTTGAACTGCTCGCCGACATTGCCACCGTCTTCAAAGGCGAGGAGATTCGCAGCCGGGTCGGCCAGGTTGCCAGCTTCACCGAGTTCCTGGCGCTGGTCCGCAGCGGCTGACCGGTTTCCGCGCGGAAAGGGTGCTTTTCCGCCCTGGCGGCGTCAACCTGCGGGATTGCTTGTGCGGCGTACAGTCGTACGCCTCCGCACAATCCCTGGCTTTCCTTGCCAGAACGAAAAATCCCCTCTTTCCACATCGGAACCGCAGATTATCAACGGGACTTATTCCTTAGGGCACCCTTCTGTCGAGGCTGCGGTACTGGATCGCCTCAGCCAGATGCGCGGTCTCAACTTGTTCACTGCCGGCCAGATCGGCAATGGTGCGCGCCACCTTGAGGATCCGCGTGTAGCTGCGGGCCGACAGCCCCAGGCGGTCGGTGACCTTCTCCAGCAGTGCCTGGCCGGCGGCATCCGGGCGGCAGAAGCGCTGCAGATGGCGCGGCCGCATGCGCGCATTGCAGTGCACCCCTTCTTTCTGGAAGCGTTCGCGCTGCACGCCCCGGGCGGTTTCGACCCTGATACGCATGATTGCG
>JAMPXI010000011.1 GCA_023701265.1 Desulfuromonadales bacterium | reverse complement strand
GGGACGCTACCCCGCAGTCAAAGGTTTCCTTGTAAACCAGCACTCTGGTCGCGGCGAGAACGGCGCGGGCGCGGGCAATGTCGTCGCGGATAACGGCCTGCAATGCCGCGGCTGACGGGAAGTTCTGTTCGTCGCGCAGTCGCTCGACAAAGTAGATCCGCAACCGGGCGCCGTAAAGATCGCCGGCAAAATCGAGGAGGTGGATTTCCAGGGAGGGTTCCACCCCGGCGAAGGTCGGCCTCCGGCCGAGGTTGGCCACCCCGTCATACAGGCGTCGGCCGTGACGGACGCGCACCGCGTAAACCCCTTCGCATGGAAGCAGTTCCTTGGCGGTCGCCAGGTTGGCGGTCGGGAAGCCGAGTTGCCGGCCGCGCCCCTCGCCACCAATCACCCTGCCATCGAGGGTGAAGTGCCGGCCAAGCACGCCGACCACGCCATTGACATCACCCCGCAGCAGGGCCTTGCGGATGCTTGTGGAACTGTAGATCTCCGCACCCGCACGCAGCGGTTCGAGCACTTCGAGGGTAAAGCCATGGCGCTGGGCAGCTTGAGCGAGAAAAGCTGCGTCACCCTCGCGGTTGCGGCCGAAGGCATAATCGTAGCCGATGACCAGATGACGGACACCGAGCCTGCCGACCAGAACGTCGCTGACAAAGTCGGTTGCGGACAACGCCGCCAGTTTGCGGGTAAACGGGAGAATCACCAGCAGATCGATGCAGGAGGCCCGTATCAGGCGAACCTTCTCCACTGGCGTATTGATGCGCGGCGGAGCCTTATCCGGGGCGAGCAGGCGCAGCGGATGCGGCTCGAAGGTAACAACCGCGGCAGCGGCCTGCTGCGTGCGTGCGGTACCGACCACACGGCGAAAGATCTCGCGGTGGCCGAGGTGCACACCATCGAAGTTGCCGATGGTCACTACCGTGCCGCCGGGGGGCGGGACAATCCGGCTCAGGCTGCGAACGATCTTCACCGGCGCCTCCGACGGGCTGAATTCTGAGAGCTGAGCGAGTCCCGGGCAGACCGAGGAGAGAGGCGGCGGGCGGGCTGTGGAGGCTGTTCGCCGCTTAGGCGTAAGTCGATCTCGCGTCGATCCAGATCGACCCGATGAACCGTGACAACCACCGGGTCACCGATGGTGAAACGGCGGCGCCGGCTCGTCCCGGTCAGACTGTGGGTGGTCTCGTCAAACTGGTAATAATCATCGGTCAGGGCCGAGACATGGACCAGCCCCTCGACGAAGATCTCCTCCAATTCGACGAAGAAGCCGAAGGGCTGCACCGAAACCACGAAACCGCGATGTTCTTCGCCAATCCGTTCCTGCATGAATTGGCACTTCTTGAGGCTGACGATATCGCGCTCGGCGTCCATCGCCCGCCGTTCGCAGTACGAGGAGCGCTCGGCGATCTCTTCCAGCGTGGCCGGCAGGTGGGCGTCACGCTCACCCGGGAGCGGGAGCTGGCGACGCAGCAGTCGATGGACGATCAGATCGGGATAACGGCGGATCGGCGAGGTGAAGTGGCAGTAGCAGTCGGCGGCCAGACCAAAGTGTCCGCGATTCTCCACGGCGTAGCGGGCCTGGGGGAGACTGCGCAGCAGGACATGATTGATCAGCTTTTCTTCCGGGGTGCCGGCGACCCGTTCAAGAAATTCCTGCAGCAGCTTCGGCTTGATCCCTTCGACAGGAATCGCCAGCCCTTGATTGAAGTGGGCGATGAACTCCTGGAAGGTGGCCAGTTTCTCCTCGGAGGGTGGTTCATGAATGCGGAAGACCAAAGGCACCCGCTGGCGGTCGAGCCATTCGGCAACCGCTTCATTGGCCGCCAGCATGAACTCCTCGATCAGGCGGTGGGCGAGATTGCGTTCGGTGCGGATGATCTGTTCGGGACGGCCACGCAGGCCAAGGACGATTTCCGCCTCGGGAAGGTCGAAGTCGAGGCTGCCGCGTTCATGGCGGCGGGCGATGCGCAGCTCGGCCAGCTCCTTCATGACTTCGAGCAGTTCAACCAGGGGAGCGTAGGCTGTACGGACTTCCGGGTCACGGTCGACCAGGATTTTCGCCACTTCGGTATAGGTCAGGCGTGCCCGGCTGTGGATGACACCGGCGTAAAAACGCGCCTCATGGCGCTGGCCGCGATCGTTGAAATCAAGCTCGGCAACCATAACCAGCCGGTCGACCAGCGGATTGAGGGAACAGATGCCGTTGCTCAGGGCTTCCGGGAGCATCGGCAGGCAACTGCCGGGGAAGTAGACACTGGTGCCGCGATTGAGAGCCTCACGGTCGATAGCACCGCCGGCGGCAACATAGTGGGCAACGTCGGCAATCGCCACCCGGAGGCGGTAGCCGCGTCCAGGTAAACGCTCGATCGCCACGGCATCGTCGAAGTCCTTTGCCGTTTCGCCGTCTATGGTCACGAACGGCAGGTGGCGCAGATCCTCGCGACCGGCCAGATCCCGTTCCGCAACCTGATCGGGGATGACGGAAGCTGCAACCAGCACGTCGGGAGGGAAGATCCGCGGCAATCCGAACCGTTCCGCCGCAATGCGGATTTCCACCGCCGGATCGTCGGCGGCGCCAAGCACTTCGACAACCCGCGCGGTGGCCGACTGCGCTCGTCCCGGATAGGTTTCGATGCATACCATCACCACCTCGCCGGCGCCCGCCCCCCCTTCTCCACCGGGCGGTACCAGGAAGCTCTCGCGAAGCTCGGGATCGATCGGCACCACCCTGGCAACATCATGAACGACTTCGAAGCGTCCGAGCAGCGTGGTATGCGCTCGCTCCAGCACCCGGACGATCCGACCCTCCGGCCGCCCCCCGCGCAGGCTACGCTCGACACTGACCAGCACGCGGTCGCCATGCATCGCCGGCCGCACGAAACGGGCGGGGACAAAGAGGTCGCTGCTGCCGTCGGTGCCGTCGGGGGTGACAAAGGCGTAGCCGTCGCGGTGCAGTTCAATGCTGCCGGTGAGCGTGCGCCCGCGACTGGCAAGGGTATAACTTCCGCCCTTGCCGCGAGTCAACACGCCATCGTGCTCCAACTGCTTGAGGTGCCGCGAGAGCACCTTGCGCTCGCCAGCATTGAGATCGAAGGCTGACTGCAGATCGCGCAGAGAGAGGGCCTTGCCACGGCGGCGATCGAACAGATCGAGGATTTGCTGGGTCGTCACCATGTGGTTAATCCGGGCAGGCACGAGACCTGCCTTACGAAAAACATCAAATCAGCCGTACGGGTAGAGGCGCCCCTTGTGAGTGCCCTAACCGGCAACGCCCCCGGAGTGCGGGGGCGTTGGGGATGACTCAGGGGTTGACCGGGGCCGGTGCGGCCGGGACCGGAGCAGCACCGCGGCCCCATATGTGCTGGCCGAACTTGCAATAACCCTGGACGTTGTAGAGGCGCATATCGATTTTCGGGTCGATTGACAACACCTCACCGTTGAGCAACGGCTGCAGATGTTTGGCAAGAACCGCCCCGCCGCCGCCGGTGATGATGATCGCGTCCATGTCCCAATCGTCGGCCCAGAGGCGATCGACCTCGTTGGCCACGGCCGTCGCCAGTTGGCCGAAGACCTGGTCGGTCATCCCCTTGAGATCGTAGACCTTGCCGCGGATCTTGATGCTGCCGCGGTCGATCGCCTCGTAAAGGCGATAGAGCTCGACATTGACCCCGCTGTTCTCACGCAGTTTGGTGGCGATCACATTGAAGCCGCGGGCAATACCGGAATCGGTCGTGCGACTGCCGCGCTCCGAGTAGCGCATCTTGTCGGAGATGGTGTAGTCGGCGGTGCGGAAGCCAACGTCGATGATACCGATCTTCTCGCGTACCAGGCGCTTGTCGGCGAGGTCACCCTGATCGTTGAGCATGTGATTGAAGAGGGAGCCGAACGGTTGGGGGATGACCCTTACCTTGCTGATGCTGATCGACTTTTCCTCGCGCTTGCCCGAGGCGTCGACCAGCGTCACCTTATGCTCGCCGAGAAGCAGCTTGGCGAGTTCATCCTTGTGCTTCTGATAGGAACCGATCGGCAGGCCGGTGACCAGGTTGACCGGCACAAACCCCTTGACCAGCCGGGCGGTAGCCGTCAGGGCCAGAACCTTGGCAAATTTCCCGATGAACTGCGCCTGGTCGAGGGTGAAGAAACGGACGTTGCTCTGCCGCTCGGCCAGTTCGCCGACAAAATACGATTTGCCGTCGATTTCGACCTGCAGGTAATCCTCCTCGGCGACACCGTTGGCCAGCATCTGTTCGCGGAACTGGATGTCGGTCGATTCACCGAGCACCGACTTGAAGATCAGATCCTGCTTGCCGTTAGTCGCCTTGGTGAAACCGAAACCTATGTCGATCCCCAGAATTTCCAAGCTGCGCCTCCCCATCGCTGAAATCACAACAACCCGAATCCGGGTCGGAAACGCTTATCACTATAGGAAAAAGGAATCCCTAATGCAAGGAGGAAAGCCTGCGAGAATGGCAGCTATTCAACCTCCTTGCGGACGAAAATCTCGCGGGCCAGCTCTTCGTCGACAGCGAATTCGGACTGACCGACCTTGAAAATATAGGAGGGGTAAGTGCGCAGCAGCTTCACCGACGTGCCGGGAAGGACGCCCATGCTCATCAACTTCTGCATCTTACGCACGTCGCCGGCGGCAAGGTAGGCGATTTCACCCGGATCTCCAGGTTTCAGTTCAGTCAGAGCGACTACGCCGACTTCACCATTGGCCCGCGCCTGTTCACAGCAGCTTCCCGAAGGGATTGGCTTGCCGTGCGGGCAGGTCGTCGGGTGGTTGAGCAGCGTGCAGATCTTGGTGTCGACCCCGTGATGCAGCAGATGCTCGAATTCGCAGGCCCGATCATCACCGGGTGGGCCCTGGATGTCGAGGATATCCATCATCAGTCGCTCGGCCAGACGGTGGCGACGCACGGTCATGCGTGCCTCGTCCCGCCCCTCGGGGCGCAGGCGAACCCGTTCGCCCAGCACCTCCACATAGGCAACTCCCAGCAATTCCGCCAACCCCTGATCATTCGCCTCGATTCCCAGCGCGGCAAAATCAGCGGCGACTGCTCCCTGCTCCTCGGTAACGATCCACAGCGCTTCAAGGATCTCTTCGGCCTTGGCCGATACTCTCATGGCTTACTTCCTTTCCCTGGTGTTCCGTTTGATCAGTTTATCGAAAAATTCAGGCACGACAGGATTTTCCTGTCCGCAATACGGGCAGTGGATTTTGCGGCAGCCGCCCATGCAGGCGCCGCACCCCTCTTCGCGCAGCATTTCCGGCGTCAGTTCATGTTCGCAAAAGGTGCACTTCATCAGAGGATCCCGGTGACCAGCAACAGGCGGTTGAGGCCGAAACCAACACTAAAGGCCAGAGCGGTGACCACCACGAAAATGATCAGTGAAACCTTCCAGCCGCGTTCCTTCTTCATGACCAGGAACTGCGCCACGCAAGGGACAAACAGGGTCAGGGTCACCGCGGCGACGGTCAGCTGCACCGGACTGAGCAAGCCATTGGTCTGCAGGTCATAGAGTCCGGCCGCCCCGAAGTCGCGGCGGAAAAACCCGATGATGAACGCCGCGGCCGTCTCCTTCGGCAATCCGAGCAGATGCATGACCGGCTGCATGACATCGACCAGCCAGCCGAGCGCGCCACTGAGCTTGCCGGCCCAGAGCAGCACCGAGGCAATCATGAACAGCGGGAAGATCTCCAGAAAGTACCACTGCATGCGGGTCAGGGTCTTGACCAGGACATTGCGCGGCTGCGGCAGTCGCATCGGCGGGATTTCCATGTAGAACATCGGCCGTTCCCCCGGCATCACCCTGGCCGCCAACAGGCCGACCAGCAGGAAGATGCCGGTCAGGCTGGCAATCCAGACCGCCAACGCCCCCGGCACTCCCGAGAGGAGCCCGAGGATCACTCCCATCTGGGCGCTGCAGGGGATGGCCAGCGTCAGCAACAGGGTGGCGAGAATCCGCTCGCGGACTGTTTCAAGGGTGCGTGTCACCACGGTGGCCATGGTATCGCAGCCGAATCCGAGGACCATCGGAATCACCGCGCGGCCGTTCAGGCCGATGCGCTTGAAGACCCGGTCGACCAGCATCGCCAGGCGCGGGAAATAGCCGCTGTCCTCGATCATGGCGAAAGCGATGAAAAAGGTCCCGACGATCGGCAGGATGATCGCCACCGCGTAGCGCACGCCGAGAGTGAACAGCCCGTATTCGCCGACCACCAGTTCGCGCAGCCAGTACCAGGGGACGTGCTGCTCGAACCAGGCGATCGCCCACGGGTTGAGATGTTCTTCGAAGATCGTCCCCTCGAGGAGATCAACCACGGTGCCGGCGCCGAAGCCGCCAACAAACTTGTAAAGACCAAAGTAGAGAACCAGCAGCAATAGCGGTACGCCAGTCCAGGGGTTCATGGTCAGCGCCGACAAACGTTCGGCAAACGCCGGCCGGCCCCCCTCCCGCAGAGAAACCACCCCGTCGAGCAACCCTTTACAGATGCGCTTGCGCTCAAGGCTGATGCGCAGATGCAGATCGACGCGACGCTCGAAGACCACGATATTGACCATTTCGGCGATGCCGGCGGCGCGTTCCCCCTCGCCAGCCAGCACCATTTTTTGCACTTCTTCGTCACGTTGCATCAGCATCAACGCCAGGCTGCGGCACTCCAGACGGTATTTGCCGTGCATCAGTCCGGTGACGCGCTGAATATCTCTTTCGAGATCGGCGGCATAACTGAATGTCGCCCGCCGAGGCCGATAATCGGCGATGGCTTGCCGCAATTCCCTCAACCCGCGCTTGCGGCCGATGGCCGCGCCGACCACCGGGATCCCGAGTTTTTCATCGAGCAGCGCGATGTCGATGCGCATGCCGATCCTTTCGGCCTCGTCAATGATATTGACCAGCAGCAGGACCGGCAGCCCGGCTTCAATCAACTGGATGGTCATCGGCAGCATTCGTTCGAGGTTGCGCGCGTCGACCACATGAATGACGACGTGCGGATCTTCCTCGAAGAGGATGCGACGGCCGACCCGCTCTTCTTCGGTGATCGGCAGCAGGGAATACATCCCCGGGGTGTCAAGAACCTGATACTGCTCGCCGGCAATCTGGCAGTGACCGCGCGATACCTCGACCGATGTGCCCGGGTAGTTGGAGACCGTGGTATAGGCCCCGGTAAGACTGTTGAAGACCACGCTTTTGCCGACGTTTGGACAGCCGACCAGAACGATTTTCTTCTCGCCCCCGAATTCTTTATGCAAAGGAGTCACAATGGCTGCTTTCGTTGTTATTGATAATCAATTTCAAACGTGGCACAAGGATAACTATCTGGACATTCAAATCCCAAACAATACGGGGTGCAAGGGATGACCACAGTCCCGATAGATGTCTGAGCGCAGCGAGTTTCTAGCGGGACGAGGATCGTTCGTTGCGCCCCGTGTCCACAACATTCTTAAAAACCTGACATTGCTGGCAGCGCCCATACAATTCCAGGCGGTGCCGTTCGATGAGGAATCCGTGTTGACTGGCAACCGATTCCTGCAATGCCTCGATCTGCGGATTCTCGAACTCGACGATAGCCCCGCAGTCGGTGCAGATCAGATGATCGTGGTGCTCCTCCCCTGCGCTTGATTCATAACGGGTCTGACCGTCGCCAAAATGGCATGGCTCGGCAATCCCGCATTCGGCAAAGAGCTTCAGGGTACGATGAACGGTGGCGTAGCCGATGTGCGGATGCTGCTCGCGCAAGCGCAGGTAGAGCTCCTCGGTGGAGAGGTGCGCACCGGCACGCAGGAACTCGTCGAGGATGATGTCCCGCTGGCGGGTTGATTTGAGTCCTTGCGTGGCAAGGTAGGAACGGAAGTTGTCCTTGGCGCTCTGATCGGTCATTGCCACCCTCTTGAAATTGAATTTCAATTTAAGCGCGACAGGGAAGGAAAGTCAAGGGTTAAATCCGTTTGGAGTTCGTGGTCCGGCAAAACTTGCCTTGGCGGACAGAAACTTGCTGCGCTTCAGACAATCTATCCGCTGGCGGCAATCTTTGCCGGACCACGAACAAGGGTGAGAAGGGTAATATAGACTCTGCTATCCCGTTACTGGCAGCCATCGATAAAGCTGCATGGTCAGCCAGCCGAGCTTGCCGGAGACGAGCAGCAGGCCGACAGCAATGAGCAGGGCGCCGGTGACGATTTCGGTCAGGCGGATATGCTTGCGAAAGTGCTGGAAGAAGCTGAGAAAGTGGTGGAAAAGCAGCCCGGCGACGAGAAACGGGATGCCGAGCCCGGCGGAGTAGACGGTCAGCAGCCAGAGGCCATGCCCGGCTTGCCCCGAGGTGGCGGCGATCATCAGAATCGAGGCGAGGATCGGCCCGATGCACGGGGTCCAACCGGCGGCAAAAGCCAGACCGACAATGAAAGTGCCGAAATAACCCGTCGGCTTGTCGTGCAGATGAATGCGCTTCTCCCCGAGCAGAACGCCAAAATGAAACAGCCCGGTGAGGTGGATGCCAAAGAGGATGATCAGCAGGCCGCCGATCCGCTCGACCCAGACCAGGCCAGTGCGCAGATGCTCCTGAAATCCTGATGAAGCAAGGCCGACGATCCCGCCGAGGGTGATGAACACCACGGAAAAGCCGAGAATGAAGGTCAGCGAGTGGGCCACAACGATCAGCCGGACCTTGGGCCCGGGATGCGCCTCCTGCAATTGACCGAAGGAGAGACCGGTGATGTAGGTCAGATAGGACGGGATCAGCGGCAGCACGCAGGGAGAAAAAAAGGACAGGATGCCGGCAGTAAAGGCAATCCACAAGTTGATATCGGAGCCGACAGACGGCATGGGCTATTCCTTTAGCAGATCCCGGAAATAGGCAATGGTCTGGGGATGCGCCCAGTCAATTGCCCCGATGACCTTGTCGTCGATAACACCATTTTTGCGGATAACAAATGATTCCGGAAACTTGTACACACCGTAACGTTTCTGGACGTCTTCCTTCTCGTCAACCAGGATCGGGAAACTGTGCGTGCTGGTCGCCAGGAACTTGGGAACTGTCTGTCGGCCGTCTTTCTCGATATTGACCGCCAGCATGACCAGCCCTTCGTCGGCCAGATCGCGGTGCAGCAACTCCATCGAAGGCATCTCCGCCCGACAGGGAGGACACCACGTCGCCCAGAAATTGACGATGACCACTTTGCCGCGCAGAGCGGCAAGCGTATAGGCCTTCCCATCAAGACCAGTCAGGGTGAAATCGGGAGCAACCTGTCCGACCGCCGGAGGTCCGCCGGAAGGCGTTTGCGCCGGGGGCTCGGAACACCCCGAAAAAGCGATAGCGAGCAGGATCAGCAGGGCAGCAGCAATAAGGTGACGCATGGATTCTCCGCACAGTATTGAATGGGACGGCGACGACGTTCTGCTTTCCTTGTAACGCCAGGCAATGGCCTGAGTCAACCGCCGCCAGGATCATTGAACCCCTGGCCGCGTGCAACGCGAAATACCGACTGGAATCGAGCGACCACCGTTCCGGTCTCATCGTGCAGTTCCGCTTCGCCAAAAAAGGTACGCCCTTCGGGTCCACGCACCCGGGCGAGTGCAACCACCGTACCGGTCTGCACCGGGGCGAGGAACTGCGTTTTCAGTTCAGTCGTGGCGAATATGGTGCCCGGCGGCAGGATGCTCTTGATCGCCATGGCCACCGCCGTATCGGCCAGAGTGACCAAAGCTCCGCCATGCATGACGCCGCCGCCGTTGGCCAGACAGAGTCGAAACGGCATCGAAAGCCGGGAGTCCCCGGCCGCCGCCAACTCGATGGTCAGACCGACATGATCCTCGAACGGCGCGGTCGCAACCCAACCTTCGAGTTGGAACTGGGTTTCTCCCGACCGGCGTGGTTCGCTGCCGTCAACAAAAAGCTTGGCCATAAAACCTCGTGAAAAGTGAAAAGTAAAACGCTAAAAAGCGAACCCATGATCAAGAGGAGTTACAGATCACCTTTCACGATTTACGTTTCACGGCTTCTGAATCCCATATTTTTCCATCCGGTACAGCAACACATGACGCGGAATACGCAGAAAAGCTGCCGCCCGGCTCTGGTTCCAGTGGTTGCGAACCAGCGCCTGCATCACGACCTCGCGCTCCAGGGCTTCGAGAGAATAGCCGTCGTCCGGAAGTTGCACAACCCCTTCCGTCAAGTTCCGGGATCCGGAGGCTTCTCCGCGAATCTTGGCCGGGAGATCCTCGACCTCAAGTCGGGCGCCGCGCCGCAGGACAATCATCCGCTGTATGGCATTTCCCAACTCGCGTACGTTGCCGGGCCAGGCATAGCTGCTCAGCACCGCCATGGCTGCGTCGCTGACCTGCAGCTCGGCGGCGGCATGCTTGGCCAGAAAATGCCGGACCAGTAGCGGGATGTCATCGCGCCGGGCACGCAACGGCGGCAGCTCGACAGTGATGACTGCCAGTCGGTAATACAGATCTTCCCGAAATTCCCCGGTGCTCAGTGCGGCTTCGATGTTGCGATTGGTCGCAGCCACCACGCGCACGTCAATGCGTTTCTGTTTGCCGCCCACCGGCTCGATCTCTTGCTCCTGGAGGGCGCGGAGCAGTTTCGGCTGCAGAATCGCGGGAAGCTCACCGACTTCATCAAGGAACAGCGTTCCGCCATCGGCCTGTTCGAATTTGCCGGCCCGATCGCTGACCGCCCCAGTGAAAGCACCACGAACGTGACCGAACAGCTCGCTTTCCAGCAGGTCGGCGGGTATCGCCGCGCAATTCACCGCCACGAACGGCCGGTTGGATCGCTCGCTGGCCTGATGGATGGCCCTGGCCACCAGTTCCTTGCCGGTGCCACTCTCGCCGGTGAGAAGCACCGTTGCCTCGCTCGGTGCGGCCCGGCGGACAATTTCCAGCACCTGGCGCATCGCATCAGAGTTGCCAATCAGGTGGCTGAATTCGGCCTGTTGGCCAAGTTGCTCGCGCAACCGACGATTTTCCTCCTGAAGGCCGAGAAGCTTGCACGCCTTGTCGACCACCAGCAACAATGCATCCCGGCTGACCGGCTTGGTCAGAAAATCGTGGGCACCCTTCTTCATCGCTTCAACCGCCTGCTCGATGGTGCCATAGGCGGTGATGACGATCACCAGTGTTTCCGGAAGAAAGGTCTTGACCTGTTCGAGCACCTCCAGACCGGAAAGTCCCGGCATCTGCAGGTCGGTCACAACCAGTGCCGGCCGCTCTTCCCGAAAGACCCGGACACCCTCGCGGCCATCATTGGCGGTCAGCACCCGGTAGCCGGCCTGCTCCAGGTTGTATTCGGTCACCCGGCGCAGGGACGCATCGTCATCGATCACCAGGATCGAGGTTTTCCCGAACTTCCCGTCATTTTTCGTGGGATTGCTCATCATGACCCCATTTCAGGGAAGCGGCAGAGTGACAACGAAGGTTGCGCCTGCTCCCGGCGTACTGGTTACAGCAATCTGCCCGCCATGGGAGGCGACGATGCGCTGGCTGATCGGCAACCCCAGTCCTGTCCCGTCGAGGCGCGTCGTCACGAACGTTTTGAAAATCCGTGCCTCTTCCCCGGCCGGAATCCCCGGCCCGGTATCGGCAACGGCCACCTCGGCCAAGCCATCCGCCAGACGAGTGGTCACCGTCAGCTGTCCTCCCGCCGCCATCGCCTGCAGGGCATTGAGAACCAGATTGAGCAGCGCCTGGCGGATCTGGCCGCCGTCACCGGCCAATTGAGGCAGTTCCGCGAGCTTGATGACAACCGCGATATCGTGACGTTCAGCCTGGCGGCGGGTCAGGTCAAGGACTTCCCGCACAACGGCGTTGAGATCGAAAGGACCCCGTTCCAGCGGTGCCTGCCGGGCAAAACGCAGAAAATCCTCGAGCACCCGATTGAGCCGGTCGACCTCCTTGATCAGGATCTGGGCAAACTCATGCCGCGGATCGTCAGGGGCGACGCCGTCCTTGAGTATCTCCGCGGTGCCGCGGATCGAACCAAGCGGGTTGCGGATCTCGTGAGCCAAGCCGGCGGAAAGTTCGCCCAGAGTGCTGAGGCGGTCGGTGCGCCGTAACTGTTCCTCGATTTCGAGGATCTGGTCGGCCTGGGCACTGAGCGTCCGATAGCTTTCCTCGAGCTGTTGCGCCGCCTGCTGGTGAGCAAGCTTCTGTTCGAGTTCGCTGCCGGCAAGGAATCCGGTCAGGCCGCCGATAATGTTGTAGAGCAGAATTTCCAGGTACTGCTCGGGTTGGGAAGTCGGATGGTGCCCCCACTGGAAAATGACATGAGGAAGGAAGAGAAGAGAGGCCGCGATGGATGTCGCCAATCCGCCGCGCAGGGTGAACCACAATCCGCCAAGAACGATCGGCACGTAGTAAAGGCGGCGGTAAATGTCATGGGCATGCTGCATCTGCAGGGTGGTCAGGTAGTGCAGGGCACTGATGATCACCAGCATGCCGACGATTACGGCAATTCGCAGGGGTGCGTTGCGTTCCGGCATTCCGATTCCCACGGGCAACCTTTCCAGTTATTAGCTGTGGAATATTATACACAACTGCCGCCTCCCGGCCAACCATGGAAATCGTCATTAAAATCGCCCATTGAACCGTGACATCGGCTGCGCTATCTTGACACGGCCATGACCTTTTTTATCGAGATCATCAACGTCGTTCTGCCGGTCTTCGCGGTTATCGCGCTGGGGGCTCTACTCAAGCGCCTCGGCCTGATCGACGCGGTTTTTTTGCAACAGACCAACCGGATCGTCTACTACGTCTGCCTGCCGCTGTTGCTGTTTTTTGAAATCGGCCGTGCCGATTTTCTGGCCAACTTCAATGGCCGACTGGTCATTGGCTCGATCCTGGCCATAACCGTCACTTTTCTGGTCAGTTATGCGTACACCGTGCTGCGCAACTATCCACCCGCCGCGCGCGGTGTTTTCAGCCAGGGGGCCTTCCGTGGCAATATCGCCTATGTGGGCCTGGCGATTGTCTTCAACGCGCTGGGACAATCCGGCCTGACCCGGGCCGGTATCCTCATGGGGTTCATCGTTCCGTTCCTCAATCTCTACGCGATCCTCGCCCTGCTCTGGCCACACCGCGCCAGCCGAGACAAGGGCGGGTCTTTTCTGCTGAAGCAGATAGCCTTCAATCCGCTGATCCTCGCCTCTTTTGCCGGGATTGCCTGGAGCTTTCTCGCCATACCGACACCGCTGCTGCTCGAGCGCAGCCTGAAGATCGCTACCGGGATGACCTTGCCGCTGGCCCTGCTCGCCATCGGCGGCGGCTTTTCCTTTGAGCGCCTGCGCGGTGACCTGTTCACCGCGGCCCTCGCCGCCGGCGCCAAATTGATCTGGATGCCGCTCCTGGCGGCCGGCATTCTGATGGGACTGGGAGTGACCGGCACCGACCTGGAAATCGGCGTACTGATTGCCGGCACTCCGGCGGCCACAGCCAACTACATCATGGCCCAGCAACTTGACGGGGACGCCGAACTGGCCGGGACGATCGTCATGCTCTCCACTCTCCTCTCCGCCTTCACCTACACGGTCACCCTGATGATCCTCAGAAGCTAGTGTCCTGTGCGGCTAATTCCATCCTTTCAAACTGTGGCTCTTTCGGCCACTGGCTACGTTGAGGCTCCTCGGCGTAGTCCCACTATGCCTGCGTCACCGCGCCTTGCCATAAACCGAAATCCCTCACAATTTGTGCAGGGAACTAACCGCACAGGACACTTGGGGCTATGAATTCCCCGGCAGTCTCGATCCTCCTGCCGGTGCGCAACGAGGAGCGCCACCTGCCGGCAGCCCTCGCCTCCCTGTTCCGCCAGACGCTCATCGACTGGGAACTGGTGGCGGTCGATGACGGCAGCAGTGACGCCACAGCCGCCATTCTCGATGCCGCGGCTGACCGTGACCCACGCATCCGTGTTCTGCACATGCCACCCACAGGGCTGGTTGCCGCCCTCAACACCGGATTGGCGGCCTGTCGTGCCTCTCTGATAGCGCGCATGGACGGTGACGATATCTGTCACCCCCGGCGGCTTGAACAGCAGGCCACCTTTCTCGATGCTCATCCCGGCGTGACATTGGCAACCTGCCGGGTGCGGCATGTGCCGCGCCAGCAGTTGTCCGATGGCATGCGCGCCTATGAAACCTGGCAGAACAGCCTGATGTCACACGCCGACATCGTTCGTGATCTTTTTGTCGAATCACCATTCACCCATCCCAGCGTGACGTTTCGGCGCGATGCAGTTCTGGATCTCGGCGGCTATCGCGGCCAGGGTTGGCCGGAAGATTACGACCTGTGGCTGCGGCTGGCCCACGCCAATGCTCATTTTGCCCGCTTGCCGGAGACACTTTTTTACTGGCGCGATCGCCCTGAGCGCCTGACCAGGACAGCCGGTGAATATTCCCTGGATGCCTTTCGCGCTTGCAAGATCCATCACCTTCGGCAGGCATTCCTTGCCGGAGTGCACGAAGTAACCTTGTGGGGGGCGGGTACCGAAGGGAAAGCATGGCGACGTGCATTGCTGGCGGAAGGAGTCGCCGTCCGGTGTTGGGTGGAGGTCGATCCGCGCAAGCTTGGGCAGATCATCCACGGGGCACCGGTCGTTGGCATCGATGCGCTCGCGCCGGAAGACGGCAAGGTGCTGGTGACGGTCGGCGCCAAGGGGGCACGTGAGCAAGTGCGTGCTTTTGCGACACAGGCCGGACTGGTCGAAGGAAAAGATTTCGTCTGTGTGACATAATATAGGCGCGAGGGGGGTGTAGCCCAAACGAAGAAAGGATAAATCCGATGCTGAGACTGACCACCATTATTGTTACGACACTGCTGCTCCAGGGGTGCGTGCTGACCAAACTGGTGACGGTGCCGATGCGCGTGACCGGCGCAATTATCTCGATCATCCCGGTTGCCGGAAATCTCGCCCACGACGGCATCGACGAGGCGGCAGACGTGGTTGACGACCTGCCGCTGTAAACACTACTGCCAGGCGGTCAGGACAACCTGGCTCGGGTCGACAGCGGTTCAGGCCCGACCACGACCCGTCCCCCGGCCGCCTTGGCGATGCCGCGCAGCATCCCTGCAAACACCAGATTGTGCAGCGGCAGGACACTGTACCAGTAAAGCAATCCGAGCAATCCGTGCGGCTTGAAACGTGCGGATTGACGAATCTCGGTGGTACCGTCGACGCACTCGATGAGCCGCAGTTCGAGAACCGCCTCCCCCGGCAATTTCATCTCCGCCACCAGTTTCAACCGGCAGTCTGGTTCCACGGCCAGCACCCGCCAGAAGTCAAGGGCATCACCGGACTGGACCGCCTGGGGATCGCGGCGGCCTCGTCCCAGTCCGGGGCCACCGGCCAACCGGTCGATCCCGCCGCGCAATCGCCAGAGCCAGTCGGCATAGTACCACCCCGTCTTGCCGCCAATCCCAACCAGTGCCGGCCAACATTGGGCGGCACTGGCAGCAATCAGGATACGGCGATCATCGCTGAATATCGTTCCGCCCGCCCATTCCGGGTCCTCGCAGGTACTCCACTCCACCGGCGGCACATTGCCGGCATCCATCCAGGAACTTTCCACCTGCTGAAGCCGCAGGTTCTCGAGGGCCATGCGGATCGCGCGCCGGCAGCCATACAGCTGCTGGGGAAGCAATTCGCGAATGCGCGCATCCTTGCAGGTGACCGGGTTGCGCAGCCCTTCGGCAAGCGGTCGCGCCAGGCTGGCCGGGACCGGGGTTACCAAGTGAATCCAGTAGGAGGAGAGTCGCGGAGTGAGAACCGGCACCGGGATGATCCAACGCCGGGGAAGGCGGGCCTCTTCGGCATAGAGGCGCATTAACTGACGGTATGTCGTCACCTCATCGGTACCGATATCGAACACGTCCCCGATGGTTCCCGGGCAATCGAGGCAGGTGACCAGGTAGTGCAGGACATTGCTGACGGCAATCGGCTGGCAGGGGGTATCGACCCAGCGCGGAGTCACCATGATCGGCAGTCGCTCGACCAGGTAGCGCAGAATCTCGAACGAGGCGCTCCCTGAGCCGATGATCATCGCTGCGCGGAAAATGGTAACGGGCACGTCGCCGGAACGCAGAATTTCGGCAACTTCGTGGCGTGAGCGCAGGTGGTGGCTAAGCTGTGGGGCATCCTCACCAAGACCACCGAGGTAGATGATCCGCCCGAGGCCGGCGGCAGCGGATGCCGCAGCCATATTTTCCGCCGCAGTTCGGTCAGCCGCGGCAAAATCCGCCGTTTGGGGATTCATGGAGTGCACCAGGTAGAATGCTGCCTGGCAACCATGCAAGGCCGCCTCAAGCCCTGCCCGGTCAAATACGTCGCCGGCCACCATTTCAACATTGGGGTGACTTGTCCATGAACGGCCGGCCAGTTTGTCCAGGCTGCGGCCGATCGCCCGTACCTTCCAGCCGGCATTGGCCAGGCGCGGCACCAGCCTTGCCCCGATGTAGCCGGTGGCCCCGAGCACGGCAATGGGACGCGAATCACGCTGAATCATAACCAAAACCCTCCGCGACGCATTTTACTTGAGCATTTGCGCAGACAAAAGGAAAAAACAAGGGACGGACCAGATGGTCCGCCCCTTGTGGTTTCAACAGTTGTTGTGAGTGTAGTTACGGGAGCAGGGCCTTGATGTACTCACGGTTGAGCTTGGCGATGAACTTGACGTCGATCCCTTTCGGGCACGCCGCCTGGCACTCGTAGTGGTTGGTGCAGTTGCCGAAGCCAAGCGCCTTGGCTTCGTCGAGCATCGCCGTCACGCGGCGCTTCGCTTCCACCTGCCCCTGCGGCAGAACCGCTAGCTGAGAGACCTTGGCGCTGGTGAAGAGCATTGCCGAACTGTTTGGACAGGAAGCGGCACACGCCCCGCAGCCGATGCACTCGGCGGCGTCCATGGCATTGTCGGCAGCTTCCTTGCTGATCATGACGGCATTGCCATCGGGCACACCACCGGTGCGGCAGGAGGTATAGCCACCGGCCTCGATGATGCGGTCGTAAGCACCACGGTCAACGGCAAGATCCTTGATGATCGGGAAGGCGCGGGCCTTCCACGGCTCGATGAAGATCTCATCGCCGTCCTTGAACTTACGCATGTGCAGCTGGCAGACAGTGGTGCGGACCTGACCGCCATGCGGCACGCCGTTGATCACCTGCGAGCACATCCCGCAGATCCCTTCGCGGCAGTCGTGATCGAAGGCGATCGGGTCCTTGCCGGCCTTGACCAGATCCTCGTTGACCTCATCGAGCATCTCAAGGAACGACTGGTCGGGGCTGACGTGGTTCGCCTCGTAGGTCTCCAGTTTTCCCGGAGCGTTCGGCCCTTTCTGGCGCCATACGTGCAGTTTGAGTTTCATTATTTGTAACTCCTTACGGCAAGATGGACATTGTCAAACTTCAAGGGTTCCTTGTGCAGTTCGGGCTCCTTGCCCGCACCCTTGAATTCCCAGGCCGCCGCGTAGCAGAAGTTCTCGTCGTCGCGCTTGGCCTCACCGTCGTCGTACTGGTGTTCGGTGCGGAAGTGCCCGCCGCACGACTCCTCGCGGTGCAAGGCATCCTTGGCCAGCAGTTCACCGAACTCGAGGAAGTCGGCCAGGCGGCCGGCGTTCTCCAGTTGCTGATTGAACTCGGCGCCGCTACCGGACACTTTGAGGTTGTTCCAGAATTCATCGCGGATCTTTGGAATCAGCTTGAGGGCCTCGGTGAGGCTCTCTTTGCTGCGGGCCATGCCGACGTTGTTCCACATGACCTTGCCGAGTTCGCGGTGCAGTTCCGCCGGAGTTTTCTTGCCGTTGATCGAGATCATCTTGCTGATCTCGGCCTGGACGTCTTCCTTGGACTTTTTGAATTCGGCGTGGTCATCCTTGACCTGGCCCGGCTTGACGGTCGTCAGGTAACCACCGATGGTGTAGGGGATGACGAAGTAGCCGTCGGCCAGTCCCTGCATCAGCGCCGAGGCGCCGAGGCGGTTGGCGCCGTGCACCGAGAAGTTGGCCTCGCCCAGGACGAACGCCCCTGGAACGTTGCTCATGCAGTTGTAGTCGACCCACAAACCGCCCATGGCATAGTGCGGGGCCGGGTAGATGCGCATCGGCTGCTTGTAGCCGTTTTCGGCGGTGATCATCTCGTACATCTCGAAGAGGTTGCCGTAGCGCTCGCGGATGGTATCTTCGCTGAGACGCTTGATCGAATCTTCGAAGTCAAGATAAACGCCACGCTTGCCCGGACCGACGCCACGCTCGTCGTCGCACTGTTCCTTGGCGGCACGGGAGGCGATGTCGCGCGGGGCGAGGTTGCCGAAGGAGGGATACTTGCGCTCCAGGTAGTAGTCGCGATCATCCTCGGCGATCTGGCCGGCCGGCTTCTCGCAGTCTTCCTTCTTCTTCGGCACCCAGCAGCGTCCGTCGTTACGGAGCGACTCGGACATCAGGGTCAGCTTGGACTGATGCTCGCCGGATTGCGGGATGCAGGTCGGGTGGATCTGGGTGTAGCAGGGGTTGGCAAAGTAGGCACCCTTCTTGGCCGCCTTCCAGGCAGCGGTGACACTGCAGCCCATGGCGTTGGTGGAAAGGTAGAATACATTGACGTAGCCACCGGTCGCCAGGATGACGGCGTCGCCCCAGTGAGACTCGATCTCGCCGGTTATCAGGTTGCGACAGGTGATACCGCGGGCCACGCCGTCAACCACGACCAGGTCGAGCATCTCGCGGCGCACGTGGAGCTTCACCGTTTGAGCCTTCACTTGGCGGGAGAGCGCCGAGTAGGCGCCGAGCAGCAACTGCTGGCCGGTCAGTCCGCGAGCATAGAAGGTACGGGAAACCTGGGCGCCGCCGAAGGAGCGGTTGTCGAGGTAGCCGGCGTAGTCGCGAGCGAAGGGGACGCCTTGGGCGACGCACTGGTCGATGATGTTGTTCGACACCTGGGCGAGACGCCAGACATCGCCTTCGCGAGCGCGGAAGTCGCCGCCCTTGATGGTGTCATAGAAGAGCCGGTAGATGCTGTCGCCGTCGTTAGGATAGTTCTTGGCGGCGTTGATGCCGCCCTGGGCGGCGATCGAGTGGGCGCGGCGGGCGCTGTCCTGGTAACAGAACGCGTGGACGTTGTAGCCGAGTTCGCCAAGGGTGGCCGCGGCGGCGCCACCAGCAAGACCGGTGCCGACGACGAGAATTTTGTATTTGCGTTTGTTGGAGGGATTGACCAGCTTCGTTTCGAAGCGGTGGCGATCCCAGGAAGTTTCAATTGGTCCGGTAGGACATTTGCCGTCGAGTATCATTCACCTACCCCCTTAACGTATGAGCCCGAAGAGGATCAGCAGCGGGATTGATACATACCCCACCAGCAGGACCGCTCCGACGAGCTTGCTGAGATTGCCCATGACCGGCAGAGTCCGGTCGTTGCTCAAGCCAATGGTCTGGAACAGGCTCTGGAACCCGTGGCTGACATGGAGGAACAGCAGTAACATGGCGATCGAGTAGATCATCACCGGGAGCAGCTGCTGGAACCCATGGGTTACCATGATGAAAACGTCGACCATCCCTTTTCCGCCTTCGATCGGCACATAAATCTCGGGGTTGGTCACCCGCACCGTGAAGTGCAGCAGGTGGTAAACAACGAAGATCGCCAGAGCCAGACCGGAGATCACCATGGTCTCGGCGGCGAAGCCGGTCTTCAGGCGCTTGACCTGGACGTTCTTGTCCGGGGTGGCCGCCTTGTTCTCGAGGGTGAGCTGGACGCCGAAGATGATATGCACGGCGAACAGGCCGAGCATCACCAGCCGGAAGATCCAGACTACCGGCCCAAGACTGTGCAGTTTCTGCGCGTATGCATTGATCGCCGCACTACCGAAGAAGAGCGACGAGTTGCCGAGCAGATGCACGCAGACGAACGCGAACAGCATGGCACCAGTGACGGCCATGATGATCTTGCGACCTACAGAGCTTTGCGTAAGTTGCATGTCATTGTCCCTTGCGATGAAATGAGGTGAGTATTTCAATCCTCCCGATCGCCGCGACGGCGATGGCAGGACAGGCCATTCAAAGCTTGCAGTTCCTGTGGATATGGGGTGGGCCCCGCCAACCGGGAGACAGTTGCATAAAGCTCCCTTCGGAAACAGCGGCAAAAACGGCCCGGGCGACCGTCCGTGCATCTGCATACTGTATACAGAGATGCGGTATCTTAAACGGCGTTCGAGAAAAAATAAAGGGAAAAGTTCAGGAAAAATTCATCCGCACGGCAGGGTGTCATCAGACGTGTTCAACAGCCAGTGCGGCGACCACCTGGCGCAAGGCCTGACCGCGATGACTGATGCGGTTCTTCTCTTCCAGGGGGAGTTCGGCCATGGTCCGGCCACCCCCATCGACCAGAAACAGCGGATCATAACCAAAACCACCGGTCCCGCGAGGGGCAAAGAGAATTTGACCGGAAACCCGCCCTTCAAAAAAGCAGGTCGGTTCTCCCGGCAGACAGAGTGCCATAACGCAACAGAAAGCCGCCTGACGCCGGCCTTCGGGGACGTCGGCAAGTTCCTTGAGCAGACGGGCATTGTTGGCGGCATCGTCCCCTTGAACCCCGGCATAGCGGGCCGAGTGCACGCCCGGCTCGCCGCCGAGCGCTTCGACAGTCAAACCGGAATCGTCGGCCAGACAGGGGCGCCCGGTCAGGCGGGCGATGGTTTCGGCCTTTTTGGCGGCATTGGCGGCAAAGGTATGGCCATCCTCATCGATTTCAGGGAGTTCCGAAAAGGCATCGAGGCCGAGGACGATGATCCCCGCGCCTTCCAGCAGATGGCGGATTTCACGCAGCTTGCCGGCATTGCGGGTGGCAACCACCAGTTCGCGCATCACCCCTCCCGGGCGGCACGCTGCAGGGCGGACAGTTGACGGCAGCCCAGCCGGCCGAATTCACGCATCGCTTCGAGATCGGCGTCGGTGAACGGCTCATCCTCGGCGGTCCCCTGCAGTTCAACGAAGCGCCCGTCACCGGTCATGACGATGTTCATATCGACCGCCGCGCCGGAATCCTCGCTGTAATCAAGATCAAGCCGTGCCTGACCGGCAACGATGCCGACACTGACCGCGGCCACGCTGTCGCGCAGCGGAGATCGGGCCAGTTTCCCTGTCGCAAGCAGCCGGTCGAAAGCATCGGCCAGCGCCACCCAGGCGCCGGTAATTGCCGCTGTGCGCGTGCCGCCGTCGGCCTGAAGGACATCGCAGTCGATGACCACGGTCCGCTCGCCGAGCGCTTCGAAATCGACCACGGCACGCAGGGCACGGCCGATCAGGCGCTGAATCTCATGGGTTCGCCCTCCCTGCTTGCCGCGGGCGGCTTCACGCGGCGAGCGGGTCTGGGTCGCCCGCGGCAGCATGCTGTATTCGGCGGTCACCCAACCCTTCCCCTGCCCGCGCAGGAATGGTGGAACCCCCTCCTCCACCGAGGCGGTGCAAAGCACCCGGGTGTCACCGAAACTGACCAGCACCGATCCTTCGGCATAGCGGGTAAAGTTCCTTTCGAAACTGACCGGGCGCAGTTGATCGGTTTTACGGTTGTTGCTGCGTGGCGGGTTGCTCTGGCTCATTCGGCGGCTCCTGCAAATCCTGGAAGTTTTTCTGGAAGGCTTCCAACCCGTTGAACAAAACCTGGGCCAGCAACTGTTGCTGGGCCGGGTCGCGCAATCGGGCCAGATCGCCGTTATTGGTGAGATTTCCCATTTCAACGAGCACTCGTGGCAGATTTCCCTGGCCAAGCGGAAGCAGTGTCCGCTCCTGGACAGGGGCAACCCGGTAACCAGCCGCGGTGAAGGCTCCATGCAGCGCTTTGGCCAATTGCCGGCTGGCATTCACTGCCGGCACCACTGCCGGCGTACTTTCTTGCGAAGCCTCGGTCGGTGCCACCACAGAGGTGTCCGGCGCTATGAACAGCATGATTCCTTGAGCTGTCGGCGTGAAGCCTGATTGAGCATGCAGCGACAACAGCACGTCGGCTTGACCGCGCGTGACCACCTCAAGGCGATTGGTCTGACTTACGGCATAATCGGCATCACGGGTCATAACAACCGGCGCACCCCGCCGCATCTTCAGGAGTTTCTGCAACTGCTGGGCAACAGCCAGATTGACGGTCTGCTCGGACGCCCCATCCTTGCCGATGGCCCCGGCATCCTGGCCACCATGTCCGGGATCGATGGCGACCACCCATTGGCTGTCTACCGCCGCCTTGGGACGCTGCAGCAACAACAGTGAAAACAGCTGGTCAAGAGGACTTTCCGGCGGAGGCGGAGCGGCAGGGTTGAGATTTTTCAACTGCAGGGGGCTCTCAAGCATCGGGAGAAACTGCTCCACCAGGAACTGCTCGGAGACTCGCAGCTTGCCATCAATGAAACGCGGCCGCTGCGCAACCTTCACCGCCCGCTCGCCAAGTCGCAGATAACTGCTGCCGGGAGAGATAACGGCCTGCCCTTTCGAGGTTTCGATGCGATAGATATGGGCGACATTGTCCCATTGGCCGGAAAGCCCGAGAATGCCGAGAACTTCGTCGATGGCGACGAACGCGACGCCGTCGCGCTGGTAGACATCCTGAATGATTATCGGGGAACCGTCAGTCCGACTGATCTCGATAGCAGCCGGGGCGTGACCAGCCGCAAGCAACAGGACCGTGAGAAGCAGATATGGACGGATTGTGAAAAGGACACGCATGGCGCCCGTTTATACCGTCAGTGGGATGGGGGTGTCAATCAGTCAGCAAGGGACGAGGGGGGACCGATTCGCGTCCCAAAGCGACCAGCAGGCGGCGCACCAGCTCGGCTTCTAGATTCGCCCGATCGGCAGCATCCCGCGGCAACGGCTGAATCTGTCCACCGGCGATCAGACCATGGCCGCCGGACGAACCGTAGCCGGCCGTGATTTTCTGGATCAGATCGCCGATATTGGCCGAGTGATCGCTGGACCGCAGGGAAAGGATCCCCTCGCCGGCAAATTCGCCGATGCCGAGCACGACCTCGACGCCTTCGGCCCGTAACAGGAAATCCGCCATTTCGGCAACGATTTCCGGATGATCGACCGAACCCAGATTGAAGACCAGGACGACGTCATAGATCCGGGCACTCTCCAGGGCAGTATTGACCTTGGCAAAATAGCCGCAGGGTAGCGACGGGTGGGTTATCCGGTAGAGGATCCGGCTATTGCACAAGGGGAGCAGACTGCGATAGGCCTCACGATCGGCAGAGCTCCATTCGCGCCCGAGGCCCTGGGTCTCCGACTCAATCGCGTAGAACAGGATCGTCGCCAGCTTGGTGGCAATCGACAGGTTATGGGCCATCAGGTATTCGAACAGGATCGTTGCGGCGGCCCCGTAGTCGGAACGGACGTCGACCCACCGACACGCACCGGTGATTTCACGCAGCGGGTGGTGGTCGATCACCAGGTCGACCGGGCAGTTTGGCGGCAACGAGGTATTGCCGGCGCCTGGCTGGGCATCGACCATGCAGATCACGGCAAATTCACGGGGATCGAGCGCACCGAGCGAAACCGTCTCGATCTCCAGTTCCCGGACCATCACCCGATTCTCGCTGCGGCCGACCACCCCTTCGAAAGCAATCGTGGCCATCTGCCCGATTTTCATCAGAATTAGATGACGCAGGGCGTATGCAGCTGCCAAGGCATCGGGGTCGGGATGATCGTGGGTGACGATCAGAATCGGCCCCTTGCCACGCAACCATTCGATAAAACTGGTTGAAAAAGCCGCCGAACGGGTCAGATCGAGAGCCATGCGAGCCTCCGGGGGTTTCGCTCCGGCAACATCATCCACCCTGTCAGCATCGTCGTTTCCCCGTTATTTCCAGATGTTACCGGCATGGGCACGGTTGTTGACTTGACCGGGGCGCGACCCTATAGTGACGCCATGAGAGCCGTATTCCTGGCCGATGCCCATCTGCGCAACTCCGCCGACGCCAACTACCGGGCGCTGCTCGCCTTCCTTGCCGAGCAGGAGGGACGCACTGACCTGCTGGTCTTGCTTGGCGATATCTGTGAATTCCTGGTTGGCTGCCGGCAGGTCCCGTTTCCCGCCTATGTCCCGCTGTTCGACGCCCTTGAGCGGCTGCAGCGCCGCGGCACGCGGCTGGTCTACGTGGAGGGGAACCATGACTTTCACCTCGCCGCTTGTTTTCGCCATCGCTTCCCCTGTCAGGTCATGCCGGAGGGCGGTGCCGTCGAGCTCGACGGCACGCGCGTGCTGATTACTCATGGCGACCTGGCCAACCCGGCCGATCGCGGCTACCGGCTGCTGCGGGCGGTCTTGCGCAGTTCCCCCGTGCATCTGCTGATCCGCCTGCTCCCACCCGCCTGGCTCTGGTGGATTGCCGAGCGGTCGAGTCAGGCCAGTCGCCGCGGTCGGGACGACAAGCGTCAGCGCTGGCCGGCCCGCGACATTCTTACCGCGTATGCACAGACACACTTCGCTGCGGGGTATCAGGCGGTCGTTACCGGCCACTTCCACCAGCCGTTCCAGGAACAGTTGGCAGAGGGCGAGCTGATCGCCCTGGGCGACTGGATCACGCAATATTCCTATGCCGTCTGGCAAGACGGGGAATTTCGCCTGGAACGTTACAGTTCCACGACCGGATGAAGCCCTTCCTGCCCCTTTCGCTCCGACTGTTCCACCAGATCCCGCAACGTCACCCCGGCCAGCGGCCTGCCGGCGGCCATGGTCAGACTGTCGACCAGATCGACGACGACGGCATGTTCGGCGCAGTCTCCCGGCGGCAGGTAGTCGGTGCCATCGGCGGCGATACTGCCAAGCAGGGCGGACATCTGTATCGTGTCCGGCTCGCGCGCCGGCAGGAAACCGCTGGCGCCGTCGGCCCTGACCAGTTCGGCCACCAGTCCCTGGCGTTGTAGCAGATCGAGGATCCCCCGCAGCAGCCGGGGCGGGATTTTCAATTCCGCCGCGATCAACTCGGCGGACGGTGCCGGTTCGCCGCACTGAAAACGCCGGGCCAGATGCAGCAGCACCACGAGGATGACCCGCGTCCGGCCGGCGATGCTGACCCGGCCGCCGCGCAGATCCCTTCGCACGCTCTGCAGGTTCTGCAAAGCGTAAGTCACTTCCAGCCCGAACAGGAGTATGGCCCAGGCGAGATAGAGCCAGATCATGAAAACCGGCAGCGCCGCCAAGGTGCCATAGATTGCATTGTAGCGCGCCACGCCAATCTGGAAATCGACGTAAACCCACTGGCTCAACTGCCAGAGGGTTCCACTGAACACTCCGCCGATCAGCGCAGCGCGCGGCGCGACCCGGGTGTTGGGAATGCACAGGTAGAGTCCGGCGAAGACCAGCCACATCACCACGAACGGCAGAACCTTGAACAGCAAGATCAACAGGGTGCCGACCAGCGCCATGTCGAGCAGCCATTGCACAACCAACTGACTTTCGAGAGAACCGGTCATGGAGATCGCCGCGACCACGAATACCGGACCAATGGTCACAACCGAGAAGTAGCTGGTGACACGCTGTTGGATGCTGCGTGTCTCCTTGACCCCCCAGATATCGTTGAACGATTTTTCCACCCTGGAAATGAGCGAGAGGGCCGACAGAACCAGGGCGACCAGGCCGATCGCCCCCAATTGGGCGACATTGGTGTTGTTAATGTAGGTGATTATGGCGGTGGCCACCGATTCCGAGCCGGCGGAAAGATGTTCGAGCAGCAGCGGCTGCAAGTAATTTTGCACCCCGAAACTTTTGAGCACGGCAAACATCAGAGCGAGCAGCGGGATAAGGGAAAGCAGGGAGGTGAAAGCCAGTGCAGTGGCGTGCAACAGGCATCGGTCGGCGACAAACTCCCTGCCAATCAGAACCCAGAGCTGCAACTGCCGCAATAACACCCGCCGCCATTTCGGCTGGTCGGCAAGCCTGACTTGCCACAATTCATGTGAGAGGAACTGCGTCAGTCGTTCGCAGTCGTCGCGCAACCGGGTCATGCGCTGATCCCTCTTACTCAGATCCTCGGATCTGGATCGACATCATGGCAACTCTTGAGCCTTCATACGCTGTACCGGCAGACCGAGCGATTCCAGTGACACACCGGTCTCGTCAGGGGTGCCAATCACGACAATCTGCTGACGTTCGGGTCGCAGATACTGTCGCGCCACCCGCTGGACATCCCCGGCGCCGACAGCGGCAATCCGTTCCTGGTAGCGTTCCAGATAGTCAGGTGGATAATCATAGAAATCGAGCTGCATGCGCTGCACCACGACGGCGTGGGGATCGGTGAAACTGAAGACGAAGGAGTTGACCAGACTTTCGCGGGCAACGCGCAATTCTTCAGGATCGACGGGGTTCTCGCGCAATCCGGTCATGATGGCACGCATCAGGGTAAGGGATTCGACGACCGAGGCGTTCTTGGTTTCGGTACCGGCCATGACCGGGCCGGGGAAGCGCCGGCCGACCTGAAACTGTGACCAGGCCGAATAGGCCAGGCCTCGGTCGGAGCGGATCTCGCGCATCAGCCGCGAATTGAAGCCCCCGCCGCCGAAGATGAAGTTCATCACCCGCCCGGGATACTGGTCGGGGCTGTCCTTGGTCACTCCCAGGTCACCGAGCATGATGGTCGACTGGGGGACATCCTTGGTCACCATCTGGAGAAGGCCGGCGCGCGGCGGAAACAGGGGCGGCAGCGGCGCCGTAAGGACCTGCGCACGCGGCCAGTTGCCGAGCAGTTGCTGCAACAGCGGCAGCAGTTCGGCCTTGCGAATATCCCCGGAGACCGCCAGCCAGAGGCTGTCGGGGGCAAAACGCTCACGATGAAAAGCCAGCAACTGTTCGCGGGTGATCCTGCGCAGCGAATCTTCGGTCGGGTAGTCCCCCAGCGGATGGTCGGGATAGAGCGCCGCCAGCAGCAGGCGCGAAGCGATCTCGTCCGGCTCGTCGTTGCGCCGGCGCAGCGCTTCCAGCGCCCTGCGCCGCGCCAGTTCCAGCTTGTCGGCGGCAAAGTCCGGCCGGCGCAGCAAATCCCCGAGGATGGTCAACCCTTCGGCAAGATCGTCCCGGCGCACCGACAGGTCCAGCTGGGTGGTGTATGGCCCCATATCACACGACAGGTTGGCGGCCAGCAGGTCGATCCGTTCTTCCATGGCGGCAGCCGGCGTGCTCAGGGTGCCACCGGTACGCAGCGCGGCTGCGAACAGATCGTCGAAACCCGTCAGCTCACGCGGCGCGGCCAACGTGCCTGAGCCGATCATGGCCGTTACCTGGACCAACGGCAACTCGCTGTCTTCCCGCAGGTAGACGCGAATGCCGTTGGCCAGCTCGATTTTCTCGACGTCGGGGATGTGAAATTCGAGGGGAGGATAGCTGAGCTGCTCCGGGCGCTGCGACAACCCCGGGGCACAGGCAGTCAACGACAGTCCGCATACAAGCAGGGACGCCAATAATTTCCAGATGCTTCTCATAAATAACCTGCTCCTTGGAACAAAACCGTTGAGTGGTTGAGTCGTTAAGTCATTCACAACTTCACAACTCGACTACCCAACAACTCGACTACTCGACTACTCAACGCCTCGCCTCTTCCCGTTGCACAATCACAACCGTGCGATTTTGCGGCGTGAACCAGGTTTGTGCGGTTTTCCTGATATCCCCGGTCGTCAGTTCCTTGATGCGCTCTTCGTAGCTGACCAGATAGCGCCAGTCTCCCGCCAGAATCTGATAGGTGGTGAGCATCCGTGCCAAACCGTTGTTGCTGCGCAGGGCTCGCAGATTGTCGGTCAGCAGGCGGTTGCGGGCCTTGGCCAGCTCTTCGGCACTGACGTCTTCGCTGCGCAAGCGCTCGAGCTCCGCAGTGATTGCGGCTTCGACCTCATGAACTGTGTGGGGATGCCGCGGCACGGCCTCGATCACGAAGAGATTGGGATAGCGCGATCCCGGCGCCCCGTAGACCGAAACCGAGGTTGCCAGCTGCTGCTCTTCCACCAGGCGCCGGTACAAACGCGAGGTCCTTCCCTGGCCGAGGATCTGGTCGATCAGGTCGAACACGTAGTCATCCCTGGTCGGCAGGGTCGGCTTGTGAAAGGCAACCGTCAGTTGCGGCTCGGCATCGAAGTCGATCGTCACCCGCTTCTCGCCGCGCTGCTCCGGCTCGACTGCGGCAACGGCCGGCACCGGTTCCCCCGGGGCGATATTGCCGAAATAGCGTTCCACCAGGGCAATCGCCTCATTGGTCTGGATATCGCCGACCAGGGCGATCGTGGTGTTGACCGGTGCATAGTAGCGGCGCAGGAAGTCACGCGTTTCGGCCAGACTGAGGTTAGCGATATCGGAGTGCCAGCCGATGATCGGGTTGCGATAGGGATGGACATTGAACGCGGTCGACACGAGGGTCTCGTAGAGCAAGCCGTCAGGGTTGGTTTCGTAGGAGCGCCGGCGTTCCTCGCGGATCACATCGCGTTCGGTGTAGAACTCGCGCAGCACGGCATGCTTCATCCGGTCGGATTCGAGCAGCGCCCACAATTCGAGCTTGTTGGCCGGCAGGGAGACCAGGTAGGTGGTCATGTCCTTGCTGGTGAAGGCATTGAAGCCGACCGCGCCGTTTTCGCTGTAGAGCTGCGAGAAGACATCCTTGACCACGAATTTCCGACCCATCTCCTGCAGTTCCTTCAGCCGAAGCTCCAGCGCGGCGATCCTCGCCGTATCGGCATCCGGCTGCAAACGCAGTCGATCGAGTTCGCCGCCGACCTGCTCGATTTCATCGAGCAGCGGTTTTTCGGCAGCATAGTCGGTGGTGCCGAGGGTCGTGGTTCCCTTAAACAGCATATGTTCAAGCAGGTGGGCGACGCCGCGCGTCTCGCTGGTTTCGTTGACCGAACCGACGCCGATGGTGATGTAGGCCGCCACGGTCGGGGTGTCGTGGCGCTCGACCAGCAGCAGCCGCAGCCCGTTGGCCAATTGGTGTTCGGTGACCTTGTCGGCCAGCGGCGTGGCCAGGGCCAGGGCAGGGAACAGCAAGACAGCGGACAGCAAGGACAAACATCTTGAAATCATTCGGCATTCTCCCGGGGCAAAGCGCCTGGTTCCCATTGTAACCCTGTCAGGGAAGTCACGTCGAGAGCAAGATCAGGGGGGAGGAACGAAGAATTCGGCAGAGGGATCCGGGTGGGGCACCAGGGGCGGTAAATTATTGGTTATTCTGGCCAGGGCGGTCTGCAGGATCTCTGGCAGACTAGCGACGAAGTGAATGTTCAGCCCTTCGCGCAGCGGCTGATCGACTTCTTCGAGATGTTCACGGTTCTTCTCGGGGAGCAGCACTGTTTTCACCCCGGCACGGCGGGCGGCCAGAACTTTCTCCTTGATTCCCCCGACCGGCAGAATTCGTCCGGACAGGGTCAGTTCGCCGGTCATCGCCACGTCGCGGCGCAATGCGTGTCCGGTATAAAGCGACACCAGGGCGGTGGCCATGGTCACGCCGGCCGATGGGCCATCCTTGGGGATAGCCCCGGAGGGCACATGGATATGTATGTCCTGATCGGCAAACATTTCGGGGGAAATGCCGAATGCCGCAGCGTTGGCCTGGACGAAGGAGAGCGCCGCCCGGGCCGATTCCTGCATGACCTCGCCGAGGCTTCCGGTCAGGATCAACGCCCCCTTGCCGGCCATGCGGGTCGCTTCGACAAAGAGGATATCCCCGCCGGCTTCAGTCCAGGCCAAACCGGTCGCCACCCCCACGCGATCCTCCTCCTCGGCAACACTGGTGAAGAACCGCCGGGGGCCAAGGAGCTTTTCCAGATCGTCGGCGCGGATCAACTTCGATGGTTCGTCACCCTGAGCGATTTGCTTGGCTACCTTGCGGCAGAGCGAGGCGATATGACGGTCCAGACCACGGACCCCGGCCTCGCGCGTGTAGTCACGAATCAGGCGCTTGAGCGCCGCCTCGTCGATGGTGAAATCCCGGCCGGCCAAGCCGTTTTCCCCAACCTGTTTGGTGATCAGGTAACGGATGGCGATTTGCAGCTTTTCTTCCTCGCTGTAGCCGGGGAGGGAGATGACTTCCATGCGGTCGCGCAAAGCTGACGGGACCGGGTCGAGCACATTGGCGGTGGCGATAAACATGACTCGGGACAGGTCAAAGGGGACATCGAGGTAGTGATCGGTGAAGGTATTGTTTTGCTCCGGATCGAGCACCTCGAGGAGAGCCGAAGCCGGGTCGCCGCGGAAATCCTGGCCGATCTTGTCGACCTCGTCGAGCATGAATACCGGATTGTTCGCTTCGGCACGACAGATTTCCTGGATGACCCGTCCCGGCAGCGCCCCGATGTAGGTACGCCGGTGACCGCGGATCTCGGCCTCGTCCTTCATCCCGCCGAGGGAGATGCGGATGAACTTGCGCCCCATGGCGCGGGCGATCGAGCGGCCGAGGGAGGTTTTGCCGACGCCGGGCGGCCCGACGAAACAGAGGATCGGCCCCTTGGTGTCTGCCTTCAACGAACGCACCGCGAGATATTCGAGAATCCGCTCCTTGATCTTCTTCAGGTCATAGTGATCTTCGTCCAGCACCTGCTGGGCGTAGCCGATGTCGAGCCGGTCCTCGGTCCCCTTCTGCCAGGGGGCGCTGCAGAGATATTCGATGTAGGTCCGCGCCACGGTGTGTTCCGGCGAAGCCGGGTTGATCCGTTCGAGACGACGCAGTTCCTTGTCGGCAATGGCCAGGACGCTGTCGGGCATGCCTGCTTCGGCGACCTGTCGGCGCAGTTCATTGAATTCCGACTGGCGGGGATCCTCCTCGCCAAGTTCTTCCTGGATCTGCCGCATCTGCTCGCGCAGAATGTACTCCTTCTGGGTCTTCCCCACCCGCCGCGCGACTTCCGACTGCACTTCGCCGCGCACTTGCATCTTTTGTACCTCGGTGGTCAGTTGCAGGTAGACTTCCTTGAGCCGCTCCAACGGGTTGAGCGTTTCCAGGATCTTCTGCTGAACCTGCACTTCGAGATTGAGATAGACCGTCACCAGATCAGCCAGACGGCCCGGCTCGTTGATCTGATCGATCATCTTGAGCACATCACCGGGAAGTGGCCGGCCATAGGCCAGGGCGATCTTGAGCAACGCGTTGACGCTTTGAACCAGTGCTTCCGTCACCAGGCCGGAGCATGGTTCGTCCTCAACCGCTTCGATCATGGCGAGCAGATATGGCTGCTGCTGCACGACACCCTTGAGCCGGATGCGCAGCAACCCTTCGACGATGACCTTGGCGCCTCCTTCCGGGAGGCGCACCATCTGGCGAATCCGGCAGAGCGTTCCGATCTCGGCCAGATCATCGTAGGCGCAATCTTCAACGGAGCGGCATAAAACCAGGCCGATCAGGTGTTCGCGATTGATCGCCTCTTCGACAACCGCCAGGCGCTTGGCCTTGACGAACAGCGGGAAGACCATGTGGGGGAAGACCACATGCTCGTGCATGAAGTAGATCGGCAGGGTATCGGGGATTTGCAGGGTCTGGTCAGCCATGGGACCATTTCTGGTGCGTGGTGCGCGGTTCGCTCCGGACATGAGCGCTTATATCAATCAGATTAACAACTTATGAAGGCCTGTCAAGCTGGCGTCCCGGTTTTGACAAAGCACCGGCAAGCTGTTTTACTTAGCTCGAGTGTTGATCCAGGATATTTGATGCCGCAGGACCGGCAGACGGAGGAGACTATGAAGCGACTGGCGTTGCTCACCAGCGGCGGTGACTGCTCGGGCATGAATGCCACAATCCGTGCAGTGGTACGGGCAGGGCTGGCCAACAACATCGAAGTGATCGGCATTCAGAAAGGCTACCAGGGGGTGATCGACCGCCACTATCAGCTGCTGACCACCAAAACGGTCAGCGGCAAGCTGCAGCTTGGAGGCACCTTTCTGCAAAGCGCCCGTTGCAAGGAGATGCTCACGGAAGCCGGGCAACGCCTGGCTGCGGACAATCTCCAGGGGCTCGGCATCGAGGGGTTGGTGGTGGTCGGCGGCGACGGCTCGCACCGTGGAGCCCGGGCGCTACAGCAGCGCGGCATCCCGGTAATCGCTATTCCCGCTTCGATCGACAATGACATCCCGTTCACCGACATGTCGCTTGGTGTCGATACGGCGTTGAACAACATCATCCACGCCGTCGACTGCCTGAAGGACACCGCCTCCTCCCATGACCGGACCTTCGTGGTCGAAACCATGGGGCGCAATTGCGGCTACCTGGCCCTCGCCTCGGCGGTGGCCAGCGGCGCCGAGTACGCCCTGGTTCCCGAACTGCCCTTTGACATCGATCTGATCTGTACGGCTCTGCGCCGACGCTTTCTGGAGGGACGCGACAACTCGATCATCATGGTGGCGGAAGGTGCAGGGAAAGCCGTGGAGATCGCCGATCAGATCAAGGACCGCATTGGCTTCGAAACCCGCATCATGGTGCTCGGGCACTATCAGCGTGGCGGCTCGCCATCAACCTTCGACAGGATTCTGGCGGCGCGGTTCGGCGTGGCGGCGGTAGAGGCGCTTTTGGCTGGAGAGAAGGGCAAGATGCTCGGGCTGCATTGCGGCAGCCTGATCCTGACCGATCTTGACGAAGCCATTGCCGCCGGGCGCAAACCACTCGACCCGGGGCTGCTCAGGCTGTCGCAGACCCTGGGGATCTGAACGATCAAAGGAAACGCGACTGCAGGAAAAAATGGAGTCTGACGCTATCCTGATCTTCTTCGCGATCACCAAGGGGAACCCCCAGATAAAGTCTACCGCCGAGATATTGGGAAAACTGAAAAAGCAGACCGCCACCAACGCTGGTCAGAAAGTCCGTGTGATCGATTGATTCACCATTGCCCTTGTATGGGAAGGCCCCGCCGTGATCGACAAAAAGGACTCCCTTAACCATCTCGTGCAGGGGCTGGTCGTGAATCTTCCATGCCGGCATTGGCGGGTATAACTCCAGGCTGGCAAAGTAACCGTCATCGCCAAGCTTCAGCCCTTCGGAGTAACCACGTACCGTTGCCATCCCACCAATTTGAAACTGCTCCATGGCGGGGAGCAGATGGGTATCCGCAAGCTGACCAGCCCCCCTGAAAAGCATCGAGAAACCATAGGGAAGCTGCGTGCGAAAGGCCAGGTCGAGATTGGCCTTGAAAAAACTGCTGTCTCCGCCAAAATCATCGAAACCGCCAGTAAACTCTCCTCTGCCATAAAATGACGATTCTTCCGTAATTTCCTGATAGTCAAAACCGGCATAGGCTGACCTGACCTTGGTTTCAAACAGGTTCACATTATCAAAATCAGTCGTCGATTCCTTCCAGTGGAATCCAATCCTGGCTCCGAGTTGCGTGTTTTCACCGACCAGCAACGGCTGGGAGAGATTCAGGTCAAGATCGGAAGATTCACCCGTAATATTCAACGGTTCAAATATGCCATCGACCACTTCGATGGTGTCGACATTATAGGAAGCACCCAGCCGCGTTCCTGAGCGATGCACGGGGATCGAGTAGGAGACAACCGCAGCCTTGGTCCCCCTGGAAGTATTGACACCGAAGGACAAGGGGTCACGCCGGCCCGACAAACTTCTCACCGCAAACAGGGCACCGAGACGCTCCTGACCCGTCTCTTCCTGCCCGGCATTGTCTGCATAGAGCAGGAAGGAATAGGGCAACGGTTCCCTGACCTTCAGCACGCAATCGGTCGTAAGCGGCGCCTCGCCACGGCGAAGTTCCGCTTTGACCAACACATCGTTAAGCCGGTTGAATCGGCGCAACTCCTTCTCCAACTTGTCCAGAGTCAGCAACTCCCCCGTCTGCAAGGTAAAATGCCCGGCGATGTAACTGGTGCTGGTATCCGCGTTCCCTTCGACGAGCAAATTTCCGAAACGGCTCTCGATCAGGCGGATTTCGACAACTCCGTCAGCAACTTTTTGGGGAAGAAGAAAGGCTTTCGCGGTTAGAATCCTGCGGTCGGCATAAAGTTTGTTCAGTTCATCGACCAACCGGAAAAGATCTTCAATCGTAACCTCTCGACCTTCATAAGCAGCAGTTACCGCCTGGATGTCTGCTTCCGAAAGCACCTGTGATGCATTGGTCACGACTTTGCGCAAAAGAAATGATGCTTTGGCAACCTTTTCCGCCGGCTTTCCCTCCTGGTCTGCGGGCAACTCCTGAACTTGGGTCTCCCCTTTGACAGATCGGTCCAGCAGTTGGTCCAGCTTGTAAAATTCCAGTGTGTCCTGAGAACGTTTCTGCATGGCCCCCGGACTGATGCTGCCCAGGGGCTGCGCAGTGGCGGCCGCTACCTGAACAAGGCTGACAACCAGCAGACATATCAACAACAAGCGACAATTAACGTACATGGACCTTCCTTTAGTGCTGTTGAAACGCAACGGGGTTTTCCCACAATCCTAGTGCAGCAGCCCCAATTCCTCGGCTGTCCCGATTAAATTCCTGGCCTCACGCTGAAGCAGATCAGGGGCTACCCTGATCAAGTCTGCTGAATCCTCGTAAAGAAATGGCCAATCTTCCGTATCGTCCTGGTCGATGTAGAAAAGATGCCGACGTGGTGGCTGATCCGGATAGTTGTCCTGATAAAGCCGCTTGGCAGTCAGTCGGGTCACACTGTTTTCCGTACCGAATTCGTTGACGATGAAAGCGCCATCGTAATTGACAATCCATGCGTTGGTCTGAACCAGCGGGGCCCCGTACATATAGAGGTAGAAAGACATCTCCGGAGCATACAACTGCACAGCCGCGGGATACAGGACCTGATACTGCCGGTTGTCCACCACCACCCGGTAGCGACTGTTCATCAGGTCAGCCCAGGTGCCGATCCGGTTCTCTTCATAGCGAACCTGGTCGACGTCTGCATGAATGGAGGTAAAATCACTGCGCAGTTCATCGAATACGATGTCTCCGGGACCGGCCGCATGCAGGTTGACCGTATCGGCCATCCCGCCATCATTCCCGGCCAGGGTAAAGTGCAGCGACGGCGTTGCCCCGGTGTGATTGACATAGGGGAGATCGATGTTGTCGGCAAAAACCCTGAGACGATAACCAATCTCCGCGGAATCCATCCCCAGACGCGCCCCTTCAAGCGGCAACTGCAGGAAAAGATCATAGGTCGACAGCGCCCCGATGAAAAGGACTGGCCCATTGACCTGGAACGTGACGCTTCCGGGCGCGGAGATCCGGCCCAGCGTGGCGCTGCCGTCGGTGACCTTCAGACCGATATTGCCGGTACGCCCGACCAGATAGTCGGAGACAAAATCCCCGGCAACTTCTTCCAGATAAATGCTTCCATAAGCCTCGGCGTTGACGGTTCCGTTCGAATCGACCCGGAAGAAAGTCGCCGCTTCACCGACGTCACCGCCGGTGGAGGTCAAGGTCAGATTGCCACCGGCCACGTTGACACCACCGGGGTCCGCTCTGTTCAGAATGGCGCCGGCGGCGGTCAGCGTCACATCGTTGACACTGCCGGCATTGACACTTGCCACCTGAATGCCGGCTCCCGTCGAGGTCAGGACGATATCGTTGCGGTCATTATCCGTGGCGTTGCTATTTACGGCCGTCGCCACAATCTGGCCACCGGCGGTCAGCGTGATCGCGCCATCGGCCGTATCGACCGCCTGCAGTTCGATTCCGTCGACTTCATTCACGGCAAGCGACCCCGTGGCGGTAACAGTTGCATCAAGGTGGGCCACGTTGATTTCAAGGGCAGGATCGGCTCCCGCCCCGGATGCGACACCGATGCCGGT
>JAMPXI010000125.1 GCA_023701265.1 Desulfuromonadales bacterium | reverse complement strand
GTTCTGAGTCTTATTTACAGCTTCTCACAGCAAAGGGCCCAGCTTTTGCCGGGCCCTTTGCTGTGATAGATACCCTTGAAAACCTGATGCCCAAGAGCATGGCGGCTTTCAGGAACCTGCAGCCTCTCGCCTTGACCTTAAAGCAACAGGGCTATAAAAATAAAACCGCTGTCAACAGTATAAACGGCCGTCTTGCCAACCAGTCCAAACGAATATGGACTGGTATGACTAACAAGACTTATGGGTGTTTTTCCCGGAATGGAAATCCATGATCGGAGCATTACGCAAACGACTTGCCACCAAGACTGCGGCGCAACTTGAGGATTGTGCCGAACAAGCCGGCGCCCTGTACGACGGCGGCTACAACTGCGCCCAAGCCGTCTTGCAGGCCACCACCGGGCGCGGCGACCCGGAACTGCTGGCCATGGCCGAAGCCTTCGGCGGCGGCATCGGCAAGAGCGGCTGCTTGTGCGGCGCGGTGACCGGCGGCGTCATGGCCCTCGGCCTCTCCGGACACCCGGAGCGCGGCGGCGAACTGGTGGCGGCATTTCGCGAGCAATTTCGCACCACCTGCTGCCGCGGCCTCTCGAAGGACTACCGGTGGCTAAGCCGCGAGCACAAGGCCAACTGCCGGAAACTCACCGTAGCGACCGCCGGGATGGTCGAGAGGTTGCTCAAGAAATGAGGAAACCTTTCAGGCGGTTCCTTCCTGGAATTGCCCCGCCAAGCCGTGCAGCTGCCGCGTCAGTCCTTCCAGTGCGGCGATTTCCTGCATGATCATCCTGGCCTTGGCGGCGTTGCCGTGGAGCCGCTGCTCTGAACGACCGAAATGATCGAGAATCTCGGTGACGGTCGCCATCTGGAAGCGGGTCGCCTCGCAGATCGCCCGCACCTGTTCCTCGCGTGCCAGCAGGCTGCGGTCGAATTCGCGGTTGGCGCGGACCTGCTCGTCGAAACCGCGGGCAACCTGATCGGCCGCCGCCTTCATCTCTCCCACCCCCGCCTGGATACGGCCGACCGCATCCTCCTGGCGCTGCATCGCCTGGGCGATGGAGCGCACCGAGCGCAGGCTGCGCCCGGCATCCTCCACCAGGGCGCGCACCCGCTGGCCATGCTCCCCGGTGCTGTCGGCCAGTTGGCTTGATTCCGTGGCCGCCTGCGTCGAACTGGCGAGGATCTTGCGCAGGGCATCACCGGTATTGCGCGACAGCTCCATGCCGCGGCCGATGAAACGCCCGGTCGATTCGACCGTGGTGCCGACCTGACCGGTATCTTCGCGGATGCTTTTGACGATCGTCTCGATTTCGCCGGCGCTGGCAGTGGTGCGATCGGCCAGGTCGCGGATCTCCTCGGCCACGACCGAGAAACCACGCCCCTCGGCGCCAGCCTTGGCGGCAATGATTGCCGCATTGAACGCCAGCAGTTCGGTATCGGAGACCAGATCCTTGATGACTTCCAGGATCTTGGTGACTTCGACCGTCTGCCGGGTGAGCCGCTGCATGGCGGCAACCGCCTTCTGGCTTTCCTGGTCGATGCGGGCCATCTCCTGGATGAATGATTCCACCACCAGCAGTCCGTGCTCGGCATCGCTTTTCACGCCGTCGGCCTGATTGGCACTGGCCGCAACCGCCTGGCGCAGGGCATCGAGGGCCACATTGACCCCGTCCAGGTCATGGGCCGTGCTTTCCATCGAGCGCGCCACCTGGCCTACCTGCGAGGTAGCCTGACGGATCGCCTCGACGACTTCGTCGACGCCGCGGGTGGTTTCGACGAATTTCTGGGTGGAGTGTTCCAGCGCCCCGGCCATCGCTTCCAGTGAGGCGGAGAGTTCGCGTGAAATCGCCGCCTCGTCCTGGGCGCGACTGTTGAGATTCTCCGTCTCGCGCATCACCTCCTGCTGCTTGCGGTGCATGCCGTCGACGTCGTTGCGCGCGTTCTGCGCGGCCTGCAGACCGTCATCGGTCCGCGCCGACAGGTAGCTGCTGGCATCGGCCAGCCCCTGGTAGTGGGGGACGAATTCGTCGACCGTGGCGCGGAAGGAATTCAACAGCCCCCGCACCTCGCCAACGGTGCGGGCAACCTCGGCATGGAGACCTTCGATGGTCTCGCCCCCGGCTTGCGCCGGCACCGCCCCGGTCAGCTCCCGCAGCTGTTCGAGCTGTTGGCGGAGCTGGTGTTTGAGGGTAGCGCGCACGAACAGGAAAGAGACGGCGCCAAGGAGAAAGCCGGCACCAAGGCAAGCGGCAAAGAACAGCAGGGTGATGGCCTCGGGACCAAGGAGCAGACTGGCGAAGAGCGGGAATATCGCACCGAGGATAAGGCCGGCCCCGTGATTGAAAAGAAACAGTTTGCGCAGATAACTGCCCCCGGTTGTCCGGCTCACTTCGTCCATCGCGTTCTCCCGCCGCAGAAAGGCTGTTCAGCTGATCGACAATGTCGCATTATCACAGAGGAAACGGCCCACAGCAAGGAGAAAGCCAGCCGCTGGCCGCCTCGGGTCCGGCTATGGTAGCATATTGAATATGCTGGTCGACACCCATATCCATCTCGATTTTCTCCCGTTGGAACCGGCGACGCTGATCGAGGCACGTGCTCGAGGAGTCGGCAGCTGGGTGGTGCCCGGCGTAGCTCCGGAGCACTGGCCCCGACTGATGGCGACGGTTAATACCACCCCCGGAGCCTGGGCGGCCCCCGGTGTGCATCCGCAGGCGGCCGCCCGGTGGCGGCCGGAGTTGGCGGACGGACTGCGGCGACTGGCAGCCGGGCCACGGACGGTGGCGATCGGCGAAGTCGGCCTGGATGGCCAGGCCGGACCGGACCTGGCGGTGCAGGAAGCAGTCTTCCGGCAGATGATCCGCCTCGCCCGCGAGACCGGTCGTCCGCTGCTGCTGCATATGCGCCGCGCCACCGCTCGGGTGCTCGCGTTGTTGCGCATCGAGCAGGCCCATGAGGTCGGCGGGATCGCGCATGCCTTTTCCGGTAGCCTGGACACCGCCCGGCAGCTGATCGATCTGGGCTTTGCCATCGGCATCGGCGGCGTGGTGACCTTCCCCGACGCCCGGCGCCTGAAAGAGGTTGTCCGCGGCGTCCCGGTCGAGTGGCTGGTTTTGGAGACCGACGCCCCGGATCTCCCCCCGCATCCGCACCGTGGTGAAGAGAACCGGCCGGAATGGCTGACGCTGATTGCCGAGCAAGTCGCGCAGCTGCGCGGCTGGGATCTGGCCGAGACCGCCCGCATCACCGGCGCCAACGCCCGCCGCGTGCTGCATCTAGCCCTTTGAAGAGGAGAACGCTATGAGCACGGAACATCGCTTCAGCCGCCTGGACCTGCTGGTGGGCCGGGAGGGGCTCGACCGGCTGGCTGCCGCCTCGGTGGCGGTGTTCGGGGTCGGTGGCGTGGGGAGCTTCGCCGTCGAGGCGCTGGCCCGCGGCGGCATCGGCCGACTGACCTTGGTCGACTTCGACGACATCTGCCTGACCAACGTCAACCGCCAGCTGCACGCCCTCGACGGCACCATCGGTCGCCCCAAGGTCCAGGTCATGGCCGAACGCTGCCGTGCCATCAATCCGGCGGCGCAGATCGAGGCGATCAAGGCCTTCTATTGCGCGGACAATTCGGCGGAACTGCTCGACCGCGGCTACGATTATGTGCTCGACTGCATCGATCACATCACCGCCAAGCTGCACCTGATCGAGAGCTGCCTGCAGCGCGACCTGCCGGTGATCTCCTCGATGGGTGCCGCCAACAAGCTCGACCCGACCCAGATCAAGGTCACCGATATCGCCCACACCGGGCAGTGCCGCCTGGCCCGGGTCATCCGCAAGGAGCTGCGCCGCCGCGGCATTCACGGCGGGCTCAAGGTCGTCTACTCCACCGAGGAGTATCGCCCGCTGAGCCCGGTCACGGCGGTCTGCGCCGAAAACTGCATCTGCCCCAGCAAGGAAGACCAGCAGTGGCGCTGCACCGACCGGCGGGTCATCCTCGGCAGTTCCTCGGTGATTCCGCCGCTCTTCGGCCTGACCATGGCCGGCGAAGTCCTGCGCACCCTCCTCGGAGATGGCTATTGACGTTTCCCTGAAGCGCGAATTGCCGATGGCCCGCTGAAATCGACTTGCACTCCGCCCCGGATGTGCTAGCCTCTGAGGCATTGTCATGCAACTATTCAATGTTATGGACTGGTCATGCCCGAAGCACACCCCCCTGCCACCACCCGGCAACTGATTCCCGTTCCATCGCTCCCCCGCGCCAGCGGCGACACCATCGCCAGGCTCCTGGTCCGTCGCAACGTCCTCGAACCGCGGCACCTGGTCTATGCCAAGCGCGTGCAGGCCAAGCTGGTCTCCACGCGCGCCCTGGTCGACATCCTCAAGGAGCTGCGCCTGCTCTCGCCGGCCCAGCTGAGCGAGGCCCTCAAGGAGGAACCCCTCGACATCCGCCTCGGCGAACTGTTGCTCGAACTCGGCCGCATCCGTCCCGGCGAGCTCGACGCCGCCCTGGCCATCCAGCAGGAATCCGGCGACCGGCGCAAGCTCGGCGAGATCCTGGTCGAATACGGCTTCATCGACGAGCCGCCGCTGATCGAAATCCTCGCCGGCCAGCTCGGCTATCCGTTCGTGGTGCCGCACCTTGCCCGGATCGACCGCGAACTGCTTCACCAGGTGCCGCCGAAAATGTTCAGCCGCAACGGCTTTTTGCCGCTGGAAAAGCAGGGGGTCAGGGTGCTGGTCGCCTTTGCCGACCCGCTTGACATGGAAAGCCGCGAGGCCGCCGACCGGATCTTCGGCCGCATGGTCCTCCCCGCCATCGCCCCACGCCAGGCGATCCGCGAAGTCATCGAACTTTATCGCCGCGGCATACGGCGCGCCCCGCTTCCCGAGGCGGACGACACCACGGTGATCGGCCTGGTCAACAGCCTGTTCGACGAAGCGATGCAGCAGGGGGCGAGCGACATCCACATCGAGCCGATGAAGGACCGACTGCGCGTGCGCTTCCGGCGCGACGGGGTGTTGGCCGTGCATCGCGAATTCAACCTCGATCTCGCCCAGCCGGTCACCACCCGCATCAAAGTCATGGCCGAGGCCGACATCGCCGAGCGCCGCCGGCACCAGGACGGGCGCATTCTCTACGAAAGCCCTGCGACCGGACTGGCCCTCGACCTGCGCGTCTCCTTCTACATCACCGTGCACGGCGAAACGATCGCCCTGCGGCTGATGAACAAAAAGGGCGAGCTGCTGACGCTTGAGGAGATCGGCATGGCTCCGCGCATGCTCCAGCAGTTCCGCGACGACGCCCTGCAATCGCCCAGCGGGGTCATGATCGTCACCGGCCCGACCGGCGCCGGCAAGACCACCACCCTGTACAGCTGTGTCAACGCCCTGAACGATCTGGAGACCAGCATCATTACCGCCGAGGAGCCGGTCGAGTATGTCATCGACGGCATCTCGCAGTGCTCGATCAATACGAAGATCGGCGTGACCTTCACCGAGACGTTGCGCCACATCGTGCGCCAGGATCCCGACATCATCGTCATGGGTGAGGTGCGCGACGCCTTCTCGGCGGAAACCGCCATCCAGGCGGCCCTGACCGGGCACAAGGTGCTGACCACCTTCCACACCGAGGACACGGTCGGCGGCCTGCTGCGCCTGCTGAACCTGGGAGTCGAAGCGTACCTGATCGCCTCGACCATCACCTGCATGCTTGCCCAGCGCCTGCTGCGGCGCGTCTGCCCGCACTGCGCGGCGCCCTACACCCCGACCCCCGAGGAGTACCGCCGCCTTGGCTACACCCACGGCGACCTGGCCGGCGCCGACCTGATGATCGGCCGTGGCTGCGGCGCCTGCCGTTTTACCGGCTACAAGGGGCGGGTCGGCATTTTCGAACTGCTGCTGCTCAGCGAACAGGTCAAGGAAGCGGTCATGGCCCGCCGGACGGTCAACGAAATCCGCCGCCTCAGTATCGAAAGCGCCGGGCTGGTCACCCTGCTCGAGGACGGCATCGCCAAGGCCGCCCGCGGCAAGGTTTCCCTACCCGAGGTGCTCAAGCGCCTGCCGCGCTTCGACAAGCCGCGGCCGCTCTTCGAACTGCGCCGCCTGTTGGGAGAATGATCATGGCTGGCAAACCCCTTCCTCTCCTCATCGACGAGAACCTCCATTGCGGGCAGCTTCCCCTCCCGGTCCATCCGGACATTGCCAGGGGAATCGCTTCGCTGGCGTGCCTGGAACAGCCTGATGCGACCGTTCTCGGCAATCTGGCCGGCCACGATCCGGTGCTGGCCTGCACCCTGTTCCGAGCCGCCAATTCGGCATTTTACCAGGGGCTCCCCAAGGTCGTCACCATCGCCGAGGCGATCACCCGCATCGGCGCGGCCAGTGCGCTCCGGGAACTTGACTGCGCCGGCAGCAGCGGCGTGGCCTGTCACCAGGGACGGCTGCGCCCCGATTACCTCCTCCCCTTGTGGCGCCATTCCCTCGGCTGCGCCCTTGGTGCCCGCTGGCTGGCCAATCGCTGCGGCTACCAGGCGATTGCCGACCAGGCCCACCTGGCCGGACTGCTGCATGATACCGGCAAACTGTTTCTGCTTGCCGCCCTCGAGCAGATCGCCGGCAGCGGCGAGGCCGGCATCATGCTCGGCAGCCAGTTGATCGAGGAAGTCCTGGAGAGCATGCATGTGGAGATGGGCATGAGGATGGCGACGGCATGGAACCTGCCGGACGATATTGCCGGCGTGGTTGGCCGCCATCACGAAGTGGAGCTGGACAGCCAGGAGCTGGTGCTGGCCCTGGTCAAGCTGGCCAACAAGGGCTGCCGCAAAGTCGGTCTGGGGTGGCAGACCGACCCCGGCCTGGTGCTGCCGACCACTGCCGAAGCCCAGTTCCTGGGGATCGACGAAATCGCCCTGGCGGAATACGAGATCATGCTCGAGGATCGGTTCGGCCTGGTTGCGGCAGGGGAGTTCTTGACAAACAGCATTATGGGCTTTAACGTTTGATGAGTTGTCATCTCTCACCCCAAAGGAGGAACCCATGAAAAAACTGTTGATCGTCATGCTGCTGCTTGCGGTGGCCGCCCCGGCCCTGGCCGGCCAGGGCGCGAGCAATACCGGCTGCGGCCTCGGCACCGTGCTGTGGGGCAACGAGTCGGACGGCTCAGTGATCTCCCAGTCGCTGCAGGCAACCACCAACGGCACCTTCGGCAACCAGACCTTTGGCATCACTTCCGGCACTCTGGGGTGCGACCAGCCGGCCAACCTGGTCAAGAACGACCGCCTGCTGGCCTTCACCGCCGACAACCTCGACCTGCTGGCCCGCGACATCGCCTCCGGACAGGGGGAAACCCTGGCGACCGTGGCCGAACTGCTCGACGTGCCGAGCGCTGACCAGCCGGCCTTCAATACCGCACTGCAGGCCAACTTCGACAAGATCTTCGTGACCGGCACCGAAACCGCCGGCGTGGTGCTCGACCGGATCGCGGTCATCGCCCTCTAATGCTCCGCTGCTGCCGGCCGGCCGTCGGCCGGCGCCTGT
>JAMPXI010000124.1 GCA_023701265.1 Desulfuromonadales bacterium | reverse complement strand
TGAATCCCCTTGACCAGGTGAAAGCCATAAGGGCCGACCAACAGCCCGGTGACCAGATAGCCGACGATCGGCGATTGGTGCAGGCGGCTGAACAGCCAGGCGTTGGCCAGGGCCAGGGTGAGGAGGATGAAGATCTCGCGGAGGACGGAGAGGTCGGCCATCCCTAGTCCCCAGCCCCCGGTTTCTCCTGCCGTTTAGCCGCCCAGAAGGCCAAGCGCTCGCGAATGGTCTTCTCGTAGCCGCTCTCCTTGGGCCGGTAGAACTCCCGACCGGCAAGCTGCTCCGGCAGATGCGTCTGGGTGACCACCGCGTCGGGGCGGTCGTGGGCGTACTGATACCCCTTGTGGTAGCCGAGTTCCTTCATCAGTTTGGTGGGGGCGTTGCGGATGTGCAGCGGCACCGGCAGGGCGCCGCTGGCGCGCACCTCACTCAGGGCCGCGTCGATGGCTACGTAGGAGGCGTTGCTCTTGGGTGCGGTGGCCAGATAGGTGACCGCCTGGGCCAGCGGGATGCGTCCCTCCGGCAGGCCGATGACGTGCAGGGCCTGCTGGGCGGCCACTGCCACCTGCAGGGCACGCGGGTCGGCGTTGCCGACGTCCTCGGCGGCGAAGATGATCATCCGCCGGGCGATGAACATCGGATCCTCGCCGGCCTCGATCATCCGTGCCAGCCAGTAGATGGCGGCGTCCGGGTCGGAGCCGCGCAGGCTCTTGATGAAGGCGGAGATGACGTTGTAGTGCTCCTCCCCCTGGTCATAGAGCAGCGGGGCTTTCTGCAGCGCCGCCTCGACCGTACCCAGACGGATGACGCTGTCCTCGGCCAGATTGGCCGCCAGTTCCAGGGTGTTCAGGGCAATGCGCGCATCGCCGTGGGCCATCTCGGCCAGAAAGTTGAGAGCATCGGCCTCGGCGGTCAATTGTTGTTCGCCGAGACCTTCCGGCACGGTCAGGGCGCGTTCCAGCAGGATGCGGAGATCCGCCGGCGCCAACGGCTCGAGGACGAAGACCCGCGAGCGTGACAGCAGCGCCGAGTTGACCTCGAAGGACGGATTCTCGGTGGTCGCGCCGATCAGGATCACGTCGCCGCGCTCGACCCAGGGGAGAAACGCATCCTGCTGGGCCTTGTTGAAGCGATGGATCTCATCGACGAACAGCACCGTGCGCCGGCCGTGGTAGCTGCGCTCCTCCTGGGCCTTGGCCACGATTTCGCGGACTTCCTTGACCCCCTGCAATACCGCTGAAAAAGCGGCAAAGCGGCAGCTGGTGGTGGCGGCGATCACCTGGGCAAGGGTGGTCTTGCCGGTGCCGGGCGGCCCCCAGAAGATCACCGAGGTCAGCTGGTCGGTTTCGATCAGGCGGCGCAGAATCTTCCCTTCGCCGAGCAGGTGCTGCTGGCCGACCACCTGGTCGAGGGCGCGCGGGCGCATCCTCTCGGCGATTGGCGGCGGGGTGCGGGCGGCGGCGGTGGCGGAAAAGAGATCCATTCGGGTGAATCCGTGAGGAGTGAGGAGTGAGGAGAAGAAAACCATCGTTTCGTTGAGGTGGTACGCCTTACCCATCACTCCTCACTCCTCACGAAGGGTAGCACAAGCATCCCCAGGCGACAACCTGCAGGTGCCCGTCGAACGTGGACATAGTAGAAATGCTGTGATAGATTTCCGGGGCATCGCGCAAGGAGGTCCGCCTTGAAATCAGTCGGGATTTTTGTCAAGCGGCGTCATCAGGACGCAGTAAAGGTTGCCGGCGAGGTCGCCGCCTGGTTCAACAGCCGCGGCATTGCCGTGCTGGTCGACGAGGCGCTGGTGGCCGAGGTCCCCAAAGCGTTGGGTTGCCCACCGGCGGAGATCCCGACCCGGGCCGACCTGCTCATCGTCCTCGGCGGCGACGGTACCCTCCTGTCGGTCGCGCGCCTGGTCGGCGACCGCCGTACCCCGATCCTCGGCATCAACCTCGGCAGCCTCGGTTTCCTCACCGAAATCACCCGCGACGAGATCGACCCGGTCCTGACCAAATTGCTGGCCGACGAGCTGACGGTCTCCGAACGCCTCCGCCTCGATGTCGCCATTCGCCGCGACGGCACGGAGGTGGCCCGCTACCGGGTGCTCAACGATCTGGTGATCAACAAGGGGGCTCTGGCCCGCATCATCGATATGGAAGCCTGGGTCGATGACACCTACCTGACCACCTTCAAGGCCGACGGCCTGATCGTCGCCACGCCCACCGGTTCCACCGCCTACAACCTCGCCGCCGGCGGGCCGATCATCTCCTCGGCGGTGCACTGCCTGGTGATCTCGCCGATCTGCCCGCACATGCTGACCAACCGGCCGATCATCGTCTCCGACGAGGCGCTGATCCGCATCGAAGTCAAGTTCCAGGACGAGGATGTGGCACTGACCGCCGACGGCCAGGTCGGCATGCCGCTGCAGGGCGGCGACGTGGTGGAGATCCGCCGCTCGGAGCACCCCGCCCTGCTGGTGCTCAGCCCGACCAAGGACTCCTTCCAGATCCTGCGCACCAAGTTGAAGTGGGGAGAACGATAAGATGAATTCGTAGGGGCGGCCCCCCGTGGCCGCCCAGGGCAGGCACAGGGGCCTGTCCCTACAAATATTTCGAATTGAATGGATAGTTTGACTGTAATGCCATGCTTGTTCATCTGACCATCACCAACTTCGCCATCATCGACCGACTGGAAGTCGAGTTCGGTTCCGGCTTCAACGTGCTGACCGGGGAAACCGGTGCCGGCAAGTCGATCGTCATGGATGCGCTCGGCCTGCTCCTCGGTGACCGGGCAAGCCCGGAACTGATCCGTGCCGGCTGCGAGGAGGCGACGGTCGAGGCGCTGTTCGACCTGACCGGGCGGTCCGATCTGCAGGCCGTTATCAATGCTGCCGGGTTCTCCGCAGGCAGTGAGCTGATCCTGCGCCGGGTCATCACTCGCGCCGGCCGCAGCCGTGCCTACATCAATGGCGGCCTGGCAACCCTGACGCAATTGCAGCCCTTGACCGAACAACTGGTGGCGGTCTGTGGCCAGCACGAGCATCAGGCGCTGATGGGGCGGGATGCACACCTCCCCCTGGTGGATACATTCGGGGGTCATGAGGCCCTGAACTGTGAATACCGGGAGCTTTTTGCCGCCTGGCGCGCGACGGGCGAGCATTTGGCGCGCCTCAGCGAGGCCGAGCGCGAGCGAGCCCGGCGTCTCGACCTGCTGCGCTATCAGGCGCGGGAGATCGGTGAGGCGCGGCTGCAACCCGGCGAAGAAGAAGAATTGGCTGCCGAACGCTTGCTGCTGCAGAATGCCGAGCGGCTGGCGGCTGCGGCAAACAACGGTTACGAAACGCTCTACGCCGCCGACGGCGCGGTTTGCGCGGCACTCGGCCGGATGGCCGGTGAACTGGAGGGGTTGGCCGGGATCGATCCGGAGTTGGGGCAGCTGGCGGAGACGCTGAGGCAGTCGCTCTACACCCTGGAAGATGTCGCCGCGCAACTGCGCAGCCATCTCAACCGGATCGGCTGCGAGCCGGGCCGACAGGAGGAAGTTGAGGAACGGTTGGCCCTGCTGACCGCCCTCAAACGCAAATATGGGGCGTCGGTCGCCGAAATCCTCGAGCAGCAGGCGGCCATCGTCACCGAGTTGGATGAACTGGAGCACGCCGAGGAGACGCGCGCCGCTCTCGAGGCGGAGCTTGTCGGCCAACTGACGGCCCTGCTTGATGTCGGCAGCCGACTTGGTGCGGCCCGGCGGGAAGCGGGGGAACGCCTGGGTGCCGCCATGCAGCGTGAGCTGGCCGATCTGTCCATGGCCGGGGCACGTTTCGAGCTGCAGTTGACGGAATTGCCGGAACCGGGCCCGCTGGGACTGGAGCGTGGTGAGTTCCTGCTCGCGCCGAACCGTGGCGAAGCCCTGCTGCCGCTGGCGCGCATCGCCTCCGGCGGCGAACTGTCGCGCATCCTGTTGGCCCTGAAGCGGGTCACGCCGGGGCGCGAACAGGTGCCGACCCTGGTTTTCGACGAGGTCGATGCCGGGATCGGTGGCGCCACCGCAACGGCCGTCGGCGACAAGCTGCGGGCCGTCAGCCGCAACGCCCAGGTGCTCTGCGTTACCCATCTTCCCCAGGTGGCGGCCGGTGCCGACCGGCACTTTCTGGTGGTCAAACGTGAGCTGGCCGGGCGCACTGTCACTGGCATCGAACCGCTTGCCGGCGAAGCCCGGGTTGCGGAAATGGCGCGCATGCTCGGCGGTGCCCAGGTGACGGAACGCTCCCTTGCCCATGCCCGCGAATTGATCGGCGCACCACCCCAGGGGTAGAATTACAGAGAGAAGGTTGCCATGGTCCGCAAGGCTGTCATCCCCGATGTTCGCGAAATCCATCGCCTGTTGCTCGATTATGCCCGCGACGGCCTGTTGCTGTCGCGCTCGCTGGCCGAGTTGTATGAATCGCTGCGCGACTTCTACGTATTCGAGGTCGACGGCAAGGTGGTCGGCACCGCGGCGCTGAACATCTGCTGGGAGGATCTGGCCGAACTGCGCTCGCTGGCTGTTCACGCCGACTACAACGGCCGCGGTGCCGGCAAGGAGCTGGTGCAGGCCTGTCTTGACGAAGCCCGTCGCCTCGGCATCCGCCGGGTCTTCGCCCTTACCTACAAACAGGCTTTTTTCGAAAAGCTCGGCTTCGCGGTGATCGAGAAGTCGCAGCTGCCGCACAAGATCTGGGGCGACTGCATGAAATGCGCGAAATTCCCTGATTGTGACGAGATCGCCCTGAGCATCGAGCTGTCCGCTTCTCCCCAATAAGGTTGACATCCCATAGTCATTTCGGGTAACAGTTACACTCCCGTGTGCCAGGTCGAAATTCCGGAAGGTGCCAAAGGCCCCTTCGGTCGTGTTCTTGAGAGATAACTGATTTGTCCAAGCGCTTTACCATTCTGATCATCCCTGAAGGCTCACACCGCGTGCGCCGCTTCGCTCTTCGCTTGTCTGCCCTTAAGTGGTCGGCTGCCGGGGCGGTATGTTGCGTGCTGCTGATGATCGGGCTGACGGTGTTTGCCGTGAAGGCCAATTTCGACCGCAATGAATTTGAGCGCCTGCGCGAGCAGTCCCGTATACACCGGCAGGAGATGGAGCAGTTGGTGGCCAAGCTCGAGGACCTGCGCAAGGAACTGGTGGTCATGGCGCAGAACGACGCCAAAATGCGGGTCATGAACAAGCTGACCAAGCCGAAGGCAGATCTGCTCGGCGGTGTCGGCGGCCCGGCGGTGGGTGATGAACCGACCGACAATCTGGCCAACCTGCAGCAACAGATCGACGATCTGCGTCGCGATGTCGACCTGCGTCGGGTCAGCCAGGAAGAGGTCCAGGGGTTCCTCAATGATCAGCGCTCACTGCTCGGCTCACGGCCGACCGGTTGGCCGGTCAGGGGGTGGGTCACTTCCGACTTCGGCGTCCGCCGGGATCCATTCGACGGCCAGCGCCGCATGCATGAGGGGATGGACATCGCCACCCGCACCGGCACCCCGGTGATGGCCACGGCCGCCGGCATTATCCGCGAGGTCGGCACCGAGCCGGGCTACGGCAAACTGGTGGTCATCGATCACGGTTACGGCTTTTCGACCGCCTACGGCCACAACTCGCGGACCCTGGTCAAAATCGGCCAGCGCGTCAAGCGTGGCGACGTGATCGCCACCGCCGGCAACACCGGCCGCTCCAGCGGCCCCCACGTTCATTACGAAGTGCGCCTGAACGGTGCACCGGTCAACCCGAACAAGTACCTCTAGGCACCCACCCCACCATGACTTCGCAACCCCGGCCCCGGCCGGGGTTTTTTGTTGCCTTGGGTCGTCGCGGGGGGTGCATTTGCCAACCCTGCCAGGGTTTGTAAACTGTACCCGTAGGGTTCTGCAGTTGGGATTTCCCTGACAGAGCAACCCCGTGGAGGTGATCGTCATGTTAACAACCGCTGCTTATGCCGCTGCATCCGCAAAATCCCCGCTGGCGCCGCATGCCATTGAGCGCCGCGAGCCCGGCCCCCGCGACGTTCTGATCGACATCCTCTACTGCGGCATCTGCCATTCCGACATCCACCAGGCCCGCGACGAATGGGGCGGCTCGATTTTCCCGATGGTCCCCGGTCACGAGATCGTCGGCACGGTCGTCAAGGTCGGTGCAGAGGTCGGGAAGTGGCGGGAGGGTGACACCGTCGGTGTCGGTTGCTTCGTCGATTCGTGCCATCAATGTGAGCCTTGCCGCGATGGCGAGGAGCAATTCTGCGAAAAGGGGATGTCCGTCACCTACAACGGGCGCGAGCAGGACGGCAAGACCCCCACCTATGGCGGCTACTCGACGCGCATCACCGTCAACGAGGACTACGTTCTGCGCATTCCTGCGGGGATGCCCCTCGACCGGACGGCGCCGCTGTTGTGCGCGGGGATCACCACCTATTCACCGCTGCGCCGCTTCGGGGTCAAGGCCGACAGCCAGGTTGCCATTGTCGGTCTCGGCGGACTCGGCCACATGGGGGTGAAGATCGCCAAGGCTTTTGGGGCGACGGTCACGGTGCTGAGCCATTCCCCCGGCAAGCGCGCCGATGCGTTGGGTCTTGGCGCGGATGATTTCATCGCGACCAAAGATCCGCAGGTGTTCAAGGAACACGCCAAGCGCTTTCATTTCATTCTCGATACGGTCTCCGCGCAGCATGACTACAACGCCTATCTCAACCTGCTGCGCCGCGACGGGACGATGGTGCTGGTCGGCATCCCCGACCCCATCCCCCTCTCGGCCGCATCGCTGGTCATGCAGCGCCGGCAATTGGCCGGATCGCTCATCGGCGGCATCCGCGAGACCCAGGAGATGCTCGACTTCTGCGCGGAGCACGGGGTCGCCTCCGATGTCGAGGTCATCCCCATCCAACAGGTCAACGAGGCCTACGAACGGGTCATCCGCAGTGATGTGCGTTATCGTTTCGTCATCGACATGGCCAGCCTGAAGGCGTCTTGAGATTGGCAGGCCGGACAGCTAGCGCCTCAATGAGTCTGGGCGGACGGTCCCTTCGCTGGTTAACCCAAGCCCCGGTGGTGCCGGGGCTTGCGGTTGAACGGTTTCCTGCCCTTTGATCTTGAGACCCCTCTAGGGGTGTGCTAACATCACTCGGTTGTCAGACACAGTTCTGGCGCAGAAAATCCAACCACAAACGGAGCAACTAATGATCGGTTCGATCATCAAGAAAATTGTCGGCAGCAAGAACGAACGTGAACTCAAGGCGCTGCAACCGCTGGTGGACAAGATCAACGCCCTCGAACCGCAGTTGCAGGCGCTTTCTGATGCGGCCCTGACTGCCAAGACCGCCGAGTTCCGCGAGCGGCTCGGCCGTGGCGCCACCCTCGACGAACTGCTGCCGGAAGCCTTCGCCGTGACCCGTGAAGCGGGCAAGCGCGCGCTGGGCATGCGTCATTTCGACGTGCAGCTGCTCGGCGGCATGGTCCTGCACAACGGCAAGATCGCCGAGATGAAGACCGGCGAGGGGAAGACCCTGGTTGCCACGCTGCCGGTTTATCTCAACGCCCTGGCCGGCAAGGGGGTGCATGTCATCACCGTCAACGACTACCTGGCCCGCCGCGACTCCGAATGGATGGGGCAGCTCT
>JAMPXI010000010.1 GCA_023701265.1 Desulfuromonadales bacterium | reverse complement strand
CCAGCACGGTTCCCGGGGAGGACTCCTCCCCGGAAACCGGCGGTTCGCCCAAGCCGGAGACCAGCCAGCCATAGAGAGTCAGGGCGTCGAGGTTGGCCATCAACGCGGCGGGATTGTCCTTGACCGGCTGCGGCAGACAGCCCGGAAGCTGGCTGAGGCCGAAATCGGTATACAGGCGGCAGCCCCCCGCATATTCATCGACCAGATCGACGATCGCCTCGAGGTTGCGGGCCGCGCCGAGACTGGCGCGTCCTCCCAGCCCTTCCGGGTTGAACCGGCCGGGAAGCACCCGGAAGGCCGTCGTAACCGCTCCGGCCGCATCGAGCAAATAGCCGTCGAACACCGGCTGCCCCTTGAGGATCGCCTGACGGATTTCCCCGGGGGTCAAGAGGCTCACCTGCTCACGCCCCAGATAGGCATTCTGCGCCAACATCCGTTTGACCTGACGCCCGGCCAGTTCCCCGGATAGGTCGGCCAGCACGCCGACCACCGCCATTCCCCGCTCCAACCGCACCCGCTGCTCCCCTTCGCAGAAAAAATCCACCGCATCGCTGCCGATGGTCAGGCTGCGCAGCCGGAGCGGGGCAAAGGTGGGGCGGGCCGGGGCGACTACCCAGCAGGTGTAACCGTGCCGACGCAGCAGCGTGGCAATGTCGTCAAGCTTTTGCCGCTCTCCTTGGGCCAGTTGGGCCAGCCCGGGCCCGAGCAGGCGCTGACGGGAGGTGTAGGAATCGAGACCGAACCCGCTCTGGAGTTCGTCAGCCAGGCTCTCCAGCTCCGCGTGGGGGGACGGGCGCTGGCGGACGATCAACAGCAGGGGGACGCTACTCATCGACAGCTCCCGATGCGGCAACCAGAACGAAACGCTCCAACGCCTTGCGGTGAGCCCCGTGCAGCGGCATTTTCACCAACATCCCCGGCGCCTGCCACTGCCAGTCGCCTTCCGCCACCCGCTCTTCGTACCGCCCCATTATCCGAACCAAATCAAGTTCAAGGGTGAAATGGCTGTAGGCGTGTTTCAGCCTGCCGACCGCCAGCTTTTGACCAGAGAACCCCAGTTCCTGAGCCAGGCGACCGGCCACGGTCAGCGGTGTTTCGTCGGCGCGCACGTCAGCAACAGGAAACTCCCAGAGCCCGCCGAGAAAACCCTCATGCGGACGCGGGCGCACCAGGTAAAACCCTTCGCGCTCGACCAGCAGGGCCACCTGACGACGCACCGGCACACTTTTGCGGATCCGGGCCACCGGCAACTGCCGCTCCAGGCCTTGCCGACGCGCCTGGCAAAGCGCTGCCAACGGGCAATCAGGGCAGCCCGGGTCGCGCGGCGTGCAGACGGTGGCGCCCAGGTCCATGATCGCCTGGGCATAATCGTGCGCCCGCTCCCGGGCAGTGAGTGCCTCGGCCCATTTCCAGAGCGCGCGCTCCGCCAGGGTGCCGCGCGGGTCGCCATCATAGGCGAAGAGGCGCACCAACACCCGACGTACGTTGCCGTCGAGGATCGGCGCCGGACGATCGAAAGCAATCGCGACGATCGCCCCGGCTGTGGAGCGGCCGACTCCCGGGAGCGCGGCCAGAGCCTCGACCGTTTTCGGGAAGTCGCCGCCATGCTCCTCGACCACTTTCTGCGCGGCCCGGTGCAGATTGCGCGCCCGCGAATAGTAGCCGAGGCCCGCCCATAGCTCGATGACCCGCTCCGGCGGGGCCACCGCCAGGGTTGCCACCTCGGGAAAGGTCGCCAGGAAGCGCTGGTAGTAGGGGATGACCGCCGCTACCGTGGTCTGCTGCAGCATGATTTCGGAAAGCCAGATGCAGTAGGGGTCGCGGGTGTGCCGCCAGGGGAGGTCGCGGCCGTGTGCCCCGTACCAGGCGAGCAGGCGCGGGGCGACTTCGGTGGGATCAAAGGGGAATGATTCGGTAGGGGCACGGCGCGCCGTGCCCCTACGGCGTCGCGTGGTCACCCGATTTCTTTCAGAGCTACCAGGGTCGCATCCATCTCCGCATCGGTGCCGATGGTGATGCGCATGCCGTGCGCCAGCAGCGGATCGGCGAAGTAGCGCACCAGGATCTTGCGGGCGTGGAGGGCGTCGTAAATGCGCTTGCCATTACGGTCCGGCGGGGAGGCGAAAACAAAGTTGGCCTGCGAGGGGATGACCGCGTAGCCAAGCTGCTGCAAGCCAGCACAGAAACGTGCGCGGGTGGCGCGAATCCTGGCCACGGTCGCCTGCAGGTGCGGCTGGTCGCCCAGGGCCGCGCTGGCGGCAGCCAGCGCCAGGCGGTCGAGGTGGTAGTGATCGCGGATCTTGTCGAGGGCAGCGACGATCTCCGGGCGGGCCACCGCCAGGCCGAGGCGCATCCCGGCCAGGGAATAGCTTTTGGAGAAGGTGCGCGTCACCACCACGTTTGCGTACTTTTTCACCAGCTCCAAGGCTGTGAATTCAGCGAAGTCGACGTAGGCTTCATCGATCACCAATACGCCGGCGCAGCGGCGAGCCAGCTCATCGATATACTCCAGGGGGAAGGCGAAGCCCAGCGGGGCGTGGGGCGTGGTCAGGAACAAGAGCCGACCATCGTAGCGCTCGGGGAAATCCTTGATACGGAAATCATCGGTCAACCCGAAGGTCCGCACCTTCGCCCCCTGAATCTCGGCCAGGGTGGCATAGTAGGAATAGGACGGATGGATGTAGCCGATCTCCTCTCCTTCTCCGGCGCAGGCGCGGATCAGGTTGTTGAGCAACTCATCCGAGCCGTTGGCGGTGATCACCCATTCGACCGGAAAACCGTAAAGCCGTGCCGCCGCTTCACGCATCAGCCGGCTGCCAGGGTCGGGGTACTTGCGCAGGGTCTCGCCGGCGTTGCCGAGTTCGACCAAGATCGCTTCCCGCACCCGCGGTGACGGTGAATAGGGGTTCTCGTTGGTATTGAGCTTGATCCAACGCTCGGCATCGGGCGGCTGGAGGCCGGGCACGTAGCCGGCCATGGCGGCAATGTTGGGACGCAGAAGATTCATCCGATTACCCCAAAGATGTCAGTAAGTTTCCAGTATCTCATACGTCGTCGTCCGCCGGGCCGGGGTGAAGCCGGCGCCGCGGGCCAGCTCGATGATTTCACCGATTGACAGGCGGAAGTTGCAGCCGGCGGCAGCCACCACGTTCTCCTCGAGCATGGTGCCCCCCAGATCGTTGGCGCCAAAGAACAGGGCCACCTGGGCCATCATCGCCCCCTGGGTCACCCAGCTGGCCTGAATGTTGGGGATGTTGTCGAGGACGATGCGCGCCAGCGACAGCACCTTGAGATATTCGACGCCGCTCGCCGTCTCGCCGCCGAGGTCGGTGTTCCCCGGTTGGTAAGTCCAGGGGATGAAGGCGGTGAATCCCCCGGTTTCAGCCTGTAGCTCACGCACCCGGAAGAGGTGCTCGACGATGTCCTCGGCCCGCTCGGTGGCACCGAACATCATGGTCGCCGTGGTCGGCATGTTCAGGGCATGCGCCGCGCGCATGACCGCCGCCCACTGTTGCCAGCCGATCTTGTTGGGCGAGACTTCGCGACGGATCTCGTCGACCAGGATCTCGGCGCCGCCGCCGGGGAGCGACTGCAGCCCGGCCTGGTGGAGCCGTCCCAGGCACTCCTCCATGGTCAGGTTGGAAAGCTTGGCGATGTGCACCACCTCCGCCGGCGACAGCGAGTGGATGCGCACCGTCGGGAAGTATGCGCGGATCTGGTGAAACAGGTCTTCGAACCAGTCGATTTTCAGGTCGGGGTGCAGCCCCCCCTGCATCAACAGCTGGGTACCGCCATGTTCGACCAGTTCGCGCACCTTGGCCAGAATGTCGTGATAGCTGAGTACATAGGCATCGGGGTGGCCGGCGTCGCGGTAGAAGGCACAGAAGCGGCACTGGGTGGTGCAGACGTTGGTGTAGTTGACGTTGCGGTCGACGACGAAGGTCACCCGGCCGTGCGGATGCTTGTGCCGACGGATGGCATCGGCCAGCTTGCCGACTTTGATCAGGTCGGCCTTGGTCAGCAGATGCAGCGCCTCGTTTCGCGAGAGCGGCCGGCCGGCGGGCAACGTGCGGGCGGTCATTTCCGTCATCGTCCTTACCGCCCCACCTCGCGATACAGCGTGTCCCGCTCCACCGGCACCTTGCCGGCCTTGCGAATCAACGTCATCAGCTGTTCCTTGTTCAACTGCTGGGGGGAATCAGCTCCAGCGTCGTGACCGATCTTTTCCTCGACCACCGTGCCATCGAGATCGTTGACCCCGAAGCACAGGGCGACCTGGGCGATCTTCAGGCCGAGCATCACCCAGTAAGCCTTGATGTGACGGAAATTGTCGAGGTAGAGCCGGCTGATCGCCAGGGTCTTCAACGCATCGACGCCGCCGACCCCCTTCGCCCCCGGCACCCGGGTGTTGTCGGGCTGAAAAGCCAGCGGGATAAAGGCCTGGAAGCCGCCGGTACGATCCTGCAGCTGCCGCAGCTGGCGGAGATGGTCGACGCGGTCGGCATGGCTCTCCAGATGGCCGAAGAGCATGGTGGCGTTGCTTTTCAGCCCGGCGCGGTGGACCGCCTCGCTGATCTCCAGCCAGCGCGCACCGCTGATCTTCTCCGGGCAGATCTTCGCCCGCACCGCCGGAGCAAAAATCTCCGCCCCGCCTCCCGGTAACGAACCGAGCCCGGCGCCTTTCAGTTCATCGATCACGACCTCGACCGGCTGCCCGGTTAGCTGAGTAAAATAATCGAGCTCGACGGCGGTGAACGCCTTGATGTGCAGCTGCGGGGCATCGGCCTTGAGTGCCGCCAGCATCTCCAGATAGAAATCGAAGGGCAAATCCGGATGCAGCCCGCCAACCATGTGCAACTCGGTCGCTCCGCTTGCTACCGCCTCGGCCGCCTTGGCGAGGATGTCATTGAGCGCCAGGGTGTATTCCCCTTCGTCGCCGGCCTCACGGCTGAAGGCGCAGAAGGTGCAGCGGTTAACGCAAAGGTTGGTGTAGTTGACGTGGCGATTGACGTTGAAATAGACCGTATCGCCGTTCAACCGGGCGTTGGCCAGCGCCGCCAATTCGCCGATCGCCAGCAGATCATCGCAGCCGAACAGCTCCAGCGTCTCGGCATCGTCAAGCCGCTCGCCTTGCTCAACCTTGGCTCGTACTGTGTTCAACAAGTTATCCATATGGCTGTTTTTCGGTGAATTAATTTTACTCAGCGCACGCATTGCTGCCCCAGCGCGTGAATAACTGGTGCTCAACCCCAAGCTGGTCGAGCACCTTGCCGACCACGAAGTTCACCAGATCGTCGAGCGACTGCGGGGCGTGATAGAAGGCCGGCATGGCGGGAATCACCACCGCCCCGGCGCGCGCCAGGCGCAGCAGGTTCTCGAGGTGGATCACACTCAAGGGAGTTTCACGCGGCACCAGCAGCAGCGGCCGGCGCTCCTTGAGCATGACGTCGGCGGCCCGCTCCAGCAGCGTTCCACTCAGCCCCGCGGCCACCCGCCCGGCAGTACCCATCGAGCAGGGGACGATGACCATGGCGTCCGCAGCGTTGGAACCGCTGGCCACCGCTGCAAACAGGTCAGCATTGTCCAGGCCGACGATCCGGTCCGAGCCAAAATGGGTACGAACCTGCCGTTGCCGCTCGGCAGGATCGATGCTCAAGCCGAGTCCGGTTTCGTGGTTGAGTACCTGCCGGCCCGGTTCAGAGAAGAGCAGGCTGATCCGGCACTCGGCGCGCAACAATGCCTCCACCAGACGCAGACCATAGACCGAGCCGGAAGCTCCCGTGATGGCAACAAGGATATGTTTCATATCAGATCAGAGCATCCGCCAGAGTGAAAAAGAAGATTGTTACGCTGATGTAGCCGTTCATATTGAAAAACGCCGCATTCAGCCGCGACAGGTCATGCGGCTTGACCAGCTGGTGTTCGTAAGCGATCAGGGCACTGATAACCGCGATCCCGGCGAAGTAGAGCCACCCCAGCGGCAGGCCGAAGGGGATGAGCAGCAGCAGGGCGATCATCCCGCCATGGAGCAGCTTGCCAAGCAGGATGGCATTCTTTACCCCAAACCGCACGGGTATCGAATGCAGCCCCTTGGTTTTATCGAATTCGACGTCCTGCAGGGCATAGAAGATGTCGAAGCCGGCCACCCACAACAGGACCGCCGCCCCCAGCACCAGCACCGGCCAGTCGATATCGCCACGCAGAGCGATCCAGGCACCCACCGGTGCCGCGGCCAGACAGAGGCCAAGCACCACGTGGGCAAAGGCGGTGAAGCGCTTGCAGTATGCGTACAGGACGAAAAAACCGACCGCCACCGGGGCCAAAGCCAGGCATAGTGGATTGAGCATCGCCGCCGCCACCAGCAGCAGAACGATCGCTACAACCACCATCAGCCAGGATTCAGTGAGGGTCACCTTGCCGGCCGGCAGCGGCCGGTTGGCAGTGCGCGGATTCTGCGCGTCGATGCGGGCATCGATGATGCGGTTGAGCCCCATCGCCGCAGTGCGTGCCCCGACCATTGCCAGGCAGATCCAGCCGACTTGGGCAGCAGTCGGCGGCCGGCCGCTGGCCAATGCTGCCAGTGTCGCTCCCATCAGGGCAAACGGAAAGGCGAACACCGTATGGGAGAACTTGATCATCTCCAGCAGCGTGACGACCTTTGTCCAGGTTGTATCGCCCATCGTCGTATTTGTAACCTTTTCAGCGGAGTTCTGTTGCAATCGGTCAGTTTACACCGCACGGCCGAGGTGTTCAAGCGTGGCGGGAGATCAATGCCAGTGACGGTAGTATCCGGCGCCAAAATGCCAGCGCGGATACGGTCCATAATACCAGGGGTCACACCATGGATCGTAGTACCACGGATCGCACCAGTGATTGTAGGGGCGGTAATACCGGCGGGCAGCTTCTCGCTCCGCCTCTTCCTCGGCGGTCGGCCAGTGATGAATGAATTTGACCTTAAGCAAGGGAAGCGCACCTGTGTCGGATTGACCCCGGCCGACGACCTCCCCGACCAGGGTGAGCAACCGCCCCGGCTGCAGGATTGCCCCGTCAAGCTCCGAACCACTGATGAGCACTCGCCCCAGAACCGGGTCAGGCTGTACGGGACGATCATCGTCCGTCAGGTTATAGCAGACAATCTCCACCAGCACGTTCCCTGGTTCGCTGACCGTGCGCTCCACGACACCGCCAAGCAGCAATGTGCGCCCCAGGTATGCTTCCGGTGTGGCTAATACCTTTGCCGGACGCAAGGCATGATCGACTTCGGCGTAGATTTCAGTCGGCACCGGTGAGGCGGCAAGCCCGGTTGCCGGCCAGAGGAGCAACAGCCATAGCATAAAATGACGCATGACCCTGCCTCCTTTATCAATCGGAGCCATCGAGCCCGTACTCATGCCAACGCGCCAATACCTTTGCCAGCATTCCAGGGTCGCAACGCACCGGTTCGCCGGCGGGCAGCCGACGGGCATCGATCGCCATCTGTCCGTTCTCTATCAGCAGGTCACGCTGCCAATCAGCCCGGTTCAATACCCGCCAGAACACTGCCGACGGGTCATGGGGGTCGTGATCGTCGGCACCAACGACCAGAAGTCGTGCACCCTTCAGCAGCAAGGTATCCCAGAGCAGACGAGCAACTTCCGTCAGCGGACGTTGTTCGGCCGGATCGACGGTCACCAAAGCGGCGCGGTGGAAGATCCCCTCACCTGGCATGTGCAATCCTCGCAAGGTTGGCAGGACCATTCTGACCAGCGGGAGGAAAAGACGGGCCGTCACACGGGCGAGCTGGATATTTTCCATCGGCGGCGGCCCGACCAGAGTCCATGGACAGATGGCGTCCTGCCGGGCATGGACACTCTGCACTTGGAAAACCGGGGCGGACGCCTCAACATCGTAACTACCGGTGTGGTTTCCAAATGGGCCCTCACTTCTCATCACCCCCGGCTCAATCACCCCTTCGATGACGATATCGGCGCTGGCCGGAACCTGCAGGTCACTGGTCTGGCAGTTGCTCATAGCCAGCGGCCTTCCCTGCAGATAGCCACAAAAGGCGGTTTCTTCAACGTCGTTCGGCAGCGGCGCCGCGGCAGCCCAGTTCAGAATCGGCGGGCCCCCGATTGCCACAGCCACGGGCATTGCCATGCCACGGGCATGCCAGGCAGCGAGGTGACTGGCAGCACCGCTGCCGGGCCGACAGCGGATGGTTGCCGTGTGGCTGCCGTGGCACTGAATGCGGTACATGCCGCAGTTGAGCATCCCACCATCCGGATGTCGGGAATATATCTGGGTCATCGTCAAGTAGGGGCCACCATCTCCCGGCCAGGCCGTGATCGGCGGCAACACCTTCAATCCTCGTCGGCTGTGGTTGACCGTGCGGCAGACCGGATTGCTGACGACGACCGGCTGCCATTCGTTTTTCCCGCTCAATACGCGCATCGCCCTTTCGCCATCCCCTTCACCGGTCGCCTGCAAATCAGCGGCAAATTGCCGTGCCATCCCTTCCAGGTCGGTCGTACCAAGAGCCCAGCCCACTCGCTCCAAGCTACCGAAGAGATTGACGGCAACCGGCAGGGCTGATCCTAGCACCGTCTCGAAAAGTAGGCCTCGGCCTCTACCAGCGCCCTTGCTTACCCGGTCAACGATGCAGGCCAGCTCCAAGTGTGGATCGACCACAGTCGAGATCCGCACGAGTTGGTCGGCTTGCTCGAGCAGGTGGATGAAACTTTTTAAATCGCCAGATGACATACCCAATCCTGAGCCTGTGTATGACAATTCCTGTTAAACCATAACGTAACTCTTCCCCGAGTAAACCTGAAAAAACAAAACCCCCGACGATATCGCCGGGGGTTTGAAATGCTTGAGATCACTGACCTAGAAGATCGCCATTTTCGCCATGGCCATGACCTCGTTCGGCAGAATGCCTAGATAGAGGCTGCCGATGATGGCAAAGATGATGGTCGCCAGCACGCCAACTGGCATACCGACCCAGGCATAGTCCTCAGTAGGCTCGCGGAAGTACATGTAAACCATGACTCGCAGGTAATAGTAGAAGGAAACTGCCGAATTCAACATGGCAATGACAGCCAGCCAGATGTATCCCGATTTGATGGCCCCGGCGAAAAGATAGAACTTGCCGGCAAAACCTGCCGTCGGCGGCATGCTCATCAGCGAGAAGAGGAAGATGGTCATCGCCACGCCGAGGAACGGCCGCTTATAGCCAAAGCCGGCGAAACCGTCCAACGTCAGGTTCTCCTCCCCCTTCTTGCCGGCCAGCACCAGCACCGCAAAAGCACCCAGGTTCATGAAGGTGTAGGCCAGCATATAAAAGAGCACGCCGGAATAACCGATCTCGTTGGCCGCGACCAAGCCTACCATCACGTATCCGGCATGCGAGATCGAGGAATAAGCCAGCATTCGCTTGATGTTGGTCTGGGAGATGGCAATGAAGTTGCCGATGGTCATGGTCAACACCGCCAGCACCCAGAGCATCATGGTCCATTCCGGCTTGAGGCTGAAGAAGCAATATTCGAGGATTCGCAGGAAAGCAGCGAAAGCGGCGGCCTTCGGCCCGGCACTCATAAAAGCCGTAATCGGGGTCGGCGAACCTTGGTAAACGTCTGGCGCCCACATGTGGAACGGCGCCGCGCCAATCTTGAACAGAAACCCGATGGAGAGCAAGGCCAGCCCGGCCAAGGTCATCGGGTTGGTCAGCAAAGAAGAATGCGAGTTGAGATAGACGCCGATCTCGGTCAGGCGCGTCGAACCAGTCACCCCGTAGATCAGGGCGATGCCATAGAGCAAGAACCCGGTGGAGAAGGCTCCCAGCAGGAAGTATTTGAGACCGGCCTCGTTGGAGGCAACCTGGCCGCGGAAGAACCCGGCCAGCACGTAAAGACTGACCGACATCACTTCCAGCCCGAGGAAGATGGTCATCATGTCGGTACCCGAAGCCATCCACATCGCCCCGGCGGTAGCGAACAGAATCAGCGGATAGTATTCGCCGACCGGGTAGCCTTCGCGATGCAGATAGTCATCCGACATCAGGATGGTCATTGCTGCTGCCACCAGGAAGGTCACATTGAAGAAGGTCGCGAAATTATCGAGGGCCACTGCATCGGAGAAACCATACTGAGGATTCCCCCAACCCTGCAGGACCACACCCGCAGTCACCGCAATCCCGACCAGACTGACCCATGCCGCCGGGCGAGTGGTACCACGGGGCAGAAAAACATTGATCAACAGCAGGCCCATGCCGAAGCAGACCAGGACCAGAGACGGCATGATGGCCGCAAGGTTGACATTCTGCAGGGCTATTTGCACCAGGTTTTCCATGAACAGGCTCCTCAGCGACGTTAATTCCGGGCTTATTCGTTGACCGTGATCTTGGCTACCGACGGGGTCGGTGCCTCAACCAGCATGGCGACCTGCTGTTTCCCCTTAACCTGCTGGATGAGATTTTCCAGCGAAGGGTTCATCTTGTCCAAGAAGGTATTGGGGTAGAAACCGATCCAGAATACAAACAGCAGCAGCGGCAGCATGACTGCCACCTCGCGCGCCGAGAGGTCTTCGAGTTTCTCGTTCTTTGGGTTGGTAATCTTGCCCATCATGACCCGCTGGAACATCCACAGCATATAGACCGCGGCAAGAATGACGCCGGTGGTTGCGAGCACCGCATACCAGCGAAGGCCGCTTTCAAAGGCACCCACGAGGATCAGGAACTCGCCGACAAAGCCGTTGGTTCCGGGGAGACCGATCGAGGAGAAGGTAATAATCATGAAGATCGTCGCGAACACCGGCATGGTTTTGGAGATCCCGCCAAACTCGGCGATCAGGCGGGTATGGCGGCGTTCGTAGATAAAGCCGACGATAAGGAACAGTGCGCCGGTGGAGATGCCGTGGTTGATCATCTGCAGCATGCCGCCGGCGAGCCCCTGCAGGTTCATGGCAAAAATGCCGAGCATAACGAAGCCAAGGTGCGATACTGATGAGTAGGCGACCAGTTTTTTAACATCATCCTGCATCATCGCCACCAGCGCGCCATAAATGATGCCGATCACCGCGAGCGTGGCGAACAGTGGGGTAAACTGCAGGGTTGCCTCCGGGAAGAGCGGGATGGCGAAGCGCACGTAGCCGTAGGTCCCCATCTTCAGCATGATAGCGGCCAGAATGACCGAACCGGCGGTCGGCGCCTCGGTATGTGCGTCGGGCAACCAGGTATGCACCGGGAACATCGGCACCTTGATGGCAAAGCTGAAGGCAAAGGCCAGGAACAGCCAGGTCTGCAGATGCGCCGGCAGGTTAAGCTGATAGAAGTGGGCGATGCTGAACCCGCTTTGGAACGGCAGTCCCGCCTTCACCGCGTAGTAGTAGACGTAGATGATGGCCACCAGCATCAGCAGCGAGCCGACGGCAGTGAAAATGAAGAACTTGATTGCCGCGTAGATCCGGTTCTTGCCGCCCCAGATGCCGATCAGGAAGTACATCGGGATCAACATCAGTTCCCAGAAGATGTAGAAGAGGAACACGTCGAGGGCGATGAAGGCACCGAGCATACCGGTTTCGAGCAGGAGCAGCAGGGCCATGAACCCCTTGGTGTTCTTCTCGACCGCATGCCAGGTCGAAAGCACCGAGATCGGCATGATGAACGTGGTCAGCAGGACCAGCCAGAGGCTGATGCCGTCGATGCCGACGTAATAGTTCATGCGGAAATATTCGCCGATGTTGATCCATTGCGCAAACTCGACGTAACGCATCTCCGCCGAAGTGCGGAAGGCATCATCGAAGGCCAGCGGCAGACTGATCAGGAACGTGATCAGGGTGATGACCAGAGTCACCGTTTTGAGCAGACGGTCGGACTCCCGGGGGAGGAACAGGAGGACAACCATCCCGACAAGCGGGAAGAAGGTCATCAGGCTGAGGAGATTACTCATGGGTCTGCGCTCCTTTTATCTCATCACGTGAACGGAGTGGCTCATTATTGCAGGATGAATATCGCCACCATGACCACCATGCCAAGAACCATGGTCAGGGCGTAATTTTGGAACAGGCCACTTTGTGTGTAGCGCAACGCGGTCGAGAAGACGTTAACCAGCTTCCCGGTGCCGTTGACGATGCCGTCGACCACCTGGACATCAAAGCCCTTCCAGCAGAAGGTACCAAGCCGCTTGGTCGGGTTGACGAACAGGGCATCGTAGAGCTCGTCGATGTACCACTTGTTGAAGACCCAGCGGTGCAGGTTCGGGAACGTGCTGGTAAATTTGCCTGGCAGGTCCGTTTTCTTCAGATAAAACAAGGTTGCGCAGCTGATACCGATCGCCGCAACCACCACCGAGAAGACCATCAGGCTGATCTCGGTCGCAGCAGAACCGTGGGCCTCGATCGCGTGGAGCTTCTGGGAATGCTCGAAAACCGGTGCCAGGAAATGCTCCAGCTTGTTGCCTACATGGAGAATATCAATCGCGTGCGGGATCCCTACCAGACCACCGACCGTCGCCAGTGCGGCCAGAACCACCAACGGCAGAGTGATGACCCATGGTGATTCGTGGACATGATCCTTGGCCTTCTTGTGGGTGCGCTGCTCGCCATAGAAGGTCATGTACAGGCAACGGAACATGTAGAAGGCGGTCATGGTGGCAGCAACGGCGCCAATCCCCCAGACCAGCAGGCTGCCTCGGGTCGAGGCGAAGGTCCACCAGAGAATCTCGTCCTTGGAGAAGAAACCGGAGAAGAAGGGGATGCCGGCGATCGCCAGACAGGAGAGCCCGAAGGTCGCGTGAGTAATCGGCATGAACTTGCGCAGCCCACCCATGTTGCGCATGTCCTGCGGATCATCGTCAACATGCGCGTGATGCAGGGCATGGTGCATGGCGTGGATGACCGAGCCGGAGCCGAGGAACAGGCAGGCTTTGAAGAAGGCATGGGTCATCAGGTGGAAGATACCGGCGGTGAAGGCGCCGACCCCCATGGCCATGAACATGAAGCCAAGCTGGGAAACGGTCGAATAGGCCAGCACGCGCTTGATGTCGTTCTGGGCAAAGCCGATGCTGGCGGCGAAAATCGCCGTGCAGGCACCGACCAGTGCGACCACGGCCATGGTGGTCGGGCTCATGGCGAAGAGCACGTTCATGCGGCCAATCATGTAGACGCCGGCGGTGACCATGGTTGCCGCATGGATCAGGGCGGAAACCGGAGTCGGGCCTTCCATGGCGTCCGGCAACCAGGTGAAGAGCGGAATCTGCGCCGACTTGCCGGTGGCGCCGAGGAAGAAACAGAGGGTCGCAACGGTCGTTACACCGACACCGAACATCATGTCACCCGAAAGCAGGTGCGCCTGCTCGCTGATCTCGACGAAGTTGATGGTCCACACGCCATGCTTGCTGCCAAGGGTCCAGAAGATGGTGAACAGGCCGAGCAGGAAACCGAAATCGCCAACGCGGTTCATGACGAAGGCTTTTTTCGCCGCATCGCCGGCACTCTGCTTCTCGAAGTAGTAACCGATCAGCAGGTAGGAGCAGAGGCCAACGCCTTCCCAGCCGACGAACATGACTAGGGCGTTGTTACCCAGCACCAGCATGATCATGGAGAACACGAACAGATTCAGGTAGCTGAAGAAGCGGTAGAACCCCTCCTCACCGTGCATGTAGCCGATCGAGTAGAGATGGATGAGCGAGCCGACTCCGCAGATGACCATCAGCATCAGTGCCGAGAGGGGATCGAACAGGAACCCCCAATCGACCTGCAGATTGCCGACCGTCATCCAGGACGCCACGACCTGCTGAATACGCTCCGTCTCGCCACCCAACTGGAAGAAATGCATGCAGGTGACCAGGAACGACAGGAACACCGCGCCGGTGCCGATTGCCCCGATCACCGCCTCGTTCCGGATGAAGCGCTTGCCGAACAACCCGTTGATGATCGAACCGACCAGCGGGAAGAAGGGGATTAGCCACAGTTTGTCGTGCATCTATCTATCCTCCGGACGAAGTAAACCGTTCACAAAACCAGACAGGCAGCTCTTACCACTTCAGCAGATTGATCTGATCAACATCGATCGTCTCCCGATTACGGAAGAAGGCGATCATCAAAGCCAGGCCGACCGCCGCCTCGGCAGCTGCCACGGTCATGACAAAGAACACGAATATCTGGCCATCCAGGCTGTTGAGATGCCGGGACAGGGCGATAAAGGTCAGGTTCACCGAGTTGAGCATCAGTTCGATGCACATGAAAATGACAATCGCGTTGCGCCGGGTCAGCACCCCATAGGTTCCAAGGGCAAAGAGAATAGCGCTGACGGTCAGGTAATGGTAAACGCTCATCTGTGAATCTCCCGTTATCCCGAGTAGGGGTTAGACGTCCTTCTTGGCCAGCACTACCGCACCGACAATCGCCACCAGCAACAGGACCGAGGCAATTTCGAAGGGGAGCAGGAAATCGGTATACAGAGCCTTGCCGATCAGCTCGGTATGGCCCTCGGTCATGATCAGGGAGCTGGTGATGTCACCCTCGGCACCGGTCACCCGGCCGCGCTTGACGAAGAACACCAGATTGAGCAGCACCAGCAGGCTGGCAATGGCCGCCCACACCACACCGTGGGTATAACGCTTGCGTGCCTCGGTACCAAGGTTCAGCAGCATGATGACGAAGAGGATCAGTACCATGATCGCCCCGGCATAGACGATGACCTGGATGGCGGCCATGAACGGCGCATAGAGCATGACGTAGAAGATCGCCAGGCAGAAGAAGGTGTTGACCAGGGCGAGGCCGCTGTTGACCGGACTCTGGCAGCGGACTACCAGATATCCCGAAACGACAGTGACCAGCGCAACTAGATAGAAGAAAATTGTCTCCATGGTTTACACGCTCCTCCGGCTTACTTGAGCAGCCGCTCCTTGGTGAATTCGAAATCCTCGCGCCGGTAGTTGGCCAGCTCGTATGCGTCGGTCATTTCCAACGCCTCGACCGGGCAGGCTTCCACGCAGTAACCGCAGAAGATGCAGCGCAGCAGATCGATCTTGTAGATCCGTGGGTACTTTTCACCCTTGTCGTTCTCGGCCGCTTCGACCGTAATGCACTTGGCCGGGCATACCGTCGGACAGAGGTAGCAGGCCACGCATTTCTCGCGGTCCTGGGTCGGCACCAGACGATGCAGGCCGCGGAAGCGAGCGGACATTTTTAGTTTGACGGTCGGATACTGCACGGTGGTCGAATGCCCCGGCAGCATGTGCTTGAAAGTAATGCCTAGGCCTTTGGCGATCGCTGTGAACATTGGTTTGACCTCGTATTCTCGGAGCGTTTACAGCTGCAGAACGACCACCAGGCCGGTCACGGCCAGGTTGGCCAGCGCCAGGGGGATCAGAACCTTCCACCCGAGCTGCATCAGCTGGTCATAGCGCACGCGCGGCAAGGTGGCGCGCAGCCAGATGAAAAAGAACATGATGGCAAAGACTTTCGCCAGCAACCAGACAACACCAGGCACCATGTTCAGAATCCCGATATTGAGCGGAGCACCCCAGCCACCAAGGAACAGGGTCGCGGCGATAGCGGAGATAACGATCATGTTGGCGTATTCGGCCATGAAGAACAGGGCGTACTTCATCGACGAGTATTCGGTACAGAACCCTGAGACCAGTTCGCTTTCGGCTTCCGGCATGTCGAACGGCGTCCGGTTGATCTCAGCCAGACCGGTAATGATGAACAGGCCGAAGGCGAGCGGTTGCTTGTAAACGTACCAGTCGGGCAGGAAGGTGATTGTGCCCCAGAGCGGACCCGCCTGCAAGGCGACGATCTCGCGCAGGCTCAGGGTCTCGCTGAGCATGAATACCGCAATGATGGTGATGCCGGCGGCCAGTTCGTAGGAGATCATCTGAGCCGTGGCGCGCACGCCACCGAGCAGGGCGTACTTGCTGTTCGAGCTCCAGCCGGCCAGCACGATGCCGTAGACGCCGAGACCGGCGAACGCCAGGATGTAGAGCACCCCGATGTTCAGGTCGGTGATCTGCAGCGGCACCGTGAACCCTCCCACCGTAACGTCTTTGCCGAAGGGGATGACCGCAATGGTGATCAGCGCCGGGACCAGGATCATCATCGGCGCCAACAGGAACGGCACCTTGCTGGCCTGGGCCGGGATGATGTCTTCCTTGAAGAAGAGCTTGAGCCCGTCGGCGATCGGCTGCAGCAAGCCGTGCCATCCGGTGCGCATGGGACCGAGACGGGTCTGCATGTGGCCAATGACCTTGCGCTCACACCAGGTGGCGTAGGCAACGATCAACATGGTCACAGCGAAGACCACCACCAGCTTCAGCAGCATTATTCCCACGAACAGTGGCCAATTATTCGACATGCTCAGCATTTCCGTCATGACAATCCTCTTCCTCGCTCCGTTTGGACTGTGAACGTTTTTGCCACTAAAAACCGGGCTTGTGCGGCGTAGCCATTTCACCCAGATGTTTCTTCAGATAATTTGCCTCGGCATGTTGCGGGCTGATGGCCAGCGCCTTATCGAGAGCCTCGCGGGCAGCGTCAAGTAAATCCTGCTGCAGCTGGCACTCGGCAATCCGCACCCAGGCTTCGGCATCGTCCGGGTTGAGCTCCAACATGCGCCGGTAGGCAGCAACGGCCTCTCCGAAAACCCCTAACTTGCGGTGGCACTCGCCAAGCATGTACGGGGCGGGGGCGAAACGTGGGCTGACCGCCTCAACGCCGTCGAACTGCTCAACCGCCTCCCGCAGCTTCCCCTGGCGGAACAACGCCATACCGAGTTCGAACCGGGCCGCCGTGTAGGTCGGGCTGACGGCTTCGACCCGTCGGAACAGGTCGATTGCTTCGCCCTGATCCCCCTGCTGTGCGACCACCATCCCGAGGATGTAAAGGGCTCGGGTATATTTGGGGTTGATCCGGACCGCCTGCTCCAGCGAGGTACGGGCGGCATCCAGCTCCGACATGCGCAGATGCGACAGACCGAGTCGGTAAAGGGTTTCGGCACTGCCCGGGTTGATCGCGTGAGCCCGTTGAAAGCTTTCGACACTCGCCTCCAGATTACCCAGCCCGTACTGGGCCATTCCTAATTTGAACCAAACCCGGAACGGTTCGGCTTCTCCTACCAGGGCCTGCTGGAAGGCGCTGACCGCCTCTGCCAGGTCACCGTGGTCGTAAAGTGCCAGCCCCCGGTAGTAGTGACCCTTGCTGAAGCCCGGCTCGTACTCAAGCGCACGGTCCCAAAATGTCAGGGCCTCGTCGATCTGCCCGCGGTGGTAAAGATCAACCGCCTTGCGGTGCAGAAACTCGACGTTCTCGACCAGATTGAGACCGCACTGGTCGCAGAACTTGGCGCTTGTCATCACCCGCGCCTGGCATTTGGGGCATTCCATCGAAGTTATCCCGTGTATCGCCTTACTTGCTGACCGTCACGGAGACGGCCGCCTCACCCTTGTAAAGCCGGTTGATCCCGGCGGCAGCAAAATGATAGGGAGCAAAAAGCACCCCTTTCGGCAGCCGGTTGTCCACTTTGGCTTTAAGTCGCAGTTCGACACCGTTCCCCGTCACCTTGACCAGATCGCCATCCTTGAGTTGCAGCGCTTTGGCATCTTCGCGGCCAAACTCGACATAAGCTTCGGCAACAACGGCCTGCGGCCCCTTGGCGCGAGTCGATACCGTGCCACTGTGATAGAGCGCGCTGCCGGTGAGCAACTGGAACGTACCCTCCACCGGGACGGCACCACCGACCGGCTGCAAGCGACGGCGTGACGGAGTCAGGATCTCTCCACCCCAGACAAAACCCTGAGGGCCAATGCCATTGAAACTGACTGTCGCATAAGCCGGCACGCTGCGACCGATCTCGGCAAAAATGGCAGCTGGGCCGGTGAACGCCAGGTTACCGCTGAGCTTTTCGATGAGAGCGGCAATAATCGTCCCGTCGGTCTTCGCCTGACCCGGGAGGGGAATGCCGGGGCGCACCCGCTGGATACGGCGCTCGGCATTGGTAAAGGTTCCATCCTTCTCGGCGAAGGAGGCGGCCGGCAGCACCACATGGGCTTTGGCTGCGGTCGACGAGAGGAAGATGTCCTGCACAACCAGGAACGGCACCTTTTCCAGGGCTTTCTCAACCTTGCCGCGATCAGGATAGGAGATCAGCAGATCTTCACCGACCACGTAGAGGGCATTGAGCTTGCCATTGGCGGCGGCATCAAGCATCGCCTGGGCGCCGAGGCCACCCGTCTGCGGCACGATGCCGAGGTCGATCGCCCCCTGGCTGTTGGCTTTTTCACCACACAGATAAAGCCCGCTGCCGGCACGCCCCGGAATGCCGACGAGGATCGCCAGATTGGCGGCGGCAATACCAAGTTCGCGGCTATAGGCCGTATAGGGGAGTCCATAAGCCAGCAGAATGGCACTTTTCTTGGCAGCAGCCAGCTGGCGAGCCGCAACACGCAACGTTTCGGCATCGACACCAGTGCGGGTAGCCACCTGATCAGCGCCGAACTCGGCCAACGCCTGCTTCAGTTCAGCCAAGCCCTCGACCCCTTCGGTCTGGGCCAGACCCTCGTCCAGGAGCACCCTGGCCAAACCGTTGAGCACGTCCAGTTCCATCCCCGGGCGATGCAGCAGGTTTTGGGCACCGGGGAGCTTGGCGAATTTGCCACGCTTGTCGGCGACCAGCCAGAGTTGCGCCTCGTTGCGCTTGACCGCCTGGTTGACCACCATGCCGAATACCGGGTGGGTTTCGTAGAAGTCGGAGCGGATGGCAAGAATCGCCTCGCACTCCTCGACCTGCGGGAAGGTTCCAGTGGAGGCGGCAATGCCGAGTGAACCGGCGAGCCCCTCGGTGACCCCCTTGTAGCATTCGCCCCCGGAATGGTCGAGGTTGGCGGTCCCGGCAACCTTGGCCAGGTTCTTGAGCAGGAACAGTTCCTCGTTGGTCAGACGCGCGCCCGAGAGGATTCCCAAGCTGGCCTGCGCCTGCTTGAAGCCATCGGCCACGACCTGCAGCGCTTCATCCCAGCTAGCCTCGACCAACTGGCCATTTTTGCGGACCAGCGGGGTGGTCAGGCGCTCCTCGCTGTTGACATAGGAGTAGCCGAAACGGCCGCGGATACAGAGATTGCCGTCATTGACGCCGATCTTGTCGTTGAAGCGGATCGTCTCGATTTTCTTGTCGAGAACGCCGAGGGACACGGTGCAGCCGTTGCCGCAATAGCCGCAGACCGTGTCGACTTCCTTGAGTTGCCAGGGGCGCGCCTTGAATTTGAACGGACGGGGCAGGATCGCCCCCACCGGGCACATCGACACGCACTGACCGCAAAATTCACAATTAAGGCCGCGGTCAAAAGCAGTGGCGATCTTGGTTTCGAAGCCGCGATTGATAAACGAATAGGAACCGTAGCCCACCACTTCGTCGCACACGCGGACGCAACGCCCGCAGAGCACGCAGCGGTTCATGTTGCGCTCGATCAGCGGATTGACCTCATCGGTCTCCAGGTTGAACTTCTCCCCCTGGAAGCGGTTGGTGACCACCTCGTGGGCGTAGGTCAGTTCCTGCAGGTCGCACTCGCCGCCCTTGTCACAGACCGGGCATTCGATAACGTGGTTGACGAGCAGGAACTCGAGGACGGTCTTGCGCACCTTGAGGATCTCGTCGGACATGGTGGTGACCACCATCCCCTCGCTAACCGGGGTGGTGCAGGACGGGATCAGGCGCCCCTTCATCTGCTCCACCTGCACCAGGCAGATGCGGCAGGCACCGAACGGAAGAAGCTTTTTGGCGTAACAAAGGACCGGAATATTGATTCCCGCTTCCAGCGCCGCCTCGTAAATGGTTGCGGTCCGGGAGACCGTGATCTGTTTGCCGTCGATCGTCAGGTTGACCATGGAGTCACTTATCCTTTTTGCCGGTCTGTTCGACTACTCGATCGCCATGAACGGGCAGGCGTCGTAACAGGAGGTGCACTGGGTACACTTTTCGAGCTCGATGAAAGCGACCTGCCCCTTCTCCCAACGGATGGCGTCAACCGGACAGGCCTTGACGCACAACCCACACTTCTTGCAGGTACCTTCAATCACTGCAAACGAGAGCAGCGGCTTACAGACATGGGACGGGCAGTACTTGTCCTTGATGTGCGCCTCGTACTCATCCCGGAAATAGCGGATGGTGGAGAGGATCGGGTTCGGCGCGGTCTGGCCGAGGCCACACAAGGAGCTTTTCTTGATGTCGTAGGACATGTCCTGCAATAGTTCAATGTCCCCTTCCTTGCCTTCGCCGGCGCAGATCCGCTCGAGGATCTCGAGCATGATCTTCAGGCCGATGCGGCAGGGGATGCACTTGCCGCACGACTCGACGCGGGTGAAGTTGAGGAAGAAGCGGGCGACGTCGACCATGCAGGTGGTCTCGTCCATGACCACCAGGCCGCCGGAGCCCATCATTGCGCCGGCCTTGATCAGCGAGTCGTAATCGACCTGAGCGTCGAGCGCCTCGGCGGGGAGACAGCCACCGGACGGGCCGCCAGCCTGCACCGCCTTAAACTTGCGGTTCTTGTGAATGCCGCCGCAGACGTCGTAGATGACCTCGCGCATGGTGGTGCCGGCGGGGACTTCAACCAGACCGGTGTGCTTGATCTTGCCGGTGAGGGCAAAGATCTTGGTCCCCTTGGTCCCCTCGGTGCCGATCGACGAGAACCAGTCGGCGCCGTTATAGAAGATGTAGGAGACGTTGGCGAAGGTCTCGACGTTGTTGATGTTGGTCGGCTTCCCCCACAGGCCGCGCACCGCCGGGAACGGCGGGCGGGGGCGAGACATGCCGCGCTGCCCCTCGATGGAGGCCATCAGGGCGGTTTCCTCGCCGCAGACGAAGGCGCCGGCGCCGGCCTTGATCTTCATGTCGAATTTGAAGCCGAAACCCATGCAGTTATCGCCGAGGATGCCGCGCTCGTAGCAGGTATCGATGGCTTTCTGCAGGCGCTTGATCGCCAGCGGGTACTCGGCGCGGCAGTAGACATAGCCAAAAGTACAGCCGATGGCATAGGCGGCGATCATCATCCCCTCGATGACGCCATAGGGGTCGCCCTCAAGGACCGAACGGTCCATGAACGCCCCCGGGTCGCCCTCGTCGGCGTTGCAGATCAAGAACTTCTGGTCACCCGGCGAGGCCTTGCAGAACGACCACTTGACCCCGGTCGGGAAGCCGCCGCCCCCACGGCCGCGCAAGCCGGAGCGTTTGACTTCCTCGATGACCTCTTCCCGGGTCATGGTCACCGCCTTCTTGATGCCGGTGAACCCGTTGTGGGCGACAAAGTCCTCGATGCTCTCGGCATCGATGGTGCCGCAGCGCGAGAAGATGATGCGCTGCTGCTTCGCCAGGAAGTCCCCGTAGTACTTGCCGGCCTTCTTCTTTTCGACCACCTGGTTGGCGAGGATATGCTCCTCGACAATCTGCGGCACCAACTCCGGAGTGACGAAATCGTAAGTCACCCCCTCCTGGCCGGGCAGGACGATGTCGACCAGCACGTCGTTGGCGCACAGCCCGCGGCAACCGGTCTTCTTGATATCACAGCGTTTACCGACCTTGGCTTCGACGCCCTGCTTCGCGAACTCAGCTTCGAAAGCGTCGATGACCTTCTGGGCACCGGAGGCAAAGCCGCCGGTGCCGGTGCAGATCAGTACTTGGATGTTTTCCGCAGTTTCGGCCATATAATCCTCGATCCGTATTACGGCTAATCCATGCTCACGTACTTGTCGATAACCTCGTTCATCTTCTGCACGGTCAGGCTGCCGTAGGTGGCATCGTTGACCATAATCACCGGGGCCATACCGCAGGCACCAATGCAGGCGACGTACTCGGCGGTGAACTTGAGATCCGCGGTGGTTTCGGCGTGGCCAATACCGAGCCGTTCCTGGAGGGTGTCACCGATGCGGTTGGCCCCCCTGACGTGGCAGGCCGTCCCCTTGCAGACCCGGACGATGTATTTGCCGCGCGGCTCGAGATGGAACTGCGCGTAGAAGGTCAGCACCCCGTAGATCTGGCTGCAATAGACGTTCAACCGCTCGGCCGTCAGGTGCACGCACGGCTCGGGAATGTAGCCATAATGTTCCTGGATTGCCTGCAGCACCGGCATCAGCGCCCCGGGCATGCCCACATAGTGGTCGAGGATTTCATTGGCGCCGGCGAGATCGATTTCCTCTTCCGCAACCGTGGTCTCCACTGCTTCGCTCATAGCTTTTGCACCTCGCTCTCGACGGAACGTGGATTAGCGATCGATTTCGCCCAGGACGATATCGAGCGTTCCAATGACCGCGACCACGTCGGCGATCAGCGAACCCTCGCACATCTTGGGCAGGGCCTGCAGGTTGACAAACGACGCCGAACGGATCTTCATCCGGTAGGGGCGTGGCGAACCGTCGGAAACGATATAGAAGCCGACTTCGCCCTTGGGATTCTCGACCCCGACATACACTTCGCCCGGTTCCGGCTTGAACCCTTCGGTGACGATCTTGAAGTGATGAATCAACCCCTCGATGCTGTTGACCACATCCTTCTTCGGCGGAAGACAGATCTTCGGTGCGTCGGCCAGGATCGGGCCCGGCTTGAGCTTGTCGAGAGCCTGACGGATGATCTTGCAGGACTCGCGCATCTCTTTCAGACGGGCATGATAACGCGCCCAGGTGTCACAGCCATCACTTACGGCCACTTCAAAGTCATAATTTTCGTAGCCGCTGTAAGGCTGGTCGCGACGCAGATCCCAGTCGACCCCGGATCCGCGTAGCGACGGACCGGTCACGCCGAGATCGATGGCGTCCTCGGCACTGATTACGCCAACGCCCTGGATACGTTTCTGCCAGATCTTGTTTCCGGTCAGCAAACCTTCATAAGTAGCGATATGACCGGGCATGTCGTCGATGAACTGACGGATTTCCTGCTCGATACCATCCGGAAGATCCGCCGAAAGGCCACCGACCCGGAAGTAGTTGGAAGTCATGCGCGCACCGGAGATCTTCTCGTAGAAGTTCATGATGTGCTCGCGCTCGCGGAAGCAGTAGATGAACACGGTCATCGCACCGATATCGAGAGCATGGCAGGCGAGCCAGACCAGATGGCTCTTGATACGAGTCAGTTCGGCCAGCATCACCCGCACAACCTGGGCGCGTTCGGGAATCGCGTCGGTCAGACCGAGCAACTTCTCCACGGCCAGCACATAGCCGAGGTTATTGTGCATCGGCGCCAGATAATCGAGCCGGTCGGTCAAGGGGAGCACCTGATGGTAGGTGCGGTGCTCGGAGAGCTTTTCCACACCACGATGCAAGAAACCGACATGCGGCGTGGCCTTGACCACAATTTCGCCGTCGAGCTCCAGAACCAGCTGCAGAACCCCGTGCGTGGAGGGATGCTGAGGGCCCATGTTGATGGTCATGGTTTCAAAATTCGCCATAAGTCCGCCTCTTGGTCTATGAAGGAACCTGGTGCTTGCGGGAAAGACTACTGCAGCCGGCCCTGATACGGTTCACGATCGGGTCCCTGCACCGGGTAGTCCTTGCGCAGGGGGTGACCGACCCAGTCGGCCGCCAGGAGAATGCGGCGCGGGTCCGGATGATTGTTGAAAACGATCCCCATGAGATCGTAACACTCGCGCTCCAGCCAGTTGGCCGTTGCCCAGACACAACTCACCGTGTCGATGCGCGCATCGCTTTCATCAACCGCCGCCTTGATCCGCAGACGCTGGTGGATGCCGATGTTGTACAACTGGTAAACGATCATGAAACGGGGCGCCTGGCCGAGATAATCGATCGCGCAGAGATCGGTCAGAAAGTTGTAACCGAGCTCCTTCTTGAGGAATGCGCAAATCGCGACAATCTCGTCCTTCTTGACGACCACGGTGGTCTCGCCACGGAACTCGCTGACCGTGAGCACCGTTTCGCCGAACTGGGCCTTCAGTTTGTCAACCGCAACCTGTGCGCTCATAACTGGTCTCTCTGTTGAATAAATAAGGGAAGACAGGGATGCGACCTAGATCTCGCTGATCCGCTCGCCGATACCGATCGCCGCACCGAAGGAGTTGCGCTCCTTCATAATCTTCTCCTGCAACTTCATGATGCCGTAGAGGAGCCCTTCCGGGCGCGGCGGACAGCCGGGAACGTAGACATCGACCGGCAGGAACTCATCGACTCCCTGCACCGTGCTGTAGGTGTCGAAGACGCCCCCCGAACAGGCACAGGCGCCCATGGCGATGACATAACGGGGTTCCGGCATCTGCTCATAGACGGTTTTAATGACCGGTGCCATTTTCTTGGTCACGGTGCCGGCGATAACGATCAGGTCGGCCTGACGCGGCGAGGCACGAAAGAGAACCCCGAAACGGTCAAGGTCGAAGCGAGCCGCCCCTGTCGCCATCATCTCGATGGCACAGCAGGCAAGGCCAAAGGTCATCGGCCAGAGGGAACTGGCCCGCGACCAGTTGACAACCTTGTCCAGGCTCGTGGTGATGACGTTATTGCCGAGGGTTTCTTCTACTCCCATTCCAGCGCTCCTTTTTTCCAGACGTAGATGTAACCGACCAGCAGGATCAGGATGAATACGCCCATCTCGGCAAAACCGAACATCCCGAGACGTTTGAACATCACCGCCCAGGGGTACATGAAGACCACCTCGATATCGAAGACGATAAACAGCATCGCGATAATATAAAATTTGACCGAGAAGCGTTCGCGGGCCGAACCGACCGGGGGCATGCCGCACTCGTAAGGTGCCAGCTTGACTTCGGACGGCTTCTTTTCACCGATCAGGCGGGAAAATACAGTCGACCCGACGGCAAAAGCGATGGCGATAACAATCAGCGTAAGAATCGGAAGGTAACTGTCCAGCATCGAAAGGTCCTCCTGACCGATGAACGGATCAACCAAACAGAGGGCACAAGGATAGGTTTAACAAGCACCTCGGCCGCCTGCACGTTAGGACAATTAAATAGGCTTGTCAAGCGAAAAATACCGCATACTGTATACAAAAACCAATCTCGCAAACGCCCTTTATATGCGGCTTTATATGATATTACCGGAAAACAAAAAGGGTGTGAAAAAACTCTTAAATGGCTGATCTTGGAAGTATTTAATCCGAAATTCCGGCAGGGTTGCGGGTATTTCGAGGCCACTTTTTCACCGGGGATGGCAACCCTTCGACAACTTGACTCTCCGGAAGGCTCTATGCTAACAGACGGCGGGTGCGGTCACTCCCCACCGCCTGCAATTTTAGTTATTAGCTTATTATATATAAATGAGACGCCGGGTCCGCGGGGGGCAGCTTCCCCACACCGGCAACCCAACCAGAAGATCGACCCTGGAGACCGTCATGAACTACAGTAAATCAACCGCGCTCTTTGCCAAAGCCAAGGAACGGATCCCAGGCGGGGTCAACAGTCCCGTCCGCGCCTTTAAGTCGGTTGGCCGCGATCCGATTTTCATTACTCGCGCGCAAGGCTCGAAAATTTTCGATGCCGACGGCAACACCTACATTGACTATGTCGGTTCCTGGGGGCCGATGATCCTCGGGCATTGTCATCCCAAAGTGGTTGAAGCCATACGCGAAGCCGCCGGGTCAGGGGCGTCCTTCGGTGCTCCGACCGAGCGCGAGATCGAACTGGCCGAAATGGTCTGCGCCGCCTATCCGAATATCGAGATGGTGCGCATGGTATCCTCCGGCACCGAAGCGACCATGAGTGCCATCCGCCTGGCGCGCGGGCATACCGGCCGCGACAAGATCCTCAAATTCGACGGCTGTTACCATGGACACGCCGACAGTCTGCTGGTCAAGGCGGGCAGCGGTGCCGCCACCTTCGGTGTGCCGACCTCGCCGGGCGTCCCTGCTGACTTTGCCAAACACACCCTGACCGCCACCTATAACGATCTTGACGAGGTCAAACAGTTGGTGGCAACGAACCGGGGGGAAATCGCCTGCATCATCCTCGAACCGATCGCCGGCAACATGGGGTGCGTCGCGCCCAGGCCAGGCTTCCTCGAGGGGCTGCGCCAGATTTGCGACCAGGAGGGGATCGTCCTGATTGTCGACGAGGTGATGACCGGGTTCCGCGTCGCCTACGGCGGCGCCCAGGAACGCTTCAAGGTCTATGGCGACCTGGTCTGCCTCGGCAAGATCATCGGCGGCGGGTTGCCGGTCGGCGCCTTTGGCGGCAAGCGCGCCATCATGGAGAAGCTCTCCCCGGTCGGCGGCGTCTACCAGGCCGGCACCCTTTCGGGCAATCCCCTGGCCATGGCGGCCGGCATCGCGACTCTGACCCTGCTGAAAGAAGAGGGCTTCTACGAGCAACTCGAGGAAAAAAGCGCCTACCTGGAGAAAGGCCTGCTCGAGGCGGCCAGGGAATGTGCCGTGCCGACCTGCTTCAACCGGGTCGGCGGGATGTTCTGCACCTACTTTCAGCAAGGGCCGGTCGACAACTTCGCCGATGCCGTCAGAAGCGATACGGCAGCGTTCGGCAAATTTTTCTGCCAGTTGCTCGATGAGGGGATCAATATTGCTCCCAGCCAGTTCGAGGCCGGCTTCATGAGCATCGCCCACTCACGGGACGATCTCGACCGTACCATCATGGCGGCACGCAAGGCGTTCCGGATGCTTTAATGCGACAATTCCCAGGGTTGACAGGCATCGAAGCCATGTGCTATCAAAGGTCGCTTTTCGGTCCGGGTAAAAGTTGCCGGTCGCTGCATGGCTGACGACAAGCGCCAACTGTTCCGTTCCCTCGGTTTCCTCTCCGGCGTGGGGATCTCGATGGTGGCGGCCTCGTGCATCGGCCTGTTCATCGGCTACACCTTGGACGGCTGGTGGGGCACCTCTCCGTGGATGACCCTGCTGTGGCTCGGTTTCGGCATCGCCTCCGGGTTCCGCAACATCTTTATCCTGACCCGCCGGGCTCTGCGCGAGCAGGACGGCAAGGATGGCGATGGAACTTGAGCAGCTGCCTGCGTCCCTGAGCCGCCGCAACTGGATCATTCTCGGGATACTGCTGACTGTCAGCCTGCCGTTTGCAAATTGGCCGGTCTCAGCGGGCATCCTGGCCGGGGGACTGGTGGCGATTGCCGGCTTCGCCTGGCTGCAGCGTTCGCTCCGGCGCCTGCTGGCCGATTCGGCCCATGGTTCGCGGGCTCGTTATCAATTCGGGTATGTGGCACGTCTGCTGATGTTGGCAGGCGTTCTCGCCCTGCTGATCGCCGTCGTAAAAATTCACCCCGTCGGGCTGGCCATTGGTCTTTCGGTGGTGGTCATCAATCTGCTCTGGCTCACGCTCCAGCGCGCCCTGATGTAGAGGAGGCATAGAGGTTCGTCATGATCCATCCATTTCTGTTTTTAAAGTCACTTGCCGAGCAGTTGCATATTGGCGAGCACGTCCTGTACACCTGGTTCGTCATGTTACTGCTCATCGTTGTAGCGCTGATGGTCAAGAGCAGCATCAAGACCGTACCGAGCGGGTTGCAGAACTTCTTCGAGCCGATCATTGCCGGCATCGAGGGGATGGTCGAGGAGAACATGGGGCCCCACGGCAAAGCCTACTTTCCGCTGATTGCCGGCATTGCCTTCTTCATCCTGACGTCGAACCTGATCGCCCTGATCCCCGGCTTCTACCCGCCGACCGCCAACCTCAATACCAATGCCGCTATAGCGCTGACAGTCTTCGCCATGACCCACATCATCGGGGTCAAGGAGCACGGACTGGCCTATTTCAAGCATTTTTGCGGTCCGGTCATCTGGCTGGCACCGCTGATCGTGCCGATCGAGTTGATCGGGCACCTCGCCCGACCGCTATCACTGACTTTGCGTCTGTTCGGCAACATGTACGGTCATGAGATCGTGCTGATGATCTTCTTCACCCTGGTGCCGATTCTGGTGCCACTGCCGATGATGCTGATGGGGGTGATGGTCGCCTTCATCCAGACGTTCGTGTTCATGCTGCTGGCAATGATCTATATCGCCGGAGCCCTTGAAGAAGCCCACTAGACCCGGACTTCGGGTCAGCGTCCTATACTGTATAGGAAACAACTAACAGCGCAGCAGAAATGAAAGGAGCAGGACAATGCAGTTTTTCGCGTGGTGTATGATCGCTGCCGGTTTCGGTATGGCGATCGGGTCCTTCGGGACCGGTCTTGGTCAGGGTCTGGCAGTGAAAAGTGCGGTTGAGGGTGTGGCCCGCAATCCTGGCGCCAGCGGCAAAATCATGACCATCATGCTGATCGGTCTGGCGATGATCGAATCCCTGGCGATTTATGTGTTCGTTGTCGCCATGATCATCCTTTTCGCCAATCCGTTCACCGCCCAGGTGATGCAGCTGGCCGGCGCGGCCCACTAATAGCCGTTCGTCTGCAACAACGAAAAGGGGGGTGCAGCCTTGCGGCTGCACCCCCCTTTTTTAAGAACAGGTCGTCAGGCGATTCGCCGGTTGCGCATGATGCGCATCACCAACACTCCGAGGATGGTGAGACACAAACCGGCGCCGAAACAGAGATAGCCGATCGAGCTGGCCTGTCCCCATCCCCAGAGATCACGATCACCGACAATGCCGATCAGAACCAGGCCGGCCATGACCCCGAGACCGCCAATCACGTAAACCGTCAGGGCCGCCCCTGCCAGCACCCAGCCGCGCCACTTTTCCCACATTGATGCTTCTCCTTATGAAGCGGGTTTATTGTTCTCGAACGACATCTTAACCGGTTCGGACATACAAGCTCAAGTGCACCATGGATCAACGTACAAGAAGCCGTATTCAGGTCGGTTTCACAATTGACTTTTGACCGACCCTGTGATAAACACCCGTTAATCTTTTGCTGTATATATTTCCTATACAGGCAACTTCCCCGATTTTTTTGGGTTTTTTCACGTTATTTATTTTGTTAACGAACTTTTCCCTTTCGTCATTCGATCCATCCTGAAAACAGGAGGTTTTCTTCCATGAGCTGTCGACGTTTCTTGTTCTTCCTGCTGGCGGCGCTGCTGCTGGCACCGGCGCTGGCTACCGCCGAGAGCGGCATGGCCATCGCGCCCGAAACCTGCCTCAAATGTCATGATGGTGTCGTCTCCCCGGTTGAATTCGGGGCATCAGTGCACGGGCAGAATGGTTGTACCAGCTGCCACATGGAAGTGACCTCTCTGGAGCAGCACATGGCCGGCAATGTCATGCCGAGCCCACCCAAGTGCGTACGCTGCCACAAGCAAGAATCCGCCGATCACTTTGCCAGCGTTCACCAGCTCAACGAGGTGAAATGCGCTGACTGCCACGACGACATCCACAAACTTCGCCCCTGGAAAAAAGACAAGAACAAGGTTGTTGCCAAGTGCACCAGCTGCCATGACGACCACGAGGATTATCTCGGTTCCATCCATGGCAAGGCGGTTGCCGCCGGCAATCAGGATTCGGCAGCCTGCAACGACTGCCACGGTCTTCACCGCATCGAACAACTTGGTGATGCAAAAAGCCATATCAACCGCGAGTTTCACACCAAAGTCTGCCTGAAGTGCCATGCCGACAAGGAAATGATGGCCCGCAACAACGTATTCAACGTCGCGGTCTCCACCTACATGGAAAGTTACCACGGCAAGAACTACCGGCTCGGTTTCCCGGACCAGGTCGCCGGCTGCGCCGACTGCCACACCGCACATACGGTTCTGCCTCAAAAGGACCCGAAATCAAGCGTCAACTCAGCCAATATAGTTGGCACTTGTGCCCAATGCCACGAAGGTGCCTCGCTGCTTTTTGCCAAATTTTACTCACACGGCGAGATGACCGACAGCAGCAAGTATCCGATCCTTTACTGGACCTTCATCAGCATGACCGGCCTGTTGGTCGGCACCTTTGCCGTATTCTGGATCCACACTCTGCTCTGGATGTGGCGCGGCTTCGTGGAAAACCGCCGAAAAATTGCGGCATTGCACGAAGGCCACCACGTGGGTCATGAGATCAGTGAACCGCACAAACAGTACCGGCGTTTCCAGCGGCGTCACGTCTTTCTGCACCTCACGGTGATCATCAGCTTTCTTGGCTTGACTCTGACCGGCCTGCCGCTGAAGTTCAGCAACCAGCATTGGGCCCAGGTCATGATGAACTTCTATGGCGGCACCTTCAATGCCGGCCTGCTTCATCGCGCTTGCGCCGTTATCACCTTCTATTACTTCGTTTCGGCACTGATCATGAGCGTTGACTTCCTCTTCATCCGCAAGGACGTCAAGGGGATGTGGCTGCAGCGCCTGTTCGGGCCGGACTCGCTCTGCCCCAACCTGCGTGACATCCGCGACGTCGTGGGAATGGTCCGCTGGTTCCTCTTCATGGGACCGAAGCCGACCTTCGAACGCTGGACCTATTGGGAGAAATTCGACTTCCTCGCGGTCTTCTGGGGTATGTTCGCCATCGGCGGCTCGGGACTGATGCTCTGGTTCCCCGAAATCTTCGGCTACTTCCTGCCAGGCTGGATGTTCAACGTAGCCACCATCATCCACTCTGACGAAGCGTTGCTGGCCACCGGCTTCATCTTCACCGTGCACTTCTACAATACCCACGGCCGGCCGGAGAAGTTCCCGATGGACTTCGTCATCTTCAATGGCCAGATGGCAAAAGAAGAGTTTGTCGAAGAACGCGGCGATCAGTGGAAGCGCTATGAAGAAGAGGGGATTACCGAGGAGTTTGCCTGCAAGAGGGTGAGCGGGCCGTTTTATGACTTCTGCCTCAAGGGCTTCGGTTATCTTGCCGTCTTCACCGGAGTGGCCTGCCTGTTCCTGATGATTTTGGCTTTCAAATCCGGGGGCGGCCACTGATCCGGTGGCCAGGTTAGACCCAGCATGCCAAACGGGGCTGCCAATAATGGCAGCCCCGTTTTTTTGTCTTCCCTCTGCCGCGCAGGTCGCTTGATTCAATCCGTCCCGGCAGGCTCCTTCTGCCCAGCAACAGCCTTTCCCCAGCGCCCCAGGACAAAAGAAGCAATGGCCGCGACCACGCCAAAAGAAAAGATGCTGATCAGCAGGGGGAGGCCCTTGAAGCTGAACAGATCGAGAAAGACCTTGCAGACCGCCACAATCGTTACCAAGACACCGATGTTGCGCAACTCCTTGCTGTGCTGGCGCAAACCGATGCTCAGCAACGCCATGGCCGCCAGATTGATCAGCAGCGACTGACCGCCGCTAAAAATAGGCGGCGTAGCCAGTTGGAGGGCCTGAAGCATCTGGTAAAGCCCCATGCGCAAGGTGAAAAAACCGCTCAGTAACGCAGCAACCAACAATAGCGCCGCCCAACGGTCATCGCGATTGAAACGGTCTGTCAGCGGCCCGCCGGACAGCGGCGGATTACGGCGTGACCAGTAATAGTGATAGGCCCCGATCAACGCCAGCAAACCCGAAGCCGCCGCGCCGACCAGCGACGGGGCCGTCGTCTCGGTCGCATGCACCAGCACGACCAGCGACGCGCTGGCATAAAACTGCAACAGATAAGAAACCAGGCGCAACCCGCCAGCGCCGATGCGCAGGGAAACCAGCGCCAGCCCTACGGCGAGGGCGGCGGTGGCTGTCGAAGCGACCAGGGCGTGTCCGACCGCAGACGGGAGCGCCAAGGCAATCAGCACGCCGCCGGCCAGGGCAAACGAGGTTGTGCCATGCGCCAGTTCACCACCGCGCCGAAGCAGCCACCAGGCAACCGCAAGATGGGCAAACCCGACACAGACAGCCGGAACGCCGAAAATCCAAGGTTCGGCAAGCTTGTGGCTGAGAGCATAGGAGACTGCTCCAAAAATTCCCAACACATTGAATACCGGCAGGACAATGTCGAACCTTGACACCTTTTCCTGGATCTTGCCGAGCACCCCGGCCAAGGCAATGCCGGCAAGGGCCAAAGCCAACCCCCAGACAGCCGGGAAAAACCCTGCGATCGAGACATCCAGAGGTTCCTTGCGGTCCAGGGAGACCCCCAGCTTGAGCGCCCAGACCTGCACCATGAACAAGGTCAGGAGGAGCAGCAGCCAGCGCAACCATGAGGCGCGCAGCAGACCGGTCGCATAGGCGGCAAAGGCGTTGGCCAGAATCATGATGATTGTCAGCAGGGGGAAGACCGGGTTTGGATAGTTGATGGCAAAGGCGCCAAAACTCATGCCGATGGTTCCGGCAAAGACCGGCAGCGCCACCCGGAAGCGGCGGCTCATGAGGACTGTCGTCCACCCGGTGGAAGCAAGCAGGAGGTAGGCAACCAGGGTTGGCAATGACTGAAAAACCCGATGGGTTTCGACCACCACCGCACACATGACCACGGTTCCCCACAGGGCAAAGACCGGTGCCTGGGCACTTCGGTTGCCGTAGGCAAACCAGCTGTAGGCGATCAATACGAAAGCATAGGTCATGCCGAGCAGGGTGCCGAGTTGAAGCGCGATCACACCGCCATCGGTGAGGGTACGCAAGGCCAGGGCCACCACCAGAATGAAACTGGTGGTGGCAAGGCGTGGTAGGACGTAGGCGCGGTCGACCCAGGAGAGCAGTTCCTCCGAGGCGCCATCCGCCGTAGCTAAACCCTGGGCGGTCACCGGCGGCAACGGCGCCACAGCCTCATGCGCCACCGTGCCGCGCAGGGCCGCAAGAGCAGCCGTCAACTCGTCGACCTGGGCTTCCAGCCGGGAGACTCTTTGCTCCAAGGTTCCATTCGACTCCGCCATGGCAATCTCCCCGACGCGAAGCTTTTCGTTTAGCTTCTTGAACAAGGATTAATTTTGCGAATTTCGGACTACATAAAACAATATTTTATTTTGTTGCAGATGTCAATTCCCCCCCTGTCAAGCGTCCTACCCCTCCTCATCTCTTTCTCCCCCACGCTAAAAACAACCACGAAGTTACAATTTAGTTGATTTTAATCGTTTCTATCCAATGGGTTTTCGCCAAGATTTGGGTTTTATGGTTTTCGTAAAGCAAGATCCGCAACATCGGCTATAATTTATTTGCAGTAATCTTCGAAAACTTGTGGCAATTGACAAGCCGATCACCATAGAGTAAATTAAAAACTGTGTTTTATTTTTAGCGAGCCTTGTCTATCCTACACGAGGAGGACTGCGGTGAAAAATCACGTATGGCGCCCCCTGTTTGTGGTACTCGGACTGGTGGCCGGCATCCTGCTGTTCCGGTTGGTTTACGTACCGGCCGACTTTGGCACCCAGGAGCAAGGTTACACCTTCGGCTTCCACCGCCTGGGCAACGAGCAGGAGTGGAAGGATTACCCGGCAAAGTACAAGAATAACAGCTACTGCACCGAGTGCCATGACGACAAGGTCAAAAGCTGGGAGGCCTCGGCGCATGCCATCATCCCCTGCGAAAACTGCCACGGTGCGGCTTTCGGCCATCCCGACAAACCGGAGAAACTGACCATCGACCGGAGCCGGGACTTGTGCATCCGCTGTCACGCCAAACTGTTGATGCCGTCGAGCGGCCGCAACAAAATCGCCGGTATCGACTCCGAACAACACAATGCCAAGACCGAGTGCGTCGAGTGCCACAACCCGCATAATCCCAGCCTGGAGGATATGTGACCATGAAACGGCGCGATTTCCTCAAGAATACAGCGGTCTTCGTTTCCGGAGTCTCGATTTCCCTCTCGGCCCTGGAGTTTATCGATCCCAAAGAGCTGCTGGCCGCCAATCCGAAGCTGCGCTGGGGCTTTCTGGTCAACACCTACAAGTGCGTGGGGTGCGGGTTCTGCGTGAAGGCGTGCAAAATCGAGAACGACATCCCGCTGGAAGCCCACGTGACCCGGACCTGGGTCGAGCGCTACGTGATGACCAAGAGCGGCGAGACGATCCGGGATTGCCCGAATGGGGCGCTCGCCGGCTATACCAGCAAACTGCTCGACGAGAATGCGTCGGGGATGCGGCTGGTTCCCGATGAAGAAATTACCCAGGCATTCTTCGTGCCGAAGCTCTGCAATCAGTGCAGCACCCCGGCCTGCGTACAGGTCTGCCCGGTCGGCGCCACCTATCAGACCGGCGACGGGGTCGTGCTGGTCGACCGCAAATGGTGCATCGGCTGCGGCTACTGCATCATGGGCTGCCCCTACGGGGTACGTTTCTTCCACCCGATCGAGCGCGTGGCCGACAAGTGTACCTTCTGCTACCACCGCATCAGCAAGGGGGGGAACACCGCCTGCGCCCAGGCCTGCCCCTTCGGCGCCCGCCAGATCGGTAATTTGCGCGACCCGAACGACCCGGTGGCAAAAGCTGTCATGAACGAGCGGGTCGGGGTTCTGCGCAGTGAGTACGGCACCAAACCCAATGTCTATTACATCGGACTCAACGAGGAGGTGCGCTAGCCATGGTCGAGCAAGTTGCCCAGATGGTGGTCCACGGCGAAGCGTGGACGATCAAGGATCTCTTCGTCCTCCCCAATGAATACGTCTACTGGTCGATCCAGATCGTCATGTACCCGTACATGACCGGCCTGGTCGCCGGCGCCTTCGTACTCTCCTCGCTCTACCACGTGTTCAACGTGGAGAAACTCAAAGAGATCGCCCGATACGCCCTGGTTTTTTCCTTTGCCCTGCTGCCGGTGGCGATGATGCCGCTGATGCTGCATTTGCAGCAGCCGCTACGCGGTATCCATGTCATGATGACTCCGCACTTCACCTCGGCAATCTCGGCGTTCGGCATCGTCTTCATGACCTACGCGTGCATCGTCGGGGCAGAGATCTGGTTCGTCTACCGCAAGTTCTTTGTCGAATCGCTGCTGCGCCTCGAAGCCAAGAGCGAGCGCAGCGGCTTCGAAAGCCTGCTGCTGCTGATCTACCGAGTCATCGCCCTCGGCGCCCGCGACCTCAGCCACAAAGCCATCGAGGCCGATCATAAGGCAGTCAAGCTATTGGCGGGCATCGGCATTCCGGTTGCCTGCTTCCTGCACGGCTACGCCGGCTTCATCTTCGGTTCGGTCAAAGCCAACGCCCTGTGGATGACACCGCTGATGCCGGTGATTTTCATCTGTTCGGCGGTGGTCTCGGGAATTGCGTTGTGCATTATCAGCTACGCCATCTTTATGGAGATCCGTAAATGGGCGGCGCGCCGCGGCAAGAGTTTCCTGCTCCCCGACGCCGTGGCCCATGGCGAGCACGCTGTCGATGTCGACCACCTGCGCAGCGTCCAGAGCCACGAAGTCACCATGACCGCCAAGTACCTGCTGATCTTCATGACCCTGGCGATCACCCTGGAACTGCTCGACATCATTTTCCGCGGTTATACGGCAGTGAAATCGTGGGACATCCTGCGCGATGTCATCTACGAGCACGACTTCGTGAAGATTTTCATCATGCAATACGGGATCGGCAACCTGCTGCCGTTCGTCATCCTGCTGTTGCCGGGACTTACCGTACGGCGCGCGGTCCTGGCCAGCCTGCTGGTGCTGTTCGGCGTGTTCATGATGCGCTGGAACGTGGTCATCGGTGGTCAGGCGTTCTCCCTGACCTTCGACGGCTTCATGCACTATCACCTGCCGATCATCCCTCACGATATCGAGACCTTCAAGGAAGGGCTGCTGGGGGCATTGATGGTCATCACCACCCCATTCGTGATCTTCTATTTCCTCAATATGATCATCCCGGCCTTCATGGAGGACAGGGACACACACTGACCCTGCATCGGCCGATAAAAACAAAACGGCCGCCCTTAAGGGGCGGCCGTCGATGAATTATCGTATACTTGAGTCGTTTGGACCGATATGGCTCTAACTGAACAGTTTCGAGATGATGTACGTCAGCGCCGGCCAGGCGATAATGAGGGCGGCAACGAAGGCAACCACGCCGAGGGCAGAAATGATAGTCATGAGGTATGATTTAGGTTGAGTTGTCATGGCGACCTCCTTGATATCCGGCATATCTAGCACCATCCTTGTCCCGTGTCAATAAAAAGTTAGAGGGATCTTAGGGGCTTTGGGATTCATAATATCTCCTTTCTGCTTGTTTTATTTTGGGAATTTTGCTAGAGAGGGGGCAATTAATACTTTCAACCGCCGGCACTTGCCGGCCCGATGTTCTCGAATAGGAGTTCTCCATGGGACAGTTTGATATGGTTAAGGATTTCTTCCTCGGCATGAGCCGCAGCCGGATAGCGCTGGTCGGTGCCATGCTGGTCACCGTGGTGACGCCGCTGCTGTTTGGCTACATGCTGGTCGACACGCTCTGGCATGTGAAAAACCCGTATTTCGGTGGAGCTGTCTACCTGCTGCTCGGTCCGGTCTTTCTCGGCGGCCTTGCGATGATCTTCATCGGCTCCTTTTTTTTCCGCGGCACCCGTGAAGTACACCTGTTCACACTCGAATACCTGCGCAAGTACTTCACCGAACCGGAACTATTCGGCCGACTGCGGCGAAACGTCTTTCTGATCGTTCTGCTGACCTCGATCAACTTCACGGTCTTCAGCTTGTTTCTGTACCGTGCCTACCATTACATGGAGTCGACCACCTTCTGTGGGCAATTCTGCCACAAGGTCATGAATCCGGAGTTCACCGCCTATCAGAATGGTCCCCATTCGCGAGTCACCTGCGTGGAGTGCCACATCGGTTCCGGGGCCGACTGGTTCGTCAAATCGAAGATCTCCGGCGCCCGCCAGCTGCTGGCAGTCGTGGCCAACACCTACCCGCGCCCGATTGCCACTCCCGTCCACGGTTTACGCCCGGCCCGCGATACCTGTGAGAAATGTCATCGCCCCGAGCTGTTCCACGGCGACAAACTGGTGGTGAAAAATCGTTTTCTCGACGATGACAAGAACAGTGTCGTT
>JAMPXI010000123.1 GCA_023701265.1 Desulfuromonadales bacterium | reverse complement strand
GCCACCGACCTGCTGCGCGAGCTGCCAATTGCAAGACACTCACTGCTTAAGGAGATCACATGCTGACTGCCAAGGAGATCATGACCCGCGAGGTCTGTACCGTTCGTGAAGAGACCGACCTCAAGGAGCTGGCTGCTCTGTTCGTGGAGCATAACTACAAGACCCTGCCGGTGGTCGATGCGGCTGGCCGCCTGGTCGGCGTCGTCAGCCAGACCGACCTGATCGAACAGGACAAGCCGCTGCATATTCCGACGGTCATTTCCCTGTTCGACTGGGTCATCTACCTGGAGAGCCCCAAGGTGTTCAGTGACGAAGTGCGCAAGGTGTCCGCCCGCAAGGTCGGCGAAATCTGCGCCCGCGAGGTGGTGACCTGCACCCCGGACATGCCGGTGGAAGAGGTTGCCAACCTGATGGTCGAGCACAAGGTGCATCTGCTGCCGGTGCTCGACGGCGACCGGCTGGTGGGTGTGGTCGCCCGCTTCGACATCATCCGCACGCTGGGGCGGTAGGGTCCTGTGCGGCGAACCAACCGCAAAGGCCGCTAGCTTGCTGGAGCGCTGGAGCACGATCACTGCGGACCCGGCGGAGACCCGCGCCCTCGGTCGCCGGCTTGGCCAATTGGCCCGGCCTGGATTGGTGGTGCTCCTTGCCGGCGAACTTGGCGCCGGCAAGACCTGCTTTGCCCAGGGAGTCGCCGAAGGGTTGGGCGTCCCTGTCGACAGCCCGGTGACCAGCCCCTCCTACACCCTGCTGAATATTCATCAGGGGCGCCTCCCTCTCCATCATTTCGACCTGTATCGGCTGACAACGGTCGAGGATCTGGAAGATCTCGGTTATGATGAGATCGCCGAAGGAGGCGGCGTCACTCTGGTGGAGTGGGCGGACCGTCTGAGCACGCCCCTGCCGGCATCGTTGCGGATCATTCTGGTCCGGATCGATGCGCTGCGGCGCGAACTGTGTTTCGAAGCGGGCGATACCTTCGGAATGGAACTGGTCGCGGTTTTGGCCAAGTCCGCGAATACCCTTTGACCGGTAGAAAGTTTCCTGCTAATAAGGTGTTTTGACCCCTTCCGGGGCGACTTTCGACAACACGTGCGCCGACCCTGGTTGCCGGCGACGTCAGGGAGGATTGTCCAGCTATGGCTCTAGTCGTTCAGAAGTACGGCGGTACCTCCATGGGCTCCGTCGAGCGGATCCGCAATGTCGCGCGCCGCGTGGCCCGGACCTATGACGAAGGGAACGACATGATTGTGGTGGTTTCGGCGATGTCCGGCGAAACCAACAAACTGGTGGCCCTGTGCAACGAGATGTGCGAATTCCCGAGCGAGCGGGAATACGACGTCATGGTGGCGACCGGTGAACAGGTGTCGATTGCCCTGCTTGCCATGTGCCTGCAGTCGATGGGGTACAAGGCGAAAAGCTACATGGGCTTCCAGGTGCCGATCATCACCGACAGTGCCTATTCCAAGGCACGTATCGAGGAAATCGATGGCACCAAGATCCGCGAGGATCTGAAGAACGGCACCATCGTGGTGGTCGCCGGTTTCCAGGGGATCGACCGCGAGGGGAGCCTGACCACCCTTGGCCGTGGCGGTTCCGACACCTCGGCGGTGGCCGTGGCCGCGGCCCTCAACGCCGATGTCTGCGAGATCTACACCGACGTTGACGGCATCTACACCACCGACCCGCGCATCGTTCCCGAGGCCTCCAAGATGGAGAAGGTCTCTTACGAAGAGATGCTCGAAATGGCTTCGCTCGGCTCCAAGGTGTTGCAGATCCGCTCGGTGGAGTTTGCCAAGAAATACGGCGTGGTCGTCCACGTCCGTTCCAGTTTCAACGACAATCCAGGGACTTTGGTGACGAAGGAGGATGCCGATATGGAAGCAGTGCTGGTTTCAGGGATCACCTATGACAAGAACGAGGCGAAGATCTCGGTGATGCGCGTGCCCGACAAGCCCGGGATTGCCGCCAAGCTGTTCTCCCCCCTGTCCGAGGCGAACATTACGGTCGACATGATCATTCAGAACGTCTCGCATGAAGGGTATACCGATCTGACCTTTACCGTGCCGCGCGCCGATTTCAAGAAAGCGCTCAAGATCGTCGAGGAGGCTGCTGCCAAGGTCGGCGCCGCCGGTGTCGACAGCAACGAGACGATCGCCAAAGTGTCGATCGTCGGCGTTGGCATGCGCTCCCACTCCGGTGTGGCCAGCAAGATGTTCTCGACCCTCTCGGCCGAGGGGATCAACATCCAGATGATCTCCACCAGCGAGATCAAGGTCTCCTGCGTCATCGACGACAAGTACACCGAACTGGCTGTGCGCGTGCTGCACGAAGCTTTCAGTCTGGCCAAGGGCTGATCCGGCCAAGGTGCTCCAGGGGAGAATGGCATGAGCAGAGTCTGGCTGTACGATACCACCCTGCGCGACGGCACCCAGGCGGAAGACGTCTCCTTCCTGGTGGCCGACAAGATCCGCATCGCCCAGAAACTCGACGACCTTGGCATCGACTACATCGAGGGTGGCTGGCCGGGCTCCAACCCCAAGGACATCGCCTTCTTCAAAGATGTCCGCAAGGTCAAGCTGAACCATGCCAGGATTGCGGCCTTCGGTTCAACCAGACGGGCGAAGGTCACCCCGGACAAGGACAACAACATCCGCACTCTGGTGCAGGCCGAGCCCGACACCGTCACCATCTTCGGGAAGACCTGGGATTTTCATGTCCGTGAGGCGTTGCGCATCAGTCTCGAGGAGAACCTCGAACTGATCAATGATTCCCTGGCCTACCTGAAGGAGCATGTCGGCGAAGTCATTTACGATGCCGAACACTTCTTCGACGGCTACAAGGCCAATCCGGAATACGCCCTGAAAACGCTGGAGGCGGCGGCACAGGCCAATGTCGATTGCATCGTGCTGTGCGACACCAACGGCGGCAGCATGCCGTTCGAGGTGGCCGAGATCATCAAGGTCGTGAAAAAGCGGATCAAGACGCCGTTGGGGATCCACACCCACAATGACGGCGAGTGCGCGGTGGCCAATTCGCTGGTGGCGGTGGAAAACGGCGTGGTGCACGTGCAGGGGACGATCAACGGCTTCGGTGAACGCTGCGGCAACGCCAATCTCTGTTCGATTATCCCGGCGCTCAGGCTGAAGATGGGGCGCGAGTGCATCACCGACGAGCAGCTGCGCAACCTGCGCCAGTTGTCACGCACCATCTATGAGTTGGCTAACATGGTTCCGGGCAAACACCAGGCCTACGTCGGCAACTCGGCCTTCGCCCACAAGGGCGGCGTGCACGTTTCGGCGATCCAGCGTCACCCGGAAACCTACGAGCACATCCGTCCCGAGAAGGTCGGCAACGTCACCCGCGTGTTGGTCTCCGACCTCTCCGGGCGGTCGAATATCCTGGTCAAGGCCGAGGAGTTCAACGTCAACCTCGACAGCAAGGACCCGGTGACGCTGGAGATCCTCGAAAAGATCAAGGAACTCGAAAACCAGGGGTTCCAGTTCGAGGGAGCCGAGGCTTCCTTCGAGCTGCTGATGCGCCGGGCACTCGGTACCCTGCGCAGCTTCTTCTCGGTGATCGGCTTCCGCGTGATCGATACCAAGCGCCACGAAGACGAGATGCCCTCCTCCGAAGCCACCGTGCAGGTCAAGGTCGGCGGCAAGATCGAGCACACCGCGGCCGAGGGAAACGGGCCGGTCAACGCTCTGGACAATGCCATGCGCAAGGCTCTGGAGCAGTTCTACCCGCACCTGAAGGAGATGAAGCTCTACGATTACAAGGTGCGCGTCCTGCCGGCCGGGAAGGGGACCGCTTCGATGACTCGCGTGCTGATCGAGTCCGGCGACAAGACCGGGCGTTGGGGCACGGTCGGGGTGAGCGACAACATTATCGATGCCTCCTATCAGGCGTTGATCGATGCCATTCATTATAAACTGCTCCGGGACCAGGATGCACACTAGCTGCACCCGGCCGCATCCGCCGTTCCTGTTTGGAGCGGTGGTTTTCGCGGCCGTTGCCCTGCTGTTGGGCCGGGGAGTCTTGCCACTGCAAGATTCTCCGGCTTTTTCTTTAGAATCGACGGACGGGGTGCGGATTTTGCTCGGCTCCGGATTTCCGAACCCGGGTGTGCATCAATTTTCTGACGGAATGACGATTCGTGGCGTCATTGAATTGACGGGGGTTGCGGCGACGGAGCCCGGTGCATTGACAGAGACCATCGACGATGCCGGCATCGTCGATGGCATGGCGCTTGCGATCGATGTTCCGGGCCAGTTTCAGGCAGCGGTCGAGCAAGGATGGATGCCGGCGCGCCAACGCCTGGCCCTGGGTATCCTGCTCCATCCGGACCGGATGAGCCGGGACGATTGGGTGACGCTTCCCGGAATCGGTGAGAAGTTGGCGGCCCAAATCGAGAGTGACCGTCAAAATTATGGCGACTTTGGCCGCTTCGAGGCTCTCGAAAGGGTCAAAGGCATTGGGCCGGCGAAGCTTAAGGCTTTGCGGCCATTTTTTGTCGACGAAGATAACTAGCTGTAAATAAAAGGGGAATTTATTAGATCTCAGTGAGGGGACGGGGCCGTTATGGCCCTTTTTTTCGTGACTGGCATGCCTTGTGTAATGTCATTGCCTACGTTCATGGGACGGATATGGCAACTCTGACATCGAACAGGAGGTAGCATCATGAAATGCCCCAAGTGCAAGAGCCGTATGTATGCTGAGAAGTTCTACGATTTCGTGCGTGCTTTCGATGCCTGGAAGTGCTGCTCCTGTGGTGAGGTGATCGATCCCACCATCCTGGCCAACCGCGCCCGCAACCACAATCTGTTCCTCGGCTGAATTCAGTCAGAGGTTGTTCCCTTCAAGAGGCCGGAGCGTGATCGCTCCGGCCTCTTGGCGTTGAAACCCGGCCGTGCATGCCGAACTTGCACCCCGAGCCCTTCCTGTCGTAGGGTTAATCCTGAAAATCTGATGGTTCGGGATAAGCATGAGCAAGCCGGTCAACTCTTATACGCTGCTGTTTTTCATGGGCTTCCCGGTGCTGTTGGCAGCGACCCTGCTGCTGGCTTTTGCGGGCGACGCCCGTTCTGAAGCTGATGACCCGGCCCATATCCTGACCATCACCGTCGGCGCCGACCGCGACTATCCACCCTACGAATTCGTCGACAAGAATGGCCAACCGGTCGGCTACAACGTCGATCTGACCCGCGCCATTGCCGAGGTCATGGGGATGCGGGTGCAATTTGTCTCCGGCGGCTGGTCGGAGATGCGCAACGCCCTGCTGGATGGCACGGTCGACGTGCTGCAGGGGATCTCGTACTCCGACGAGCGTACCCGGACCCTGGCGTTCTCGCCGCCGCACACCATCGTCAATCATGCCATCTTCGCCCGCAGGGAGACGCCGCCGGTCAGTTCGTTCGAAGAGTTGCGCGGCAAGGAAGTGATCGTCTTCAAAGACGGGATCATGCACGACACCCTGCGCAATCTCGGTTTCAACCGGGAGCTGCACATGACCGACACGCCTGCCGGCGTCATGCGCCTGCTCGCCTCGGGGGAACATGATTATGCGGTGGTGGCAATGCTGCCGGGGATGTACCTGATCCGCGAATTGAAGCTGAACAACCTGGTGCCGGTAGCCAGGAGCGTGTCGACCAAGCGTTACTGCTACGCCGTCAAGAAAGGGGACGAGGAACTTCTTGCCCGCATCAACGAAGGCTTGGCGATCCTCAAGCAGACCGGCGAATATCGAGCCATCTACGATAAATGGCTGGGAGTGCTGGAGCCGCCGCGCTTCCCTTGGGAGCGGACGGTCCGTTACGGCATGATGGTGCTGGTGGTCCTGGTGATCGGTCTGGCCGGCACGGTGATCTGGTCGCGGACCCTGCAGCGCAAGGTCGCTCAGCGGACCGAAGAGTTGGCCATGGAAGTCGCCGAGCGTCGCCGGGCGCTGGAAGAGTTGCGCCGTCATCAGGACCAGTTGATCCAGGCCGACAAGATGGCTTCGCTGGGGATCCTGGTTTCTGGCGTCGCCCATGAGATCAACAACCCGACCGGACTGATCCTGCTCAACACGCCGGTCATCTGCGACGCCTATACCGATGCCGAGGGGATTCTCGAGGAGCACTACCGGGAGCACGGCGAGTTCATGCTCGGCGGCATCCCCTACTCGCGTATGCGCGACAAGCTCCCCCAGATGCTCGACGATATGCACGAGGGTGCCAAGCGCATCAAGCGCATCGTCGAGGATCTCAAGGACTTTGCCCGGCGCAGCGACGACCTCGCCAGCGAACCGGTCGATATCAACACGGTCGTGGGGTTGGCGGTCCGCCTGGTCGAGGTGACCATCCGCAAGGCGACCGACCATTTCACGGTCAGCTATGGGGAGGCTTTGCCTCCCGTGCGCGGTCAGGCCCAGCGCATCGAGCAGGTGGTGGTCAATCTGATCCTCAATGCCTGCCAGTCGCTCTCCGATCCTGACCAGGGCATTACCCTGGAAACCGGCTATGCGGCCGAAACCCGCAGTGTCTGGGTCCGGGTCAGCGATGAAGGCGTGGGGATCGCCCCCGAACATCTCGTGCACCTGACGGCGCCGTTCTTTACCACCAAACGGGAGAGCGGCGGCACCGGCCTCGGCCTGTCGGTGTCGGCCGGGATCGTCAAGGAGCACGGTGGCGAACTGCACTTCGACTCTCAGCCGCGCGGGGGCACCACGGTGCTGTTGGTTCTGCCGGCGGTCACTTACGAGAGGAACCCATGAACGCTAAATCCTACCCATCCTTCGCAGTTCTGCTGGTCGACGACGAACCGGCCTGGCTGCGTTCTCTGCCGGTTATCCTTGAGCGCAACGCCGGCATCACCAACGTCCTGACCTGTCCGGACAGTCGGCAGGCACTGGGGCTGATCGAACAGCACAATGTCGGCCTGGTCCTTTTGGACCACACCATGCCGCACCTCTCCGGGGAGGAGCTGCTGCGCCGGATTGCCGAGCGCCATCCGCAGGTCATTACCATTGTCATCAGCGGCCTGAACCAACTGGAAACCGCCGTGCAATGCATGAAACACGGGGCCTTCGACTATTTTGTCAAGACCGTGGAGGAGGACCGGCTGATCAGCGGCATCCTCCGGGCGGTCAGGATGCTGGAACTGCAGCAGGAAAACCGGGCGGTCACCAGCCACCTCCTCTCCGGCGAACTCAATCACCCCGAGGCCTTCGGCGAAATCGTCACCTGCGATCGGGCGATGCAGACGATTTTCGCCTATATCGAAGCAGTGGCGCCCAGCCCTCAGCCGTTGCTGATAACCGGAGAAAGTGGCGTCGGCAAGGAGTTGATCGCCCGGGTCGCTCATCGCTTGAGTGGTCAGCGGGGGGCGCTGGTGGCGGTCAACGTCGCGGGGCTGGACGACACGGTCTTTGCCGACACCCTGTTCGGCCATGTGCGCGGTGCCTTCACCGGCGCCGACCAGGCGCGGCGGGGAATGGTCGAGGAAGCCGCGGATGGCACGCTCTTCCTCGATGAAATCGGCGATCTGGGGATCTCCTCGCAGATCAAGCTGCTGCGCCTGCTGCAGGAAGGCGAGTATTTCCCGCTGGGGAGCGACCGTCCCAAGCGGCTCAGGGCCAGGGTCATCGTCGCCACCCACGGCGATCTGGCCGCCCGGGAAGCTGCCGGGACATTCCGGCGGGATCTCTACTACCGGCTGCGCACCCACAGTGTGCATGTGCCGGCGCTGCGCGAACGCAAGGGCGATATCCCGCTGCTGCTCAATCACTTCCTCGGCGAGGCGGCCCGCTCGCTGGGGAAGAAGAAGCCGACCCCCCCGAAGGAGCTGGCGCAGCTCCTTGCGGCCTACAGCTTCCCGGGG
>JAMPXI010000122.1 GCA_023701265.1 Desulfuromonadales bacterium | reverse complement strand
TCCGCCGTCGTGTTGCTGGATATGCCCAGTGTCATCCGCATTGCCGAGCAGCGTGTTGGCCGCGTCGACCGGATGAACAGCCCGCACAAGAAGATCGAAGTGTGGTGGCCCAAGGACAGCGAGGAGTTTTCCCTCAAGGCGGACCGGAAATTCTATCAGCGCTATACCGAGGTCAAGGAAATCCTCGGCTCCAACCTGGATTTGCCCGAAGACCTGATCCCCGAGGAGATGCAGGCGACGGGGCCATCCACGGCCGAAGAGATGATCCAGCAGTTGACCGAGATGGAGCGCGCCGGCCAATCGTGGGATGGACTGCGTGACGCCTTTCAGCCAGTCCGCGAACTGGTTGACCCGGAAATGGGCATGGTCCCAGCCGATGTCTACGCTGACGTCAGGAATTCGAAGGCACGAGTTCTCTCAACGGTCAGTCTGGTCAAATCGAGGAAGCCATGGGCGTTCATGGCCATTGCCGGCGCAGAGCATGGTGCGCCCAAGTGGATCTTGCTCGACCATCTGCACGCCAAGCCGGAAACGGACCTTGAAGACGTTGCGGCCAAGCTCAGGAAGTTCCTATCGGGGGATGTCGAGACGCGCCCGATGGATCAGAAGGCGTCGGACCTCATCGCCAAGTTCCTGGAGCAAGTGCTCGATGCCGAGGAAATGCTGTTGCCGCGCAAGAAACAGCGGGCTCTGGAAGAGATGCGACTGGTCCTCGGTCATTATTCGAAGGTTGCCGAGCAGAACAACGACCGCGAACGCCATGAGGTGGTTCGCGCTGCCCTGGAACTGCTCAACATCCCCACCACGGAAGACGAGCGCCCCGACCTGGATGCGGTCGCCGAAGCCTGGCTCGACCTGATCCGCGGTGTTTGGTACGAAAAGCTGATGAGTCGCAAGCGGTTCAAGCCACTGCGCCTGAAAGATATCCGCAAGGATCTGAAGAGTCGCCCGATGGCCACGAAAAGCATTGTCGAAGCGTTCACCGGCATCCCGTCGGCACAGCCGATCCATACCCGGGTGGTGTCGGCGATTGTGGGTGTGCCGGAGTAGGAGGGTTGCAGCGAAACCTTGAAATCAAGAAGAAGGACATAATCATGACATCATTGTTCGATCAACTCACCCTCAATGGCATGACCATGCGCAACCGTTTGGTTCGCTCGGCCACCTGGGAAGGGATGTGCGAACCCGACGGTCGCCCGACCCAGCGGCTCATCGACTGCTACCGAACTCTGGCAGAGGGCGGGGTAGGGTTGATCATCACCGGCTACGCTTTCGTCAGCCGCGAAGGGAAGCAATTGCCGGGAAAGATGGGGATCCACGTCGACGATTTCGCCGCTGAGATGCGTGCCCTGACCAAGGCCGTGCATGAGCAGGGCGGCAAGGTCTGCATCCAGCTTGTCCACGCCGGCGGCCAGACCGACAGCAAGAACGCGGGGCAGCGCCCCCTGGCGCCGTCGTCGGTCAAGGTCGACCAGTTCCCCGAGCAGCCCGCCGAGCTGTTCAAGGAGGAAATCGCCCGGCTGGTCGCCGCATTCGCTGCCGGTGCCCGGAGGGCAAAAGAATACGGCTTCGACGCCGTACAGCTTCACGGCGCCCATGGCTACCTCATCAACCAGTTCCTCTCCCCGCTGACCAACCGGCGCGACGACGAATACGGTGGGTCGATCGAGAACCGCTGCCGCTTCCTGCTGGAGGTCTACCGCGCAGTGCGCGCGGCGGTAGGGAGCGACTTCCCAGTCATGATCAAACTCAACGGCTGCGACAACCTGGAAGGGGGACTCAGCGCCGAGGACGCGCTTTACGCCGCCAAGGTGTTGGATGCCGAGGGGATCGACGCCATCGAGGTAAGTGGCGGCACCGGTGCCTCTGGCAGTCAGACCCCGGTGCGCACCAAAATCGATACCGTCGAACAGGAAGGTTACAACTTGGAGCTGGCCAAAGGGATCAAGGCCGCAGTCGGCTGCCCGGTAATCTCCGTCGGCGGTTTCAGGAGCTTCGCGGTGGCTCAGCAAACGGTTGCCGCCGGCGTCGACGGTATTGCCCTGTCCCGCCCCCTGATCTGGGAACCAGACCTTCCGCGACGCTGGCAGAGCGGTGACACCTCGCGTGCCAAGTGCATCTCTTGCAACGGCTGCTTCCGCCCCGGCCTCAAGGAGGGCGGAATTCGCTGCGTGGTCAAGGATAAGGCGGTGACAGAGTGATCAGATCGTGCTCTCGCAGGGTTGCCTCACTATCTTGCCCAGCAGTTGCTATTCTGTATTGAGGGATTGCTTTAATCCTTTTTCTGGTTATACTCACTTTTAGAAATAGTGAGTATAACCATCGGGAAGTAGTTGATACGGAGCAATCATGGAGCGAATTGGCGGCGAAACACTGGTCTTGTTGGCTGACCTGCGTGAAAGGCTTGAAGCCTTCGAAGCGCTGCGCAGCATCGCCACGCTTCGCGGCGACTTCACGACCAAGGTGGTGAAAAACACGGTTTACAACTACTTTCAGGCGACGACCCCTGGCGGCCGTGTCCAGATTTACATCGGCCCGGACAACGATGAAACCCTGAGACTGATTGAGGAGAAAAAAGCCGGAAAAGATGACGTGCATATCGATCTGGCGATGATTCAACGACTCGCTGCTCAGGTGATTGCCGGAGGTGTTGTCCCTGTCATGCCGGATATGGCCCGGGTCATCGGGCGGTTTGCGGACAGCGGTGTGTTCCACGCCGGTGGAGTCATCGTCGGTACGGTGGCGTTTCAGATTTACGGGGCGATGCTCGGTGTAAGGTGGGGAGGCGATGCGCGGCAGACGCAGGATGTCGACGTCGCCGGCAGCAACCATGTCGCCATTGCAGTTCCCGATATCAAAGCCGATGTCCCGGCGGTAATAAAATCTTTGGGAATGGGGTTTTTCCCCGTGCCGGGTTTTTCTCGCAAAGAGCCCTCGACATCCTATGCCATCCGGGGGAAAACCCTCCGTGTGGATCTTTTGACCCCGGGGAGCCGAGGTGCATCCACGCCGGTGTTCATCCGCCGCCTCAATGCCGCGGCGACGCCCCTTCGCTATCTTGACTACCTCATCGAAGACGCGGTCCATGCGGTGATGGTCGCCGGCACCCCCTGCCTGGTGAATGTGCCGCAACCTGCGCGATATGCGCTGCACAAGCTGATTGTCTCGCAAGAGCGCGACGTCACCGCAACTGACAAGAAGGCCAAGGATCTCCGCCAGGCCGGACTCCTTATTGAACTGCTCAAGAATGACCGCCCGGGCGACCTGGCGCTCGCGTTGGAGACACTGACAAAAAGAGGGAAGGTCTGGACAAGCAAGGTGGAGGTTGCCTGCAAGGAGGCAGGAATTTCACTTTGATCGAACTTGAGTCTATGGGGTTTGGCGGTATCTCCTCGCGCCACCTGAAGACCTGTTTGCCAAGTACGCACTGATGCAAAAGCCTGCTCGACAGCGCGCGTCACGCAGAGTAAAGTAAATATTTTTGGCCGCCAGTTTGCGGAACCACGGGCAGGACGTCGGCGGGCTGTGGAATATAGAGAGGGTTAGCCGGAATTTTTATGGCATTTTTGTGACATTTTGAACCAACAACAGGCCGTTCTGCACTAAACATGACCATAAACCGCAACAAACCGAGGTCGGCAGCTCGTTTGCTTAACATTTCGAAATCGTTATTGTATTCTCTCTTTAGTTGTTGTTGTCTGTTGTGCGTTGCGGGCCGCTGAAACCGGGGGCTGAGACTTAAAATCTCTCGGCTTTTGGCCGTACCGGTTCGCTCCCGGTCCCGGGCACCAATAATCATAACAAGGGGTTGGCATTTTGATGTCGGCTTGCCGGTTTGCATGCTTGAACTCATCGCCGTTTTTCTCTAGTATTCCAGCGCGTTTTGCGTTCGACACCCACGGCAGCTTTCGTCGTCGTCTGCATTAACCATCCTGGCGCAGAGGGAGGTCCGTGATGATACACGCCCGCTGCCGGCGGCGCCATCGGTTGCCGTCATCCTCTTGCCGCCAGTGATGTTTGCCAATCTCAACCCCCGGCAGAGTGAAGCGTCGCTGCATATCGAAGTGGTGCGAAAAGAGCCATTCAATTGAAGTCACAAAATATGAACCATATCTCTTCGGAAACCCTCCGGAAAATTTCGCATCCCGTCAATGTGTCGGCCATCGGGCCGAATGTCGAGTCACTTGCCGGTTATGCTCCATCGCTGTTGCCGGGACAGCTTGGCGACAGGGGGTTCTGCCGTGAAATCGGCATACGCTATCCTTATCTTGGCGGTTCCATGGCAAAAGGGATCAGCTCCGTTGCCATGGTAGAAGCGTTGGGACAGGCCGGCATGCTTGGTTTTTTCGGGGCGGCGGGTCTCGCGTTTGCCGAGGTGGAGGCAGCAGTGGACCGCTTGACCATGGCGGGCGTCCCCTGCGGGTTCAACTTGATCCATTCTCCTCAGGAACCTGATCTGGAGGCCGCGCTGGCCGAGTTGTACATTCTTAAAAACGTGCAACTGGTTGAGGCGTCGGCCTTTCTTTCCCTCACGCTGCCGCTGGTCCGGTATCGCACGCACGGCATCCATCGTGCCGCAAATGGCGAGATTGTTGTGCCAAACCGGATCATCGCCAAGGTATCGCGGGAGGAACTGGCCGAAAAGTTCCTTTCCCCACCGCCCGAGAAATTATTGCGGCAACTGCTGGATGAAGGGGCCATTACCGCTGAGCAGGCGGAGCTTTCAGCCCGGATACCGATGGCGCAGGAAATAACCGCTGAAGCGGATTCCGGCGGGCATACCGACAACCGTCCGGCCATTGCCCTGTTCCCGACGATTGCCTCTGTGGCTGGCCGGATGGAGCAGAAATTCGGGTATGATGTCAAGTTGAGGGTCGGACTTGCGGGCGGGGTTGCCACTCCAGCCGCAGCGGCCGCTGCATTTGCCATGGGTGCCGCCTACATCATGACCGGGTCGGTCAACCAGGCCTGCGTTGAATCCGGAACCTCGACGGCGGTGCGCAAGATGCTGGCGGAAACCCGGCAGGCCGATGTGACCATGGCGCCGGCTGCGGACATGTTCGAAATGGGGGTCAACGTGCAGGTGCTGAAGCGCGGCACCATGTTTCCCATGCGTGCGGCCAAGCTCTATGATCTCTATCGAAATCATGACGGGTTGGACGGCATCCCGGTTGCCGAACGCGACAAGCTGGAAAAAACTTTATTTCAGGCAAAACTTGATGACATCTGGCGTGATACCCAGGCCTATTTCCTCAAGCGCGATCCGCGCCAGGTTGAGCGAGCCGCAAGTGATCCGAAGCATCGCATGGCGTTGGTATTCCGCTGGTACCTGGGGCAGGCCGCGCACTGGGCAAAGGATGGCGCTCCTGGCCGCATGATGGACTATCAGGTCTGGTGCGGCCCCGCGATGGGTGCGTTCAATGAATGGGTGGCCGGAAGTTTCCTGGAAATGCCGGAACAGCGCCGGGTCGCTACGGTTGCCCGCAATATACTGTTTGGTGCATCCGTGCTTACCCGCGCCAACATGCTGCGTTATCAGAACGTTCAGCTGCCTGCAGATTTTACGGTAAAACCGTTTGAAGACACAGAGATCAAGGAGTACTTCGCGTGATACAGGATACAGGCAATCAGGCAAGTCCCGCCAGCATGACACCCCTGGCCATTATCGGCATTGGCTGCCTCTTTCCCCGGGCGGAAGACAGCACGTCCTACTGGACCGCTGTCCGCGAAGGGATCGATGCGATCAGCGACATTCCGGCCTCCCATTGGCGTGTGCAGGACTACTATAAGCAGGATCCGAAATCTCCCGACATGACGTATGGACATCGCGGCGGATTTCTTGCCGATGTCCCGTTCAATCCGATGGAATACAATATTCCTCCCGCCACTCTGGAGGCGATTGACAGCTCGCAGTTGCTGGGGCTGGTCGTCGCCGGACAGGCCCTCAAGGATGCCGGCTATGGCGCCGACCGTGCCTACGATCGCGACCGGGTCAGTGTTATCCTGGGAGTCACCGGAACTCTCGAACTGGTCATTCCTCTTGGGGCACGCCTCGGCCACCCCCGTTGGCGGACGGCCCTCAAGGATGCTGGCGTGGATGACGCTACTGCCGAGGACGTGGTGCAGCGCATCTCCGACTCCTATGTTTCCTGGCAGGAAAATTCCTTCCCCGGCCTGCTTGGCAACGTGGTTGCCGGCAGGATCAGCAAGCAGTTTGACCTGGGCGGCACCAATTGTGTCGTGGATGCTGCCTGTGCCAGTTCCCTGAGCGCCCTGCACCTTGCCTCTCTCGAACTGGCGACCGGCAAGTCCGACATGGTTGTTACCGGCGGTATCGATACATTCAACGATATCTTCATGTACATGTGCTTCAGCAAAACCCCGGCGCTGTCCCCCACCGGTGACGCCAAGCCGTTCGACGCTTCAGGGGACGGCACTATCCTGGGTGAGGGGCTCGGCATTGTGGTCATCAAACGCCTTGCCGATGCCGAACGTGATGGCGATCGGATCTATGCGGTCATTCGCGGCATCGGTTCCTCCAGCGACGGCAAGGGTGAAGCGATCTACACCCCCAGCGCGTCGGGCCAGAAAAAGGCCATCAGGGATGCCTATCAACGATCGGGGGTCACTCCTGACAGCATCGGTCTGCTGGAAGCCCACGGTACCGGTACCAAGGTCGGCGATGCGGTAGAGGTGTCGGCGCTGCGCGACATTTATGGAGAAGCCGACCAGCCGTGGTGCGCCCTCGGTTCGGTCAAGTCGCAAATCGGTCACACCAAGGCGGCAGCAGGGTCCGCGGGACTGATCAAGGCTGCTCTGGCTCTGCATCACAAAGTCATTCCACCGACCATCAAGGTAAAACAGCCGTTGCGTGAAGTTTCCGAGGGCCGGTCGCCTTTTTACCTCACCACGCGCAAGCGCCCCTGGCTCTCCAGGAACGGCCACCCGCGCCGGGCCGCAGTCAGCGCCCTCGGCTTCGGCGGGTCGAATTTCCATGTGGTCCTTGAAGAATATGCACCCGCCGCCGCAGCGGCTGACTGGGACGGCGCTGTTCAGCTTCTGCCATTTTCCGCCCCGGACGCAGTGACGCTGGAAAAAGCCATTGCCGAGGTTGCGGAAAGAAATGACTGGCGCGAAATCCGCTCCATGGCGGCGACGCTCCGTGCGACCTTTGATCCGTCGGCGCCCTGTCGTCTGGCGCTGGTCGTTGAACAGGGCAAGACGCTGTTGAAATCACTGTGCACCAACACGCTGACCATGCTGCGCAAACAACCGGACTTCGCATGGAACACTCCCGATGGCGCCTGGTATGCCGTTGGCGCCGTTTCCGGTCGGGTCGGCATGCTCTTTCCCGGCCAGGGTGCCCAATATACCGGTATGCTGCGTGACCTGGCCTGCGCTTTCCCACAGATCCTGGAAAGCCTTGAGACCGCTGACCAGGGATTTGTCGCAGCGGGTGGCGCACGTCTGTCGGACCTGATCTATCCCCCAACCGCCTTCAGCGATGAGGACCGTGATGCCCAGGAGGCAGCGCTGCGTGCCACCGATGCGGCCCAGCCCGCCATTGGCGCTATCAGTCTAGGGGCCTTGCGGGTGCTGGAGTCGTTTGGTCTTGCTCCGGATGCCGCCGCCGGCCATAGCTATGGCGAACTGACGGCCCTGTGCGCTGCAAAACGTCTCGATGACGCATCGTTCCATGCCCTGTCACGGCTGCGCGGACAACTGATGGCGGCTGGAGCCGGCGACAAGGGTTCGATGTTGGCGGTGTCCGCACCAATGGCTGCTGTGCAGCAACTGCTTGCCGATGAAAAACTTGATCTGGTGATCGCCAATCGCAATGCACCAAGCCAGGCCGTGTTATCCGGCAG
>JAMPXI010000121.1 GCA_023701265.1 Desulfuromonadales bacterium | reverse complement strand
GGGGGGTGTCTCACGCAGGCTTTGTCAGTAATTCAGGGGACAGGATACTTAGTTCCTGAGTGGGAACGGGAATTCTATATACTGTCCCAAGCACTCAGTTGATTTCCCCCGTCGGGGCGGCTGGCAGCAAATATTTGTTTTGCTCCCTTGTGTTCACCCGCCGGGCGGTTAGATTTCAAGGGGCTTTCGTTTAAAGGAGAAAAAGATATGCGGGTGTTCGTATTGCTGGGGAGTGTCAATATGCTGCTGGCCGTGGCGCTGGGGGCCTTTGGCGCGCACGGCTTGAAAAGCCGGGTCAGCGCGGAGATGCTGACCGTCTGGCAGACCGCCGTCCTCTACCATCTGGCCCACGCCCTCGGCCTGATCCTGGTGGGGCTGCTGGCCCAGCACCTCCCCGTGAAGGCGGTCGGCTGGACCCTCTTCACCGGGATCGTGCTCTTCTCGGGGAGTCTCTACCTGATGGTGCTCACCGGCGTTCGTTCCCTGGGGATGGTCACCCCGCTGGGCGGGGTGGCCTTCCTTGCCGGCTGGCTGCTCCTGGCGCTTTCGGCAATGAAACTGCCGTCATGAACATCCCGCAGCTTCCCTCTTGACAGGGTTTGCGCAATGGGATAAATAACAAATCCCTTCGGCCAAACGGCCAGAAGGCGCTGTTACGTGATTCTTGGCGGTGTAGCTCAGTTGGTTAGAGCATGCGGCTCATATCCGCAGTGTCCGGAGTTCAAGTCTCTGCACCGCCACCATTTAGTGTCCGGCATTGTCCGGCAGAAAGAAAACGCCCCGAGCAATCGGGGCGTTTTCTTTTTCCGTTTGCCGAACGCACCGGGGAAGGGCGCGCAGCGACCATCAACAACATTTGCGGTATGGGGTCGAACAAAGGTGCGCCGCTATGGTTTCAATTTTGGTCACGGGCGTTAAACTGGTAACTATAGCGGAGCGCTTTTCTGTAGAGTGAGGATGCATTTAAGGTTGGAGTGCGGCGCGCGCCCGCCCCTGTGTGATGTCGGTCGAAAGAGGAAACCTATGCTGAAGAGGGTGTGTGGTGCGGGTCATCCCGCAGGAGAAACCATGATCATCAAGCCGCTGGTCGCAATGGGGCTGCTCTTGCTCTGCTTCGCTTGCGCACCGGCAGGGAAGGTGGTCCGCACGCCGGCGCCGCCTGTTCCTCCCCCTGTCCCCGCACCTGCCCCAGCCCCAGCCCCTGCACCTGCCCCGAAAGTTAAAGCCGCCGATCCCGCCTCGATGACCTATCGCTCGATCTGGCGGGAATCCGGGGAAGTGACGCTGGCGAAGGGGATCTACCGGGCGCCGGCAGCCCCCGGTTCCACCACGGAACTCATCGTCATTCTGACCGATCGCCAGCTCTTTGGAACGATTGACGGCCAGGATTTGGGAGCGGTGGTCCTGGTCACCCAGGCCGGCGGCTCGGGCTCCTTCTACGACCTGGCCCTGCTTACACGCAAGGCCGATGGCTGGGTCAACAGCGACGTGGTGCAACTCGGCGACCGGGTCGATATCCAGGGGCTCACTCTCCGCGACAACCAGGTGGTCGTGACCATGACCACCCACGGCCCGAAAGACCTCATGTGCTGTCCGATGCTGCGCGTGGAAAAGCGCTTCGCGGTGCGGGGCGGCAAGCTGGTGGCGGCCGGGGAAACGGCATTGCCGCCGCTGTAAATAGATCTGAAATACGACAGAGGGACGATGCGGTTGAAAAAATAGCCGAGGCCCATCGCCCACTCCGTCGACGCAGGTAGCAATCCAGGAATGGGATGTTATGGTTATGCGGTTGATTAATTCATAGGTCCCCTCCGCGGGGGAGGGGCATTGATTGTCAAAACTCCCTGGACAGAAGGCGCGGAAGTAACGGCGAGGTTTTGAGCACCGATGCACGTAGTTGCCTGCCACGACTGCGATCTGCTCAACCAGTTCCCCGACAAGGCGGCGGCCACCCTGCTTTGCGCCCGCTGCGGCGCGGTGCTGTACCGCCACCGGCCGGACAGCATCGACCGATCGCTGGCCCTGACCCTCGGTGCGCTGATCCTCTTCATCGTTGCCCTCAGCTTCCCCTTCCTGGCCATGAAAAGCGGCGGCTTCGTGCAGGAGACCAGGCTGCTCACCGGCATCCGCGAGCTCTGGCGCCAGCAACTGTACGGCCTGGCAACCCTGGTCCTGCTCACCTGCGTGCTGGTGCCGCTGGGGCAGATCGCCGGACTGCTCTATCTGCTGGCACCGCTGAAGTGGGATCTGCCCGCCCCCCATGCCATCCGGGTCTTTCGCCTGTTGCGGCATGTCGCCCCGTGGGGGATGCTGGAAATCTTCATGCTCGGCATCCTGGTGGCCCTGGTCAAACTCGGCAAGATGGCGACCATCGTCCCCGGCATCTCGGTCTTCGCCTTCGGCCTGCTGGTGCTGGTCATGGCTGCCGCCATCAGCGCCCTCGACCCGCCCCTGCTCTGGGATCGCCTGGACCGCCGCCGATGAGTTCTCCCCCGGCCACCGCCCGGCAGCTCGGCCTGCTCAGCTGCCACGACTGCCATCTCCTCGCCACGGCCCCGACTAGCGCTGCCCATGACCACCTGGTCTGCCCGCGCTGCGGCGCTCCCCTGCATGAGCGCAAGCCGAACAGCCTGGCGCGCACCTGGGCGCTGGTCGTGGCCGCCACCATCCTGTACATCCCGGCCAACGTCCTGCCGATGACCATCACCTCGACGCTTGGCACCGTTCAGGTCGACACCATCATGAGCGGGGTGATCTACTTCATCCACAGCGGCTCGTGGGCAATCGCGTCGGTGATCTTCATCGCCAGCATCTTCGTGCCGCTGGCCAAACTGCTGATCCTCGTTACCCTCCTGCTTACCGTGCAGTTCCGCTCGCACTGGCACCCGAAGGACCGCACCGCGCTCTACCGGCTCACCGAGGTGGTCGGGCGCTGGTCGATGCTCGACGTCTACGTGGTGACGATCCTGGTGGCGCTGGTCAAGCTCGGCGCCGTCGCCACCATCGAGGCCGGCCCGGCCGCCGTCTATTTTGCCACAGTGGTGGTGATCACCATGATCGCCGCGGAGAGTTTCGATCCCCGCCTCATCTGGGATGCCCTCGAGGAGGACGCATGACCGACCAGCCTTCCGCCGCGCAGCACGCGGCCACCGCCAGGGTCAAGCCCGGGCGCAGTTTCTCCATCATCTGGCTCGTGCCGCTCGTGGCGCTGCTGATCGGCGGCTGGCTGGCTTTCAAGGCTTTTCAAGAGAAGGGCCCGACCGTCTCCATCACCTTCGTCAGCGCCGAAGGGCTGGAAGCGGGCAAGACCAAGATCAAGTATAAGGACGTGGATATCGGCCTGGTCAAAGAGATTCGGCTGAGCGAAGACCTCAAGCAAGTGCTCGTGACCGCGGAGTTGCAGAAGGATACCGAGAAGTACCTGAACGACAAGACCCGCTTCTGGGTGGTGCGTGCGCAGATCCGCGGCGGCACCGTTTCCGGCCTCGGCACCTTGCTCGCCGGCGCCTACATCGGCATCGACCCCGCCACGGGCGGCCAGCCGACTGATCACTTCACCGGACTCGAAGTGCCGCCGGTGGTGACCTCCGGGCTTCCCGGCCGCCACTTCTGGCTGCGTGCCGAGCGGCTCGGTTCGCTGTCCGTGGGCAAGCCGGTCTACTACCGGCAGATCCAGGTCGGCCAGGTGGTCAGCTACGGCTTCAGCCCGGACGGCCAGGCGATCGATCTCCAGATGTTCATCGAGGCCCCGCACCATACCCGGGTCACCGAAAACACCCGTTTTTACAATGCCAGCGGGGTGGACGTGAGTCTCAGCGCCCAGGGGTTGAAGGTTCAGACCGAATCGCTGATCACCGTACTCGGCGGCGGCCTGGCCTTTGAACTCCCCAACGGCACTCCGCCCGGCAAGGAGGCCAACGAGCATGCCGTCTTCCGCCTCTATCCCAACCGTGAAAGCATCCAGGAGAAGACTTACACGATCCGCAAGAACTGGCTGCTGATCTTTGAGCAATCGGTGCGGGGCTTAAGCGTGGGCGCGCCGGTGGAGATGCACGGCATCAAGGTCGGCGAGGTGGTGAGCCTGGAGCTGAAGTACGACGTGAAAAAGCAGAATTTCCTCGTACCGGTGGTGGTCGCCATTGAACCGGAACGGATTCGCGGGGTTGCCGAGAACACCTTCCAGGCGTCAGTCGAGAATCCCGACCCGGGTCTCAAGTGGCTGGTCGAGCAACGCAACCTGCGCGCCCAGCTGAAAACCGGCAGCATGCTCACCGGCCAGTTGCTGGTCGATCTTGCCTTCCAGCCGCGTGCGGCCAGGGCGAAGCTCGCCTACCAAGATGGCTACCCGGTGGTGCCGACGATCGGTGGCTCCCTGGAGCAGATCCAGGAGAGTGTGGCGCGGATCACCAGCCGGATTGAGAAGATCCCGTTCGAGCAGATCGGCAGCGAACTGCATGAAACTCTCAAGGAGGCCAAGGTTGCACTCAAACAGGCCGGTGAGTTCGCCGGGAAACTGAACAACGAGACGGCGCCGCAGCTCAAGGCCAATCTCGACGAATTGCAGAAAACCCTGGTGGAGTTGCAGGGAGCCGTCGGCAAGGACTCGCCGCTCAGCTACAACGCCAAGAAGACCTTGGAAGAGTTGACCCTGACCCTGCGTTCGCTGCGGGAGCTGACGGATTCCCTGGAGCGTCGGCCGGAATCGATGCTGTTTGGCAAAGGAGGGAAAGAACATGAATAAGCGTATCGTCCGCGTCGCCCTGACCAGTGTCGTTGCTGGGATACTGGTCGCCGGTTGCTTCGCCGCATCGCCGCAAGTTGCCTATTACAGCCTCTATGCCCCGGCACAGCGGCCGGTCGTGGCGAGCGCGCCAACCGATGGCATCCTGGCAGTGAGTGTCGGCCCGGTGGTCATCCCCGACATCCTCAAGCAGGCGCAGATCGCCACCGGCGGCGCCGATGGCCGCTACCGCCTGGCCGAGTATCACCGTTGGAGCGGCGAACTCGATCGCGACCTGGCCAGGGCGGTCGCCGAACAGCTGGCCGGCAACCTCGGCATCGAAAAGGTGTCAGTCTTCCCGTGGGACCAGAACTTCATCCCGAACTGCCGGGTGGGCATCGACGTGCTGAGCATGGGTGGGGAGCCGGGCAGGGAAGCGACCCTGGAGGTGCGCTGGACGCTGATCGACCCGCAGGGGAAAAAGCCGCAGATTGTACGGCGCAGTGAACTCAAAGAGGCTCCCGCGGAACCGGGGTATCCCGCCTGGATCGCTGCCCAGCAGCGCAATATCGTGAAGCTTGCCCAGGAGATTGCCGGAGCGATCCAGCTCTCCGTTAACCCTTAAGGCAGGGCTTTGATATGAAACGATGTGCGTGGAGAACTCTGTGCCTGCTCGGCCTGCTGCTCTGGCTGCCACCTCTCGCCGTGGCCGAGCTGACTCGGTCCCCGATCCTTACAAGGTGACGGTCGATGCTCCGCCCGGGCGACTCTGCGGTTAGCTGCCTGCCTTTGCAGGGCAATACTGAATTTGCGTGGTATCATTCAAGGGACGGACGGCCCGATTACGAAGAGCTGTGAAGCCGCTTGGGTAGAGGGCCGGGGAAGGAGGATTTATGCCCATAGGAGAGCTTGCCCCATCAGTCGAACAGAGGATGAAGGCTTACCATGAACTGAGCCATCGGGTTGGGGCCCTGGTAAAGCGTGCGGCGTTGAAACCGACGATCACCCTGTCCCGGGAATTCGGGTGCGAGGCGTTTCCGGTTGCCGGGGAGTTGATCAGGCAGGCCGAGAAAAAAACCGGCGAACCGTGGCTGTTGGTCGATAAGTCCCTGCTCGACGCCGTCGCCAGGGAACACCACGTCCCCGAGGAGATCATGAAGGCTCTCGGCAGCAAGCCCCGCTGGTTCGATGACATGCTGGCCACGTTTTCCCAAAACTGGAAAAGCGACGCCGATTACTACCGGCTCCTTTGCGAGCAGGTGGTCATGACTGCCTCCGCGGGGAATGCCGTCATCGTCGGGCTGGGGGCGGCCATCATCACCAAATCGATGGCAAACTGCTGCCATTTCCGGCTGATCGCGGACCACGATTTCAAAGTGGTCTCAATCGCCAAGCGCATGAAAATTACCAAACAGGAAGCGGAAATCATCGTGTTGGACCGGCAGAAGGAGCGGGACAGGATCATTCGCAAGCTGCTCGACGCCAACGAGCACGAGCCGCTCCATTACCACGCGATTTTCAACAATGGCAAATCCAAGAACCAGCAGATCGCCAGGGCCATCATCGAACATGCCCTGGGTTGTAGCCGCTGAATGCGAAACCACAAATGTTATGGACATAGGTGTCGGTGGTCGATCTGTTGCGTTACCTGATCGCCCGGCAGGGGTGCCTGCCGGAAGGCCAGGCCGGTTCGATCGATGCGCAGGGTGCGCAGGGTGCAAACCCGTGGCTGAGCTATCGTCAGGAAAGAAGCTGAATAGACTGAGCCGAACGCAGGTTGCGCTCTGGTTGGCAGGCGCTAATCTGTAGGGGCACAAGGCGCTGCAGCTGCTAACCCTGGTGGCAATGATCTCCCGGAAGGAGAAACGCGCAGGATGGAAACCCGGCCGGTGCCCCCAGAATCCGCGGTGGCCCACGTGGATGACCCGCGCCGGCGCCTGGTCGACCAGACCCTCAAGCGTTTCCAGTATCGCCCCGACGCCCTCATCGAAGTTCTCCATGTCGCCCAGGAAGCCTACAGTTTCCTGGGCGAAGAACTGCTCGGCGACATCGCCCGCCAGCTGAAGCTTCCTGAAAGCCAGGTCCTGGGGGTGGCCACCTTCTATCACGCCTTCGCCCTGCGTCCCAAGGGGGAGCACAGCTGCATCGTCTGCACCGGCACCGCCTGTTACGTGAAAGGGGCCGGCGAAATCGTCAAAGTGCTGGAAGCCGCCTATGGCATCCACTCCGGGCAGACCACCGCTGACGGCCGGCTGACCCTTGGCGCCGCCCGCTGTTTCGGCAACTGCAGCCTGGCCCCCCTGCTGGTCGTCGACGATAAGGTCCTGGGGAAGGAAACTGCCGAGGGGATTGCGGGGCGGGTGGCAGCTGTCCTGGGGAACGGCACTCCCCGCCGGGAGTCGACCTCATGAACCGCCAGGAGCTGCAGACACACGCCGGGCAGTTGCGTGAGCTGCAAGGGGCGATCCCGTGCCGGGTGCTGATCTGCTGCAGCACCCCCTGCCTCTCCTCCGGGGCCGGCGAGGTCAAGGCCGCGCTCGAAGCCGTGGCAGCCGCCGAACATGGCGACAGGGTTACGATCGAAGTCACCGGCACCGGCTGCCTGGGAGCATGCAGCCGTGGGCCGTTGGTGACCGTCCAGCGCCCGGGGCAAGCCGACGCGATCTACGAGCGGGTGACCCCCGAACTGGCAGGAAAGATCCTGGCCGGGCAACTGGCTCAGGCCCCGCCGGCCGAAAACCGGCTGCCGGAAGAGTTTCCGTTCCTGGCCCGGCAGACGCGCATCGTCCTGGAAAACTGCGGGCGCATCAACCCCGAAAACATCGACCACTATCTGGCTGCCGACGGCTATGCCGCCCTGGCCAAGGCCTTGAATGACTTCACCCCGGAAGAGGTCTGCGAGGCGGTCGTGCAGAGCGGGTTGCGCGGCCGTGGCGGCGGCGGCTATCCGACCGGGCTGAAGTGGCAGCTGCTGCGCAAGGCGGCCGGGGTGCAGAAATTCGTGGTGGCCAACGGCGACGAGGGGGATCCCGGCGCCTACATGGACCGCGCGTTGATGGAGTCCGACCCGCACCGCATCATCGAGGGAATGGCCATTGCCGGCTATGCCACCGGCGCCACCCAGGGATACGTCTACGTGCGCGGCGAGT
>JAMPXI010000120.1 GCA_023701265.1 Desulfuromonadales bacterium | reverse complement strand
TGGACAGGCTGCACTACAAGCATCTCGGCCTCGAACTGCACGGGCTGGTCGCCCAGCTGGCTCCGGCCGGCGGCAAGGGCTCGAGCGCGGAGTCGGCCGGACTTGAAGAGTTGGTACAGCAGATTGAGGAGAAGCACCGGCGGATCTGATGACAGCGGCGGGGCATAGTGCCCCGCCGTCTTGACACTCCCCACGGATTCCCCTACCGTGGCGCGCAGCGATTCCTCCACCTGGAGCCTGCCCATGCGTGTCACCGCTATCATCCCCGCTCGCTACGCCTCCACCCGTTTTCCTGGCAAACCGCTCGCCGACCTGTGCGGCAAGCCGATGATCCAGTGGGTCTGCGAGGGTGCGGCGCGCTGTTCCCTGGTTGACAAGGTACTGGTGGCCACCGACGACGCACGCATCGCCGAAGCCGTGGCGGCCTTCGGCGGCACGGCGGTGATGACTCGCGCCGACCACCCGACCGGGACCGACCGCCTGGCGGAAGTAGCCGCCGGGTTCGACAGCGAACTGTTCGTCAACGTTCAGGGGGACGAACCGTTGATCGACCCGGCGATGATCGAGGCAGCGGTCAGACCGCTGCTCGACAATCCCGCCATCCCGATGGGGACGCTGAAGACGCCGTTGACCTCGCTGGAGGAGTTCCACAACCCCAACGTCGTCAAGGTGGTCACCGACCGTCAAGGATTTGCCCTCTACTTTTCCCGCGCACCGATCCCTTATCCGCGCGACTTCAGCCATCAACTGGCGGAGCGCTGGCGCGAACTGGCAACCGCCAAGCATGTCGGCCTGTATGTCTACCGCCGCGATTTCCTCCTTGCTTTCCCGAAGCTCACGCCGACCCCCCTCGAAGAGCAGGAGAAACTCGAGCAACTGCGCGCCCTCGAACACGGCCACCGGATCTTCGTCGCCGAAACCGCCATGGGAGTGCAGGGGGTCGATACCCCGGAGGATCTGGAGCGGGTGCGGCGTCTGCTGCTGACAGACTAGCTTCTCCACCGCCTCCACTGACCAGTCGTCACGACTGAGCAGGTCGTCCCGTTCCAGCCGGGCAATCCTGGTTTAGGCGCCGAACCCCTGTTGCGCCACCCGGTCGAGGGAAAACTCCCGGGCCATCATCTCCCTCATCCCCGGCGCAGCACTTTCTGCCGATCCCGGTAGGCACAGACGGTTGCAACATAGGTGGCATGACTCCAGGTCAACGGTGACACCGAGAGTGGCTCGCCGCTGTCGGGATCGAGTTGTTCGGCGAGAATGCCGCTCGGCAGGGCATGGTCGGCACACCATTCGAGCAGTTTCAGCGCTGGTTCCAGTTCGGTCGGGGTGACGGCCCGTGCGATGAGGTACTGCGCATACCACAGGGTGGTCACGAACCAGGGGTTGCCCGGCGCCTTCCCCCCGGTGCTGTAGTAGCGGTCGTGCTGGTAGCGGGCCAGGCCGCCGATGCCGGGAGTGCACCAGAGCACACTGTGCAGGTGTTGCATGGTTGCGGTCACCCGCGGGTCGTCGGCCGGCAGCAGGCCGAACAGGAAGATGCCGCAAATGCTTGCATCGACCACCGGATCGAGTTGTGCGCCCTCGCCCGTGGCATGCGGAAGCAGACCGCGGGCAAAGCCGCTGCCGTCTTCCCTATATAGCTGGCGGATCACGGCTTCGCGAATGGTGCCGGCCGCCCGCCGATAGTCGTCCGCCAGGTCCTCCTCTCCGAAGGCCGCGACGAAGTTCGCCGCCGCTGTCAATCCGCCGTGGACCGCGGCCACGGTGAAGAGCGCCACCGTCAATTGCTCCTCCCACAGATCGTAACTCGGCAACGGCAATCCGCTCATGTTGTCGCGATAACTCATCAGAAAATTTGCGCCGTTCTTGATCAGGGGACGATAGAGGGGGGTGATGAAATCGATGTCGCGATAGCGACGGTAATGCTCCCACAGCGCCCACAAGACCAGGGCGGTTTCGTCCTCCTGGATCGGCAGTTGACGGCGACCGTCACGTACCCAGGGGTGCCAGCTGCTGGCGGGGAGCCCGGAGGGGGTATATTTGTGCAGAAAATAGCCGGTGGGTTCGACGATGGCAGCGCAGAAACGAAAGAAATCGCAGCTCAGTTCGGGGTAGCCGGCCAGATCGAGGGCATGCGCCACCAGCGCCCCGTCGCGCGGCCAGACGTAGCTGTAGGTATCGCGATTGAAGTGGATGTTGTCTGAATCGTTGGCCGCGACGATGGCGCCGTTGCGGTCGATCTGGGTGCGGATCGTCAACAGACTGCGCCGGTACAGTTGTGCCACGGCGGAGGGGAGCCCAGCTGTGTCCCCCTCTTCTTTGCTGGCCCAGAGCCGCCAGTAGTCGTAAGTGCGGCGCAGCAGCCGGTCGGGGCCACGCTTGACCACCAATTGGTTCTGCTGCCGGACCGTGGCCCAGCTGTCCCCGGCGGCAACCCACAGCCAAAGGCTTTCGCTGGCGCCGGGGGCGACGGTCAGGTGCAGGGCTGCCACCGAATCGACCGACCCCTGGGCGATCGGATTGCCGCCGAGGAGGCCATCCTCGGCATCGCGCCACGTCCCTTCGCCGCTCTGGCGCTGTTTGTTGCCGGTGGCATGCTGATCGAAGCCAATCCGGCCGTGCAGCAGGGCATTGATCAGAAAGTAGCGGTTCTGCTTGTAGTGCACGATGCCGCCGGTTTCGGGGCGGAGCGCGGCGGTGTCGCCGATGTCGTTGCCGCAGATATTGAAGTCGAAAGCGAAGAAAAGTCGCAGCCGCCGCACTCGCCCGGCGCTGTCGCTCAGCGTGACCCGGCGCAACAGCAGATTTTCCTGAAATTCGACCAGGTCGTTGAATTCCAGGGACAACCCCCGTGCTGAGCTGGTCCAGAGGATACGGCTGACCAGGGTGGCGTCAAGGTAGCCGACGCTGCACTGCCAACTCCCCGGCAACCACTCGAAGAAACCTTCTTCCCAGAGACCGATGCGGAACGGAGCGCCGCCGGTGTGATTCTCCTCGCCGACGTGGGGATAATAGAAATCCCGGATCAAGCCGTTGCTATCGCTGGCCACCAGCAACCGACCGTTGCCGAGGGGGATGTCGCGCGCCATTTTACCCCTCCGCGAGGAAGACTTCCGCCACGCTGCGGGCCGTGTGGCTGGCCTGTTCCACGGTCTCCGCTGCGGCGGCCGCGGGGACCCCGTCGAGGGGCTCGACGCGGACGAAGCGAATGTCGACGATGCCGACGAAGCCGAAGAGCGTGCGCAGGTAAGGCTCCACGTGATCGTAGTGGCACGCTTGGGTCGGCCGGTAGTCGCCGCCGCGCGCCGACACCACCACCATGCGCCGACCGGTCAGCAACCCCTCGGAGCGGCCATCGACGTAGTGAAAGAGATGGCGCGGCTGGACAATAAGGTCGATATACTGTTTCAGGGCATAGGGGATGCTGAAGTTCCACATCGGTGTGCTCACCAGGTAGGCGCGCGCCTCCTTGAAGCGCGTGATGTGTTGCAAAATCTCATCCCAGGTATCGCGCAATTCGCCGTACAGTTCGCGGCCGTCAAGGAGCACGTACTTGCCGTCGACTTGGCGCCCCGTCAGGCGCGGCAGTTCATCGTCGAAGACGTCGAGCTCGTCGATCAGCCAGTCTGGATGAATTTCGCGGAAGCGCTCGAGAAAGGCCGCCGCGACCCGCAGGGTGCGGGACTGGTCGCCGCGCGGGCTGGCAACAATATGCAGCAGTTTGTGCATGGCTTCCTGCCTGGTTCGGTGACGCCGCTTGGCGGCTTTGCCCTGGTTGACGCCATGAGCTTCGCATCTGAACCATTGTAGCCAACTGTCGGGGATTTACGAATCAGGAGGGGAAGAGGCCCCCAGCCCTCCGCGTCGATCGTGCGCCCCCATATCGTTGCGTGCCTTTCTAGATGGCCTCTGAGGTGGGTCGTTGTTCCAGGTTTGGTGCTCCCGGAATTTTGGGTTTTCAAGCAGGCTCCTTCGGTGTAGAATTCCCCGTTTGAATGGTGTTGCCAGATTCACAAGGAGCGATCATGAAGACCAAGTTCATCTTCATCACCGGCGGCGTGGTTTCGTCCCTCGGCAAGGGGCTCGCGGCAGCCTCCATCGGCGCGCTCATGGAAGCGCGCGGGCTGCGTGTCGCCATGCAGAAAATGGACCCGTACATCAACGTCGATCCCGGAACGATGAGCCCGTTCCAGCACGGCGAGGTGTTCGTGACCGACGACGGTGCCGAGACTGACCTTGATCTGGGCCACTACGAGCGTTACACCACCGCCAACCTCAGCCGTCGCTCCAACTTCACCACCGGCCAGATCTATGACTCGGTCATCCAGAAGGAGCGCCGCGGCGACTACCTGGGCGGTACGGTGCAGGTCATCCCGCACATCACCAACGAGATCAAGACCAAGATTCTGGCCAATACCGAGGATGCCGACATCGCCATCGTCGAGGTCGGCGGCACGGTCGGCGACATCGAGTCGCTGCCGTTCCTCGAGGCGATCCGCCAGTTCCGCACCGATCGCGGCTTTGAGAACGTCCTTTACGTCCATCTCACCCTGGTCCCCTACATCCGTACCGCCGGCGAACTGAAGACCAAGCCGACCCAGCACTCGGTCAAGGAGCTGCGCGAGATCGGCATCCAGCCCGATATCCTGCTCTGCCGCTGCGATCGCGAAATCCCGCGCGACATGAAGGGGAAGATCGCCCTGTTCTGCAACGTCCGCGAGGAGTCGGTGATTACCGCCCGCGACGTCGAGAACATTTACGAGGTGCCGATCGCCTTCCATGAGCAGGGGCTCGACGAGCGCATCGTCGAGGCGCTCAACATCTGGACCAAGGCGCCGGATCTCGCCGCCTGGGAGCGGATCGTCAAACGCGTCAAGGAGCCGGCCGGCGAGACCACCATCGCCATCGTCGGCAAGTATGTCGACCTCACCGAAAGCTACAAGTCACTCTCCGAGGCGCTGGTTCACGGCGGCATCGGCAACGACTGCCGGGTCAACCTCAAGTACGTCGATTCCGAAGCGCTCGAGCGCCACGGCATCGGTGGCACCTTCGATGATGTCGATGGTATCCTCGTTCCCGGCGGCTTCGGTGAGCGCGGCAGCGAGGGGAAGATCGCCGCGATCCGCCATGCCCGCGAACATAAGATCCCGTTCTTCGGCATCTGCCTCGGCATGCAGATGGCGGTGGTCGAGTTTGCCCGCAACGTCTGCAACATCGAGGACGCCTACTCCAGCGAATTCAAGGAGGAAGCGAAAAACCCGGTGATCCACATCATGGAGAAGCAAAAGACCGTGAAGGGGAAGGGTGGGACGATGCGTCTCGGCGCCTACCCCTGTGCGCTCGCCGGGCAGACTTTGGGCCGGCGCATCTACGGCCAGGACGAGATCGGCGAGCGCCACCGCCACCGCTACGAGTTCAACAATGCCTACCGTCAGAAACTGCAGGGATGCGGACTGGTGATCTCCGGAACTTATGCCAGGGAAGATTTGGTGGAGATCGTCGAGCTGCCGGATCACCCCTGGTTCCTCGGCTGCCAGTTCCACCCTGAGTTCAAGTCGCGGCCGATGGATCCGCATCCGCTGTTCGAATCGTTTGTCGGCGCCTGCCTGCAGGCGCGGAAAGGATAGGCCATGGTCCGCGAAGTCCGCGTCGGCAACGCGATCTTTGGCGGCGGCCGGCCGTTGGTGCTGATCGCCGGGCCATGCGTGATCGAAAGCCTCGAGCACTCCCTGCGCACTGCCGATGCGCTCCAGGGGATTGCCTCCCGGCTGGGGATCGGCCTGGTCTTCAAGGCCTCCTATGACAAGGCCAACCGTACCTCGGTGACCTCCTTCCGCGGCCCGGGGATCATTGAGGGGCTGAAGATCCTCGCCCGGGTCAAAAGTGAATTCGGCCTGCCGGTCCTCTCCGATGTCCACGACCTCAATCAGATCGCTCCAGCGGCGGAAGTGCTCGATGTGCTGCAGATCCCGGCGTTTCTTTCCCGGCAGACCGATCTTTTGGCCGCGGCCGGTGCCACGGGGAAGGTGGTCAACGTCAAGAAGGGGCAATTCCTCGCCCCATGGGACATGAAAAATGCGGTCGGCAAGCTGGAATCGGTCGGCAACCGCAACATCCTCCTCACCGAACGCGGCGCCTCCTTCGGCTATAACAACCTGGTGGTCGACATGCGCTCCCTGCCGATCATGCGCGAGACCGGTTGCCCGGTGATCTTCGACGCCACCCACGCGGTGCAGTTGCCGGGCGGCGCCGGCACGGCATCAAGCGGGCAGCGCCAGTTCGTCGGCGCCCTCTCCCGGGCGGCGGTGGCCACCGGCATCGACGGCCTCTTCTGGGAGGTTCACGAGGATCCAGACCGGGCGTTGTGCGACGGGCCGAACAGCCTGCCGCTCGATCAGGTCGAGGCCCAACTCCGCCAGATCCTGGCCATCGACGCCATCGTCAAGGAGCGGACTCCGTCGTGAGCGATATTCTGGAAGCCGCGCGCAAGGTCCTGCGCATCGAGGCCGAGGCGGTCAGTGCTCTGACCGATCGGATCAACGGCGAGTTCGTCCGTGCCGTGGAGATGATTCTGGCATGCAACGGGCGAGTGGTGGTCACCGGCATGGGCAAGTCCGGGCTGATCTGTCAGAAGATCGCGGCAACCATGGCGTCCACCGGTACCCCGGCGCTCTTTCTGCATCCGGCCGAAGGGGTCCACGGTGATCTCGGCATGGTGGCCAAGGGGGATGTGGTCATCGCCGTCTCCAACTCCGGCGAGACCGAGGAGTTAGCCCGCATCCTGCCGGTCATCAAGCGCATGGGGCTGCCTCTGATTGCCATGGCCGGCAAGCCGGAAAGCACCCTGGCAAGGGCCGGCGATGTGTTTCTCGATATCTCGGTAAAAGAAGAGGCGTGCCCGCTGCAACTTGCGCCGACCGCCAGCACTACCGCTACCCTGGCGATGGGGGATGCCCTGGCCGTGGCCCTGCTTTTGGAGCGCGGTTTCCGCGAGGAGGACTTTGCCCTCTATCACCCCGGCGGAGCCCTGGGCAAGCGGCTGCTGTTGCGGGTCGAGGATTTGATGCACGGCGCTGAGGCGATACCGATCGTCGGTCTCGACACCCCGCTCAAGGACGCCCTTTACGAGATTTCCAGCAAGAAGCTTGGCATCACCGGGGTTGTCGATCGGGAAGGGTATCTGGTTGGGGTCTTTACCGACGGCGACCTGCGCCGGACCATCGAGAGAGGGGTCGAACTGCTGCACCAGCCGATTTCGGAGTTCATGAACCACCAGCCGAAGCGGATTTTGCGCACCAACCTGGCGGCCAAGGCGTTGCAGCGCATGGAAGAGTACTCGATTACTTCGCTGTTCGTTTTCGATAACGAGACCGACCAGGTACCGGTCGGTGTCATCCATCTGCACGACCTGCTGCGGGCGGGGGTGGTGTGATGCAGGAGCGATTGCAAAAAATTCGCCTGCTGCTCCTCGATGTCGATGGCGTCATGACCGACGGGCGGATCATTTACGATGACCACGGCGGTGAAACCAAGGCCTTTGACGTCAAGGATGGCCACGGCATCAAGTTGCTGCAGCGTGCCGGTATTCGCGTCGGCATCATCACCGGGCGGCAATCGACGGTTGTCGACCGTCGCGCCATGGAGCTTGGCATCGAGCTGGTCTACCAGGGGGCAAAGGACAAACTGGTGCCGTACCGGGAACTTCTCCAAAGGACCGGGTTGGACGATGAGCAGGTTGCCTACGTGGGCGACGACTTGCCCGACCTGCCGATTCTGCGTCGGGTGGGTTTTGCAGCGACGGTGGCCGATGCCGTTGACGAGGTCAAACCGTATGCCCATTATGTGACTCAGCGTGCCGGCGGGCGCGGCGCGGTTCGCGAGATTTGTGACCTGCTGCTGAAGGAAACCGGGCGCTGGGAGAATGT
>JAMPXI010000009.1 GCA_023701265.1 Desulfuromonadales bacterium | reverse complement strand
GGATGGGCGCTGCGTGACGAAGCGGTGGGCGTAGGAGACCCCCTCCCCGGCCGGCAGCTCCTTGAGTTGGGCAACCTGGCTGAGGAAGCGCATGACCGGGCGCTGCGGCACCTCCTGCTCGAAGGGGGTTCCGGTCAGCCCGCCGTACAGGGAGACACCGGGACGGACCAGGTTGCAGCCGGCCAGTTGCCGACTGTAGATCGCAGCACTGTTGGCAAGGTGGAGATAACGCGGGGCAAAACCGGCGGCCCGCACCTGGGCAACGACCGCCTGGAAACGCTCGATTTGGGTCGTGGTAAACGGCTGGTCCGGTTCGTCGGCCAGTGCCAGGTGACTGATGACACCACGTACTTCGACAGCCGGCAGCCCTTTCAGCACGGCGAGAACTTCGCTGAGCCGTTCGGGACGGAAACCGAGGCGCCCCATGCCGGTATCGATCTTGAGATGGCAGGGGATGCGGCTCCCCGCGGCGCGCCCCGCAGCATCGAGACGACGGGCCGTGTCGAGATCGTAGAGCGTCGGCTGGAGCTGATGTCCAAGGATGGCCTCCTCCTCGCCAGGGAAAGCGCCGCCGAGGACCACAATCGGCTGGGTCAGCCCGTAGCGGCGCAGGGCAAGCCCCTCTCCGACCAGGGCGACGCCAAACTGATCGGCACCGGCGGCAGCCAAAGCCGGCGCGACCCCGGAAGCCCCGTGGCCGTAGGCGTCGGCTTTGACCACGGCGAGGATTTCGCAAGCCGGACCGACTCTCAGCCGAACCTGCTGAAGATTGAAGCGCAGGGCATCAAGGTCGATTTCAACTCGGGTCGGGCGGGTCAGCGGTGGAGACATCATGACGGATCTGCAACCTCGTGGCGGGGAAATGACCGATGTGAAGAGGGTTATTTAACCACGCGCCAGCGGGGGTGTAAAGGGGTGATCATGCGAAAAAGTTGACAGGGAAGAGTCAACCTTTATATGGTGTTTGCAATGCTTGAGCGAGGTATCCACCGATGTGCATGAATGATGGACATTTCCTGCTGGTGCAGGGAGAAACGGAAAGTCACCTGGACGACATCACCACCATTCTGCCGGTGGCTGGAAAACTGCGACTGATCGACGTGTTCGGCAAACAGCGCGAGATCGATGGCAACATCCAGGAAATCGATCTGCTGAACAGGCGGATTGTTATCGGCTGACATGTGAGGAGTCAGGCGAGAGGAGTGAAGCATACCCTCTGGAGAAAAGTTCAGGGTTTTTCTCCTCACACCTAACTCCTCACACCTCACGTTTTTAAAACCCGCTGGGGGAGCGAGTTTGACTCGCTGAGAGTCCTGCATTGGGCAGGGCGACCCCTCGAACCTGATCCGGGTCATGCCGGCGGAGGGAAGCGGCGAACAAGGCGTCATTTGGACCGCCGCGTCGCCCATTTCGGCCGCGGCGGTTTTTCATTACAAGGCAAGTTCGGACGCTGATCATATCTGATAAACGCTGACTAACCTGAAATCCGGATTTTTCAGCGTTAATCAGCGTCCGCGGATTTTCAGTTTTCAAGGAAGTTTTCAAGGAAAATGATCAAGGGACTTTATTTCATTACTCCCTCCGCCTCTGGAGAGCAGGTGCTTGCAGCAACTCGCGCCGCGCTGTGCGGCGGGGCTCGTGTGATCCAGTATCGCGACAAGGAGCGGACGTGTGAAGTACAGGTCGAACTGGGGCGGCAAATCGGGGAGATGTGTCGTAAGGGAGGGGCAACCTTCCTGGTCAACGACGCCCCTGCCCTGGCCCGTGACTGCGATGCCGACGGCGTGCATCTCGGCCAGGGGGACAGCAGCGTAGCGGAAGCCCGGTCGATCCTTGGCAAGGGCAAGCTGATCGGGGTTTCGACCCGTACGGTCGAGCAGGCGCGTCAGGCCGAGCAGGCGGGAGCCGACTACATCGGCCTCGGCGCCATGTTCCCCACCGGGTCCAAGGACGATGCCGAACTGGTCGGGGTGGAGCGATTGCGGCAGGTACGGCAGGCGGTGGGGCTGCCGATTGTTGCCATCGGCGGGATCAGCTATGGCAATGCGGCTGAGGTTATTGACGCCGGGGCCGATGCCCTGGCGGTGATCTCGGCGATCGCCGCGGATCCGCAGCCGGTGCTGGCCGCCCGCGAACTGGCACTGCTCTTCAATCGGAAAACACCTTTAGAGCAGGTCCGGGTGCTGACCATCGCCGGCTCCGATTCAGGTGGCGGCGCCGGCATCCAGGCCGATCTGAAGACCATTGCCCTGCTCGGTTCCTTTGGCATGAGCGCCATCACCGTGCTGACCGCCCAGAACACCCGAGGCGTGCACGGCGTGTACCCGGCCCCGGCCGCATTCGTACAACAGCAAGTCGAACTCGTGCTGACCGACATTGGTGCCGACACGGTGAAAACCGGCATGCTTTACTCCGCCGATATCGTCGAATGCGTTGCTGGGCTGCTCGAACGTTATGGCCTGGCGGCAGTAGTCGATCCGGTGATGATCGCCAAGGGAGGCGCACCGCTGCTGCGTGACGAGGCGATGGCCGCCGTGCGCGGACAACTGCTGCCACGAACGTTCCTCCTCACCCCCAACCTCCCCGAGGCCGAGGCCCTGACCGGCATGACGATTCGTACCTTGCAGGAGATGGAAGCCGCCGGCCGACGTTTGCACGAGATGGGCGCCCGCCATGTGCTGATCAAAGGGGGGCATCGCGATGGCGACGCTACCGATCTGCTGGTGAGCGGCGATGCCGTGTATCGGCTGCCGGGAGAGCGCATCGCCACCACCAACACCCACGGCACCGGCTGCAGCTACGCGGCGGCACTGGCCACCCTGCTCGCCCAGGGGGAAACGTTGCCGAACGCAGCGCAGCGGGCCAAGCGTTTTATCGACATGGCCATCCGCAATGCGGTGCCGCTCGGCAAAGGACACGGACCGATCAATCATGCGGCAGGGGCAAAGGCTTTAAAAACATAGGTCATATAGGACCTATACGACTTATTGGACCTATCAAAAGAGAAGGCAAAACCAATGACCACACTCGAAGCCGCCCGCCAGGGCATTGTCACCGAACTGATGGAACAGGCGGCCGCCGCTGAAGGGATCGCCGCCGAGACGTTGCGCCAGCGCATCGCCGAGGGAACGGCGATCATCTGCCGCAACCGCAAGCATACCCATGGCATACCGCTGGCGGTCGGCCTGGGGCTGCGCACCAAAGTCAATGCCAACATCGGCACTAGCCGCGACGACACCAGCATCGACAAGGAACTGGAAAAGGCGCGGGTGGCCGTGGCCGCCGGTGCGGATGCGATCATGGACCTCTCCACCGGCGGGCCGATCGACGAGATCCGCCGCGCGGTGATCAAGGAGACCGGCGCCTGCGTCGGCAGCGTGCCGCTCTACCAGGCGGCGGTCGATACGGTCATGCGCAAGCAGAAGGCGATGGTCGACATGACCGCCGACGAGATCTTCGAGGGGATCGTCAAGCACCTCGACGACGGCGTCGACTTCATTACCGTCCACTGCGGAGTGACCCGCGCCACCGTCGAGCGGATGGAGCGCGAAGGGCGGATCATGGAGGTGGTGTCGCGCGGCGGCTCGTTCACCGTCGAGTGGATGGCCCACAACAACGCCGAGAATCCACTCTACGAGCAGTACGATCGCCTGCTGGAAATCGTCAAGCCTTATGACGCCGTGCTCTCGCTCGGCGACGGCTTCCGTCCGGGGTGCCTGGCCGATGCCACCGACCGCGCGCAAATCCACGAACTGATCATCCTCGGCGAGTTGACCGAGCGCGCCTGGGCCGCCGGGGTGCAGGTGATGATCGAGGGTCCGGGGCACGTGCCGCTCAACCAGATCCAGACCAACATCCAGTTGCAGAAGCGCCTGTGCCACGGTGCGCCGTTCTACGTGCTCGGCCCGCTGGTGACTGACATCGCCCCCGGCTACGATCACATTACCTGCGCCATCGGCGGGGCGATCGCCGCCAGCGCCGGAGCCGATTTTCTCTGCTACGTCACCCCCAGTGAGCATCTGCGCCTACCGACCGTCGAGGATGTCCACGAGGGGGTGATCGCCAGCCGCATCGCCGCCCATGCCGCCGACATCGTCAAGGGGGTGCCGGGCGCCATCGACAAGGACAACGCCATGGCCCGCTGCCGGAAAAAACTCGACTGGGAAGGGCAGTTCGCCCTCGCTCTCGACCCGGCCAAAGCCCGCCGCCTGCGGGCCGAATCGGGGGTTGACGAAGAACATGGCGCCTGCACCATGTGCGGGGCGTTCTGCGCCTACAAGGTGATGAACGAGCGGGGGGAGAAAAAGGTGGCACACGGCGCATAATAGATAGAAGCGCGAAACAAGAAACAAGAGACGTGAAAAACTCAATACCGTGAAAGACGAAGGGGACGCTTCATTCGAAGCGTCCCCTTTTTTAATGCACTCATCGCTCAGTACTGGAGTTTATTCCCCCAGATAGGTATACGACACCAACGCCTTGTCGAGCAGTTCGAGGAAGTGGCTGCTTTCCTCGATGGTGACCTTGCGCGAAGCGACGCTCTTCTCCAGGGTGTCACGCACGTGCTTGAGGATCTCCGGGCCCTTGTACTGCACGTACTTGAGGCTCTCCCAGATGGCGTCGCCGTTGATCACCGTGTCGATCTTGTACCCGGATTTCTTGTTGAACGTGATGTGCACTGCGTTGGTGTCGCCAAACAGGTTGTGCAGGTCGCCGAGGATCTCCTGATAGGCGCCGATCAGGAAGAAACCGATATAGTAATCCTCCCCCTTGCGCACCTTGTGCAGCGGCAGAAACTTGGTCCGGCCGTTTTCGCCGACGAAGCTGGTGATTTCGCCGTCGGAATCGCAGGTGATGTCGGCGATCGAGGCCATGACATCGGGCTTCTGATTGAGCCGCTGGATCGGCATGATCGGGAAGAGCTGGTCGATAGCCCACGAGTCCGGGATCGACTGGAACAGCGAAAAGTTGGCAAAATAGGTCTGGCGCAGACTCAGCTGGAAGTTCTGCAACTCCTCGGGGATCGGCTTGATCCGTTCGATGATGCTGTTGATCTTGCGAAAGATCCTGGAGCAGAGCCATTCGGCCACGGCACGATCGTGCAGCGTCAGATAGCCGAGATTGAACAGGCTTACCGCCTCCTGAATCAGCTGCAGGGTATCGTGGTAGTCCTCGCGCAGCGAATGGCGGTCGATGCTCTGGTAGATATCCACCAGTTTTTTGACCGTCGGGGAGAGCTTTGCCCCGGTTTCCAGGACCTCCTCGAAGTCGGGGGTCAGGCTCTGGGTGTTGGTGTTGAGGGCGTTGGTGACCAGCACCGAGTAGTGGGCGACGATGGCCCGCCCTGATTCGGAGATGATGTTCGGGCATTCGACCCCGGCATCATCGCAGATGTTCTTGATCTGGTAGACAACGTCGTTGGCGTACTCCTCGATCGTGTAATTGACGCTGGAGAAGTAGCTCGACTTGGAGCCGTCGTAGTCGACGCCGAGCCCGCCGCCGATATCGACGGACTCGAGGTTCACCCCCATCTTGCGCATCTCGGCGTAGACGCGGGTGCTCTCGATCAGGGCGGTTTTGATCTTGTCGATCTTGGTAATCTGGCTGCCGATGTGGGAGTGCAGGAGCTTCAGGCAATCGAGCATCCCCTCCTCTTCCAACATTTCGATGGCGGTGATGATCTCGGAGATGCGCAGACCGAACTTGGCATCTTCGCCGCCAGAGGTCGCCCACTTGCCGGTCCCCTTCGAGGAGAGCTTGACGCGGATGCCGAGTTTCGGGTTGATGCCGGTCTTCTTGGCCAGAGCGATGATCTTCTCCAGTTCGAAGAGCTTCTCGACGACGATGGTGATGTCATAGCCGATCTTGGTGGCGTACAGGACCGTCTCGATGAACTCGGTGTCCTTGTAGCCGTTGCAGATGATCGGCACGCCGTTGCCGGTGGCAAAGGAGATCGCGATCAGCAGTTCCGGCTTGGAGCCGACTTCGAGACCGATGTTGTAACGCTTGCCGAATTTGGTGATGGCCTCGACCACCTGGCGCTGCTGGTTGACCTTGATCGGATAGAAGGTCCGGTAGCTGGCCGGATAGTCGTTATCACTGATGGCACTCTTGAACGCCCGGTTGATGGCCGAGATGCGCCCTTCGAGCACGTCCATGAAGCGCAGCAGGATCGGCGGCTTGATCTTGCGCTTGATCAGGTCATCGACCAGCGCGCGCAGATCGATGAAGTGCTTGGACGTCGGCGACGGATGGACGCAGAGGTTACCCTTCTTGTTGATGGAGAAGAGGTCGGCGCCCCAGTTGCTCAAGTTGTAGATCTTATCGGACTCGGCAATGCTCCATTTTTCCATGGACAGCACCTTTCTATTGGAACGGTTGAACGTTTTATCGTGATACGTGACCCCTCCGCCCTGCGGGCACCTCCCCTACTACGCAGGGGAGGCAAGGCCGTGTCCCCCTTGCGGAGCAGGGGGGATGTCACGCACAGCGTGACAGGGGGGTCAAGACAATCTGCCCCTGAAATCCTCGTACCCGAAACTGCGCACCACCTTCAACTCCCCCGTCTCCGGTTCAAAAGTACACAGATGCGGGTGCTGGATGCCGTTGAAGGTCGTGGTTTTGACCATGGTGTAGTGGGCCATATCGAGAAAGGCCAGCCGGTCGCCGACTTTGAGTGGCTGTTCGAAGGACCAGTCACCGAGGATGTCGCCGGCCAGGCACGACGGGCCGCCGAGCCGATAGGTATGCGCCTTTGCGCCGGGATCGAAGCCGCCGAGAATCCCCGGACGGTAGGGCATCTCCAGCACGTCGGGCATGTGGCAGGTGGCGGAGACGTCGAGGATGGCGGTGTCGATCTGGTTGTGCACCACGTCGAGCACCTCGCCGACCAGCAGGCCGGTGCCGATGGCAATCGCCTCCCCCGGTTCCAGGTAGACCTCGACGCCATACTTTCCTTTGAAATATTTCACCAACTCGACCAGGCCGTCGATGTCATACCCGTCGCGGGTGATGTGATGCCCGCCGCCGAGGTTCAGCCACTTCATCTCCGGCAGGAACGCGCCGAACTTCTCTTCGAAAACCACGGCGGTGCGCTGCAGAGGCTCGAACAGCTGCTCGCACAGGGTGTGGAAGTGCAGCCCCTCGATCCCGGCCAGCGACATTCCTTCGAACTCCCGGCGCGGGATGCCGAGCCGCGACTTGGGCGCGCAGGGGTCGTAGATCTCGACCGCCCCTTCCGAGTGCTCCGGGTTGACGCGCAGGCCGACGGAAACCCGCCCCCTCTCTTTCTCCCACAGCGGCCGGAACCGCTCCAACTGGGCGAAGGAGTTGAACACCAGGTGGTTGGAGATGGACAACAGCTCAACGACATCCCTCTCCTTGAAAGCGGCGGCGAAGGAGTGGACCTCGCGTCCGAACTCCTCGCGGCCGAGCCGGGCCTCCCACGGCGACGAGGCGCAGACCCCGTGCAGCGTCTGGCGGATCAGCGGAAAGGTGCTCCACATGGCGAAGGCTTTCAGTGCCAGGAGGATCTTCGCCCCGCTGCGCTGTTGCACCTCGTCAAGGATCGCCAGGTTGTGGCGCAGCCGGCCCAGATCGACGACATAGGCCGGCGAAGGAGCAATCTCGAGAATTTTCGGGATATCGATTCCGGTCAATTCTTCAAACCTCAAAAGCTACAGAACGCTGATTAAATCTGATCAAGGCGGATCAAATCTGATCAATCAAAAGAAAACAACAAATTCATGTTTTTTAACCCTAAAGCTTTGGGTTGATCCGCCTTTATCCCGCCTTTTCAGCGTTAATCTGCGTTCTCGCCTTTGCTTTTCGCCTCAAAGCTCAGGCCAATGTCCACCATCCACCACGATCGAAGGAAGTCCCATCGGGCCGAGCACGTCGAGGAACGGCTCTGGGTCGAACTGCTCCATATTCCACACCCCCGGCGCATGCCACTTTTTGGTCAGCATCATGATGCCGCCGACCACCGCCGGCACGCCGGTGGTGTAGCTGATCGCCTGGGAGTTGGTCTCCGCGTAGCAGGCCTCGTGGTCACAGATGTTATAGATGTAGACCTGCTTCCGTTTCCCGTCCTTGAGGCCACGGGCGATGACGCCGATACAGGTCTTTCCTTTGGTCAGCGGCCCCAGACTGCCGGGATCGGGAAGGAGTGCCTTGAGGAACTGGATCGGCACAATCTTCTGCCCCTGGAACTCGACCTCGTCGATGCGGGTCATGCCGACGTTCTGCAGCACTTCGAGGTGTTTGAGGTAGTTATCGGAGAAGGTCATCCAGAACTGGGCCTTTTTGATCGTCGGGATGTGCTTGACGATCGACTCCATCTCCTCGTGGTAGAGCCGGTAGATGTTCATTGGCCCGATCCCCTCGGGGAAATCGAAGCTGCGCTTGGTGGAGAGCGGCGGGCTCTCGACAAACTGGCCGTTTTCCCAGTGGCGGCAGGTGGCGGTCACCTCGCGGATATTGATCTCCGGATTGAAGTTGGTGGCGAACGGCTGGCCATGCGACCCCGCGTTGGCGTCGATGATGTCGATTTCCTGCACCTCGTCGAGGTACTTTTTCGCCGCCAGGGCGGTATAGACATTGGTCACCCCCGGATCAAAACCGCTGCCGAGCAGGGCCATGATCCCTTTCGCCTTGAACCGGTCCTGGTAGGCCCACTGCCAGCTGTATTCGAACCTGGCAGTATCGATCGGCTCATAGTTGGCGGTGTCGAGGTAGTCGACCCCGGTTTCCAGGCAGGCATCCATGATGGTCAGATCCTGGTAGGGAAGCGCCACGTTGATCACCAGCTTCGGCTGCTCCTGCCTGATCAGCGCCACCAACTCCGGCACGTTGTCGGCATCGACCCGGGCGGTCGCCACCTTGACGCCCTTGATTTCCGCGGCGATCGCGTCGCATTTGGCCTTGGTGCGCGAGGCCAGGGTGATCGACGAGAAGACATCAGTGCGCTGGGCACACTTGTGGACGACGACCCGGCCAACCCCGCCGGCCCCGATGATCAGAACCTTGCTCATGTTTCATGCCTCCTTCATGGGCGAACTGACAGCAAATCAGAATACAGAATTCAGGATGCAGAATCCAGCTTTCCATTTCCTCTTGAGACGCCGGGCGGTCCATGGTCTAATTCGACAATGTCCCTGCCGGCCCGCAATTGTTGTCAAATTCACGCTAGGAACTCATTATGGATCGCACCATTCGTGCCCTTCTGTCTGCTGCCACCAGTGGCTTTGCCCTGTGGGCCTTGACTGCCTGCTCCATGGCCATCGCACCGATCGGCAACCCGGAAGCCCCCTACCCGCCCGTTCAACCGCCACAGGTTGGCGACATTCTGCACATACCGACCGGCACCAGCATCAACGAGGCGGAGATGCTGGCCGCAGCGACCGACGCCCATATCGTCTACGTCGGTGAAACCCATGACAATCCGGCCTCCCATCGCCTGCAACTGGCCATGATCGAAGCGATGTCGGAGCGCTGGCCCGGCCAGGTCAGCCTCGGCATGGAAATGTTCACCCGCAAGCAGCAGCCGGTCCTCGATCGCTGGGTCGCCGGCGAGTTGAGCGAAAAAGCGTTCCTCAAGGAATCCGACTGGTATTCGGTCTGGAGCATGGACTTCGCCCTCTACCGCGACTTGCTGATCTACGCCCGGGATCACCGGATCCCCGTGATCGGGCTCAATGCCGAGAAAGACCTGATCAAATCCGTCGGACGAAATGATCCCTCCGAACTTTCCGAAGAGGAGCGCGCCCGCCTGCCGGAAATGGACCTGACCGATCCTTACCAGACCGCCATGGTCGATGCGATTTACGGCGAACACGCCAGCGGCGACAATCGCCTGGCCGGTTTTCAGCGGGTGCAGACGCTGTGGGACGAAACCATGGCGGAATCGATCGCCAACCATCTGTTGACCTGCCTGGACGGCTCACGACGGATGGTGGTACTGGCCGGCGGCAATCATGTGCGCTATGGCTTTGGCATCCCGCGCCGGGTCTTTCGCCGCCTGCCGACATCCTATGTGCTGGTCGGCAGCTATGAAATAGAGGTCCCAGAAGACAAGAAGGATCTGCTGATGGATGTGGAGATGCCGCGCTTTCCAATGGCCCCTTACGATTACATGGTTTTCACCGCCTATGAGGATCTTCCCGGCGAAAGGGTCAAGCTCGGCGTGCGGATGGAAGAAAAGGAGGGGCGGGTGGTGGTGCAGGACGTGATTTCCGGCTCGACGGCCGAGAAGGGCGGAGTCAAGGCCGGGGACATCATCCTGGCACTCGACGGCGAGCCGGTTGTTGAAAGCTTTGACCTGGTTTATGCCGTCGGGCTGCACAAGACGGGTGACAAGGCCACGCTGGAGGTGGAGCGCGGCGGCGAAAAGCTGAAGCTCGGCCTCGACTTCCAGCCGCTGCCACCGAGGGAAGGGCACAAACCGTAGGGGCGGCCCCCCGTGGCCGCCCTGGGCAGGCACAGGGGCCTGCCCCTACGTGGGAATGCGTCAATGTAGGGGCGCGGTCACCGCGCCTTGGGCGGGAAAACCCCGCCCCTACAGAAATTAAACAGCCGCCCCGGTTCATTGGGGCGGCCGTTGTTATTTGACCAGGCAAGACGTTTCAGAAGCGTGGGGGAGTTAAGCTTTCCCTGCACTCCCCAAAACGTTGGCATTCTTTTCCTTCAACAGCTTGACCAGTTCCTTGCGCGCCGCGCCGAGGTACTTGCGCGGGTCGAACTCACCGGGATTCTGGGCCAGGTACTCGCGCACCTTGGCGGTAACCACCAGGCGGCCGTCGGAGTCGATGTTGATCTTGCAAACCGCGCTTCTGGCGGCCCGGCGCAACTGCTCCTCGGGGATGCCGACCGCCCCTTCCATTTTGCCGCCGTACTTGTTGATCAGCTCGACATACTCCTGGACCACGCTGGAGGCGCCATGCAGTACGATCGGGAAGCCGGGAATGCGCTTTTCAACCTCTTCGAGGATGTCGAAGCGCAGCGGCGGCACCGCTTGGCCAGCCTTGAACTTGTAGGCGCCATGGCTGGTGCCGATGGAGATCGCCAGGGAGTCGACCCCGGTCTTTTTGACAAAATCTTCAACTTCCTCGGGACGGGTGTAGGTCGAGTGCTCGGCGGAGACCTCATCCTCAATCCCGGCCAGCACGCCGAGTTCCCCTTCGACGGTGACATCGAATTGATGGGCGTATTCGACCACCTTGCGGGTCAGGGCAACGTTCTCCTCGTAGGGGAGGTGTGACCCGTCGATCATCACCGAGGAGAAGCCGGAATCGACGCACGACTTGCACAGCTCGAAGGAGTCGCCGTGGTCAAGGTGCAGGCAGATCGGAATATTGGAGCCCATCTTGCGGGCCATCGCCACCGCCCCCATCGCCATGTAGCGCAGCATGGTCTGGTCGGCGTAGTCGCGCGCCCCCTTGCTGACCTGGACGATCACCGGCGAACCGGTTTCGGCGCAGGCGGTGATGATCGCCTGAAGCTGTTCGAGATTGTTGAAGTTGTAGGCCGGAATCGCGTAGCCGCCGGCCATCGCCTTGGCGAACATCTCGCGGGTATTGGCCAGGCCGAGTTCGGAGAAATGCACGCTGTCACCCATGTCGTCAGACCTCCTTCGGGACTTGATACGGTAGGATGGTGAACGCTTTTTCATACCAGTTTGCCCCGCCGGAAGTCCAGCGCATTCTAAACGACGAAGGCCGACCCTTTCCGGGGTCGGCCTTCGCTGTTCTCATGCAATGCGGGTCATCAGTCGTGACGCATCAAGCGCATTTTCTTGCGCAACCGCCGCTGGGCTTCCTTTTCCTTGCGTTTGCGTTTCACGCTCGGCTTTTCATAGTACTTCCGCTGCTTCATCTCGCGGAAGAGCCCTTCCTGCTGCAGCTTGCGCTTGAGAACCCGAATGGCCTTTTCGACGTTGTTGTCGACCACTTGGATCTCCACCGACCTCACCTCGCTTTCGCTCTACATACATCCTTTGGTGCCCAAAGGAATGTGACTTATATCGAAATTTTCGGCAGGTTGCAAGAGGAAATCTGTAGTCTGTCGTCGCGGGATGTTAACCCCTCCGCCCTTCGGGCACCTCCCCTACTTCGCAGGGGGGACGTCGCACGAAGTGCGACAGGGGGGTGTATACGCTTAGATTGTTGCAAACAAGCCGACCTTCAGGCCGCCATTATCCAACTCGGCCACCTTGTGCAAGGAAAGCCCCGTCGCCTTGGCCAGGCGGGGATCGGGGCAGAGCAGCGCCTTGCGCCACTGCGGGTAGGCGCGTTCAAGTTGCCGACCGAGCCCGGCAAAATACTCTTCCAGCGGTTCTGCTGTCGTCAACCGCTTGCCGTAAGGCGGGTTGCAGACGACCAACCCGCGGCCGGGATGGATCGGCTGGGACGATAGTGGCTGATGTTCAAGGGTAACGACACCCTCCACTCCGGCCCTTGCCAGGTTGGCGCGGGCGGCGGCCAGGGCACCGGCATCGGCATCCCCGCCGGCAATCGCCGCCGGCAAAGGTCGTTCCTCTCGCTGTGCCTCGGTACATAATTGCCCCCAAAGTCCCGCCCGATATCCCGGCCAGGCCATGAAGGCAAACGGCCGCTGCAGACCGGGGGCGTGCCTGGCCGCCAGCAATGCCCCTTCGAGAAGAAAGGTGCCGGTCCCGCACAGCGGGTCGGCCAACGGCTCCCCGCCATCCCAGCCGAGCAGCCCGAGAATTCCGGCCGCCAGGCTTTCGCGCAGCGGCGCGGCCGCCACGCTGGTGCGATAGCCCCTGCGGTGGAGCAGCTCTCCCGAGCTGTCGATGGACAACTCGACGATATCGTCGACAACCCTTGCCAGCAGCAATTGCCCGCCGGCATCCACCGGCGCAATTTCCCGCCCCAGGGAGTGGCCAATCGCCGCCTGCAGCGTCTCAGCCACGCGCCCGGTATGGATCAGCCGCGAATTCCGGCAAGTCACCCGACAATGGATGGGGGTGTCGGCCCGCAGGAAGCGTCCCCAGGGCAGACGGGCGGCGTCACGGTAAAGATCGGGGAAAGCCCGGCAACGGAAGCGGGCGAAGCGCACCACCACGCGGCTGGCAGTTCGCAGCCGGAGGTTGGCACGATAAAGATCGGCAAGCCGGCCGACGAAGCCGATGCCGCCAGGCACGATCTCAAGGTCATTCAGCCCCAGTTCGGTCAACTCCCGGGCGCAGATCGCTTCCAACCCTGGAGAAACAATGGCAAACAGCTTTTCCGGATGTTTATGGTCCACGCTTCTCCCTGGACATCGGTCAATTAAATTACCGGTTGGCCACCCGGGCAAAATCGGTATAATGACACCAGCAAATCGCCACGGGAGGATTAAATCATGTCACAGCGCTGGATCATGCTGGCTATCGTGCTGCTGGTCGTAACCCCTTCGACCCTTTACGCGCGCTGGATCAAGGACAAGGTCTACCTGGAAACCAAGGAGGTGGGAAAAGTCGAATTCAGCCACTTCAACCACCTCGAGGCCGTCGGCAAAAACTGCCCGGCCTGCCATAATGCAATCTACCACATCGTGACGAAAAACAACCCGGATTTCACCATGAAAGAGATGGAAGCCGGGAAAGCGTGCGGGGCCTGCCATAACGGCACAAAGGCGTTCTCGGTCAAGGAGAGCTGCGACAGCTGCCATGGCAACGGCAACATTGCCTACGACACCGATGCCGGCAAGGCCACCTTCAGTCACAAGGTGCATACCGCGGCGTTCGGCTGCGACTCCTGTCACCCCTCGACTTTCAAAGCCCAGAAGGGTGCGAACAAGGCGACCATGGCACAGATGGAGAAAGGCGCGTCATGCGGTGCCTGTCACGACGGCAGCACGGCCTTCAGCGTCAAGGACGATAACGACTGCGGCAAATGCCACGAAATGTAGAAAAACCGGGGATTCAGGAATCAGAATAAGGAAATCAGCATCAACCCCGAAAAGTGGAAGTGCGACAGCCGCATCGAAAGGTGCGGCTGTTTTGTTCGAAGTGCTACCGATCAGAGTTCGGCGGGCAGCAGCACTCTGGGTAGCCGCCCGGGCTTGCGGAGACTGTTTTGATAAAGCCGGTCAAGAAAGGCCGCACGTGACATCTGAACGGCCCCCATGCGGAACAGATGCGGATTCGGCACCTGACAATCGAGAAGTTCGAAGCGGTGCGCGGCAAGATAGTGGCAGAGCTTGACCAGGACCACCTTGGAAGCATCGGTGACCCGATGGAACATCGACTCGCCGAAAAAAAACCGATCCAGGATCACGCCGTAGATACCGCCCACCAGTTCCCCGTCCTGCCAGGCTTCCACGGAATGGGCATACCCCCGGAGATGCAGGCGCCGGTAGGCCGCCTGCATCTCCGGCACCAGCCAGGTTCCTTCTCCGTTTTGCACCCTGATCTCGGCACAAGCGGCAACCACCTGCTCGAAAGCGGCATTGCTGGTGATGCGGAAGCCTCCCTGGCGCAAGGTGCGTTCCAGTCTTCGTGAAACGTGAACCTGCTCGGGGAAGATCACGCAGCGCGGGTCGGGCGACCACCACAGCAGCGGTTCACCGCTGCCGTACCAGGGGAAGATACCGAGACTGTAGGCGAGCAGCAGACGCTCCGGGGAGAGATCCCCACCTACCGCCAGCAATCCTTCGGGGCTGGCCAGGCGCGGATCGGGGAAGGCGAGTTTGTCGGAGAGGCGGAAGATCGGCATGGCTAAACCAGTACTGTGCGCTGAGTCGTGAGTACTGAGTCAAGACAGGCCAAGGGACAAATGACTGAGGACCGGATCAAGAGTAACTGAAGGTGAGATGCCCAGCCTTCAGGCCGATGCGCACCCGCCCGCCGGCGCTTAACCGCCCGAACAGGATCTCGTCGGCGAGAACGTTGCCGATTTCCGTCTCGATCAGGCGCCCGAGGGGGCGGGCGCCGAACAGCGGGTCGTAGCCGCGCCGGGCCAGATCAGAGCGAGCAGCGGGGGCAAGGCTGAGCGCAACCTTACGCTCAGCCAGCGACTCCTGGAGCTGAGCCATAAACTTGTCGACGACCTGGGCCATGACCGCTTCGTCAAGGGCCCGGAAGGGGATGACGGCATCGAGGCGATTGCGGAACTCCGGAGAGAAGGTACGCTCCACCGCCTGACCGGCACCGCCCGGCAGACGGTCGCCGAAGCCGATAATGGCGCTGCTCATTTCACGGGCACCGACGTTGCTGGTCATGATCAGCACGACATTGCGGAAATCGGCGGCACGGCCGCTGTTGTCGGTCAGGGTGCCATGGTCCATCACCTGCAACAGAATGTTGAAGATATCCGGGTGGGCTTTTTCGATCTCGTCAAGAAGCAGCACCGCATAGGGACTGCGGATCACCGCGTCGGTCAGCAGCCCGCCCTGGTCGAAGCCGACGTAGCCGGGAGGTGAACCGATCAGCCTTGAAACCGCATGCTTCTCCATGTACTCGCTCATGTCGAAACGCAGGAACTCGACCCCCATCTGCGCGGCCAGCTGCTTGGCAACCTCGGTTTTGCCAACCCCGGTCGGACCGGTGAAGAGGAAGCAGCCAGTCGGTTTCTCGGGGCGGCCGAGTCCGGCGCGGGCGCGGCGAATCGTCTGGCAGAGCCGGTCGATCGCATCGTCCTGACCGAAGACCTGGCGTTTGATCGCGACATCGAGTTGCTTGAGCTTCCGGCGGTCGGCCTGCGGCAGCTTGCGTGCCGGGATGCGCGCCATCCCCGCCACTACCGCCTCGATGTCGGCCACCCCGATGACCGGCTTCGGCCGCGGGTAAAGATGCAGGCGCGCGCCGGCCTCGTCGAGCACATCGATCGCTTTGTCCGGCAGGTGGCGATAGTTGATGTGCCGGGCGGAGAGGGTCGCTGCCGCATCCAGCGCCGCGGCGGTGTAGCGAACGCCGTGGTATTCTTCGTAGGCCTTCTTCAGGCCGCGCAGGATTTCGACGGTCTCGGCAACGCTCGGCTCGGTGATGTCGATCTTCTGGAAGCGCCGGGAGAGGGCCCGGTCCTTCTCGAAGAGGTTGCGGTACTCCTCGTAGGTGGTCGAGCCGATGCAGCGCAGCTCACCGGTGGAGAGCATCGGCTTGAGGATGTTGGCGGCATCGAGTGACCCCCCGCTGGTTGCCCCGGCACCAACAATGGTGTGAATCTCATCGATCACCAGGATCGCATGCGGGCGCTTTTCCAATGCCTGTACCACAGCTTTGAGGCGCTCCTCGAAATCGCCGCGGTACTTGGTGCCGGCCAACAGGGCGCCCATGTCGAGGGCAAACAGTTCAGCCTCCCGCAGCGGTTTCGGCACCTGGCCATCACGGATGCGCAGCGCCAGCCCTTCGGCGATGGCGGTCTTGCCAACTCCCGGCTCGCCGACCAGTACCGGATTGTTCTTGCGGCGCCGGCAGAGCACCTGGACAGTGCGTTCCAGTTCTCTCTCGCGACCGATCAACGGGTCGATCTTCCCTGCCACGGCACGCGCACGCAGGTTGACGGTGTAGGCTTCGAGCGGGTCGACGCGCTTGGCCGGCTTGGCATTGGGCGGCTGCTTGGTCTGCTCCGCGGGATCGGCAGCAGGCTGCTGGGTGGCTTCGGCACGCGGGGCCTTGACAATCCCGTGAGAGATGAAGTTGAGAATGTCGAGGCGCGTCACGCCTTCCGCCTGCAGCAACTGGGCGGCATGGGAATGCTCCTGTTCGGCAATGGCCGCCAGCACGTCACCGAGGACAATCTCCTTCTTGCCGGAAGAATGCATGTGGGCGACGGTACGCTGCAGCATCCGCTGCAGGCCGACGGTCTGCTCGGGGACAGCTTCCTCCCTGGTGTCGAGTGCCTCGATGTGCTGCTCCAGGAACTCCTCAAGCGCCAAGCGCAGGCGTTCGGGATCACCGCCGCAGGCAACGACAACCTCCTGCCCCGACTCCTCGAAGAGCATCGCATAGAGAACGTGCTCGGTGGTCAGATACTCATGGTGCCGGCGCTGAGCTTCGCGCACCGCCAGCGAAAAGGCGATCTGGACGTCCTGGCTGAACATGGCGGTCAAACTCTGTCGAGGGTACAGCGCAATGGGTAGCCTTGGGCGTGAGCCATCGCATGCACCCGGGAAATTTTGGTTTCGGCAACTTCATAAGGGAAGATCCCACACAGGCCAACCCCTTTGAAATGGATATGCAGCATGATTCGATTGGCCTCGGTGGGCGGTTTATGAAAGACCTTCTGCAGGGCTTCGACGACAAACTCCATGGTCGTATAATCGTCGTTGTGCATCAGCACCTTGAACAACGGCGGCTGTCGGGTTTGCTCCTGAGTCCCGGATGCAGGTCTGGTCTGGCCACTGGCGGACGCACGCGCCATGGTATCACCTCGTTCGTCAGCAAATTTATGTCAGCTTAGCACAAAAACCGGGCGGCTGTCATCGCTGGTTCACTGACCGCATCTGGTTGACATCCGGTCGCAATTGCTTATTATTCTATGAACAGTTACCAATTTTGTTTTGCGGACTTCAATGCTCCCATCCAATCTGCAGGCATCCTGTTGGCGTCTCGTACTACCGGCGATGCTGTTCTGGTCAGTCTCCGGGGCGGTCATTCTCTGCGCGGTCGCGGCCATCGAGCGTTACGCCAACGGCCTGCCGGTCGACCCGGCGCAGCTGATGCTCCCCGCCCTGCTCGGTGCCCTCGCGGGGATGCTGTTCGGCCGCAGCGAAATTCGGCTCGGACGACTGGGCCACCGCCTTCGGGAAAGCGAAAAACGCCTGCAGGCCCTCTATCGCAACACCCCGGCAATGCTTCACTCCCTCGACGCCAACGGCCGCCTGGTTTACGTCAGCCAGACCTGGCTCGACACTCTCGGCTACCGTCACGATCAGGTGAGCGGCCGCCCTTTCAGTGATTTCATCGTGGCCGACGATCCCACCGCGGCTCAGCGCCTCCACCTGCAGACCCTGTGTGAACAGGGAGAAGTTCGCGACGCCCGGTATCGGTTGCGCTGTGCTGACGGCCGGGAGATTGATGTCGCCCTGACCGAGGTGCGCCACGCGGACCAGACGGGAGCGCCATCCGAAAGCCTGGCGGTCCTGACTGACCTGACCCAGCAGTTGGCGGCCGAGGATCGCGTCGAAAAACTGGCCTACTGCGACAGCCTGACCGGGCTCCCCAACCGGGCCCTGCTCAACGATCGCCTGTTGCATGCCATCGCCCAGGCACGCCGCGACAATCGCCAGGTCGGCTTGTTCTTTTTCGACCTGGACCGCTTCAAGATGATCAACGACACCCAGGGACACGCGGTGGGCGATCTAGTCCTTCGCTCCGTGGCTCAGCGCCTGAAAAAATTCATCCGCGAAGGGGACACATTTGCGCGCCTGGGCGGCGACGAGTTTGTCATTGTCCAGGCCGATCCGAACCAGGACCCCAATTTCGCCATTCTGGCGCGGCGCATCCTGGAAACCCTCGGCGAACCTTTTCAGCTTGGGGAGCGCGAATTCTACACCACGGCCAGCATTGGCGTCGCCGTCTATCCCCACGACGGCGACGACCCGCAGGCCCTGCTGAAAAGCGCCGATACAGCGATGTACGTGGCCAAGGGCCGGGGACGCAACAATTACCAATTTTTCTCCGGCGAGATGAACGCCCAGGCGGTTGCCCGTGCCGATCTTGCCAACCGGTTGCGCCAGGCGCTGCACAACCAGGAATTAACCCTGCACTATCAGCCGCAGATCGAACTGGCCAGCGGTCGGATTGTCGCTGTCGAGGCGCTGCTGCGCTGGCACGACCACGAAGGACGATTGATCTCGCCAAGTCAGATCATCAGCGTCGCCGAGGAGAGTGGGCTGATCTTCCCTCTTGGGGAATGGACCCTCGAAGCGGCCTGCCGTCAGGCACACCTGTGGAGAGAAGCCGGGCTGCCCCCATTGCGCATGGCTGTCAACTTGTCGGGGCACCATATCCGCCAGGCCAATTTCATCGACCGACTGGAAATGATCCTGGAAAGCACCGCCATGGAGTGGTCGCAGCTTGAAGTCGAATTGAACGAAACATCGGTCATGAGCAACGTGCAGGAGATCATCATGTCCCTCACCGATCTGAAGGTACATGGTATCCATCTGGCAATCGACGACTTCGGCACCGGCTACTCATCGCTTCTCTATTTGAAACACTTCCCGATCGAACGTATCAAGATCGCGCAGGAATTCATCTCCGACATTGACCTGAACCCGGATTATGCGACGATAACCGAGGCCATTATCAGCATGACTCGCAGCCTCGGTCTGGCGGTCACTGCCGTCGGGGTCGAAAACGCCTGGCAGTTGGAGTTTCTGCGCAGCCACGGCTGCACCGAGGTCGCAGGCACCTTTCTCAGCCCGGCGCTCCCGCCCGAGGACATTGCGCGACTGCTCTTGAGCAATGCCAACCTGCTCGTTACCGGCAGTGGCGACAGCGCCTGCCAGTAATATCCGCGCTTGAGCAACACCCGCCCCTTCCCTATAATGCCTTTGTGCCCAGACGATATCCCCGGGTTTTCGTCTCGCCTTATTTTCGACGTCTTCGGACGGAAAGGTGAATAAATCATGTCCCAACGCGGCGACACCCATAGCCTGGTGATCGGCTATCTGCTCTGGCTGTTCGGCTTTCTCGGCGCCCATCGGTTCTACTATGGGCGCCCGGTCAGCGGCACCATCTGGCTCTGTACTCTCGGATTGCTTGGCATCGGCTGGCTGATTGACCTGATCCTGATCCCCGGCATGGACCGGGAGGCCGATCTGCGCTTCACCAGCGGCCCCTGCAGCTACAACGTGACCTGGGTCCTCCTCACCTTTCTCGGCGTCTTTGGCATTCACCGTTTCTACCTGGGGAAATGGCCAAGCGGCCTGCTTTACCTGCTGACCCTGGGGCTGCTGGGGATTGGCGTTATCTACGACTTCTGGACGCTGAATGACCAGATAACGGTGCGCAACGCCAGTCGTTGAGAACTTTCACCAACACTGAATGATCAAGGAGCCCCGATGCTGACCCACGTCGTTTCATTCAAGTTCAAGCCTGAGACCACCACGGAACAGTCCGCTCAGCTCGAAGCCAAACTGAAGGGGCTGCCGGCCGCCATCAGCGAAATTCGCGAATTCCGCGTCGGCCGCGACGTGGTGCGTTCCGAGCGCTCCTACGACCTCGCCCTGGTTTCGGCTTTTGATGATCTGGCCGCGATGCAGCGCTACCAGGTGCATCCTGCCCACCTGGAGGTGGTGTCCCTGGTCAAGGCCTTCTGCAGCAGCGTGGTCGCCGTCGATTTCAACGAGTAGTTCTCGCTCCCACCGTGTCTGCCCGCGAAGGGGTCATCAAATTTGAGCTGGAGTTCCGCCCGGGACCAGCGCCGGCCGCGACCATACTGGTCGAGCTCGAAGCCTGGCGGCGGATCTTCCGGCGGCTCGGCCTGCTTGGCCAGGATCCGGCACGCTATGACGGCCTGGGCTTTGGCAACCTGAGCCGTCGCGTCATGATCGCGCCACCGAAGAGCGACTTCGTCATCAGCGGCACCCAGACCGGCGGATTGGATCGGCTCACCCCGGCACAGTACGTGACGGTCACGGCGTGCGATCCGTTGCATAACCGGATCGAGGCCAGCGGATCGATCCATCCCTCCTCGGAAGCGCTGTCCCACGGCGTGCTCTACCAGGCCGATCCCCGCATCGACTGGGTCATGCACCTGCACAGCCCGGAGATCTTCGCTGCCCGGACCCGCCTGGGTCTGCCGGTCACCGATCCGGAGGCTCCCTACGGCTCTCCGGCAATGGCGGCAGAGATCCGCCGACTCTGTCCGGTGGCCGGATGGCCCGGGCTCCTGGTCATGGGCGGACATGCGGATGGCATCCTCGCCTTCGGGGCCACGGCGGTCGAAACCGGCTTGTTTGTGGTCAGCACTCTGGCGGCAGCTTTGTCCGTGGCATCGGCGGATCCGGGATGAACGATAATAAAAAATTAGTAAAAAAAAATTAACTATTGCCAACAGACAAATTCTTTGTAAGTATGTGGTCCCTGTCTGTTAACGTTCTTGTCTGGGAGCCGGTCATGGAACTGTCGATTCGCCTCGAATGTCCCCAATGCAGCACTGCTCTCCCCCTCCCGCTTCATGAACTCTCCCCGGGCCGCCGTCAAACCTGTGACCGCTGCCAATCACCGGTCAGACTGACCGCCGAAAGTCTCAACCTTTTCGCGCAAGACCTTCGCTGCTTCTGCGAAGGCTGATCAACCCTCTTTCCATCGACAACTGAAGGCTGCCCCTGTGTCATATTCCGGCACAGGGGTTCGTGCGTCCTCTTGCTGACTTGCGACCGCCCTGCTAAGGTGCGTCCATTGATGCACGTGCCGCCCTGTCGTCGCGTCGCATCTTCATCGTTACCTTCCAGAGAGGGTCGGAGATGGAATTGATCGTAACCCTGGCCGCACTGTTTGCGCTGGCCGCCATGATTTTGGCCGGGCTGGCCTGGCGGGCCGCCGCCCGCGGCGCATCGGACGAGCAGATGGCACAAGGCTTCGCCCGGGGCGCGGAACCGTTGTTCAATCAGCACAAGGAACTGCTGGAGAAAGCGCTGCGCAACGAGGCGGCCCTGGCCCGACAGGAAACCCGCGATGATGCGGCCCTCAATCGCAGGGAGCTCAGCGAGGGGTTGACCTCCCTGCGTGAAACCCTCACCCGCGATGCGCAGGCCAGCAGGGAAGAAGGGACCAAGAGCTTTGCCCAGTTCGAGAGCAAATTGACCGCGAAGCTTGACGAGCTTGGCCGCAACCAGCTCGAGCAGGCCGACCGCCTGCGCGAGCGGGTGCAGGAGCGCCTTGAAACGCTGCAGGCCAAGAACGACGAGCGCCTCGAGAAGATGCAGCTAATGGTCGAGGAAAAGCTGCAGAAGACCCTGGAGGCGCGGCTCGGCGAATCGTTCCGCCAAGTCTCCGAGCGGTTGGAGCAGGTCCACAAGGGACTTGGGGAGATGCAGTCGCTGGCCAATGGCGTGGGCGACCTCAAGCGCACCCTGTCGAATATCAAGACCCGCGGCACCTGGGGAGAATACCAGCTCGGCAGCATGCTCGAACAGGTGCTGGCCCCCGGGCAATACGAGCAGAACGTCAAGGTCAACCCGCGCTCCGGGGAAATGGTCGAATATGCCATCCGCCTGCCGGGTCAGGGCGACCAGCCGCTGTGGCTGCCGATCGACGCCAAGTTCCCGGTCGAGGACTACCAGCGCCTGCAGGAAGCCGCCGAACTGGCAGACGCGGGCGCGGTCGAAGCAGCCCGCACACAGCTGATCAACCGCGTCAAGGGGTGTGCCAAGGACGTAGCCGCCAAGTACGTCTGCCCGCCGCACACCACGCCGTTTGCCATCATCTTCCTCCCCACCGAGGGACTTTATGCCGAGGTGGCCAGGGCGCCGGGGCTCATCGAAACGCTCCAGCACGACCACCGCATCACCATCACCGGACCGAGCACCTTGATCGCGCACCTGACCGCCCTGCAGATGGGTTTCCGCACCCTGGCGATCCAGCAGCGCAGCGTCGAGGTGTGGAATACCCTGGGTGCCGTCAAGACCGAGTTCGGCCGATTCGGCATCGCCCTGCAGGCGGTCAAGAAAAAGCTGGAAGAAGCTCACGGCAAGATCGAACAGACCGAGGTACGGCAGCGGGCCATGGACCGCAAACTGCGCGGCGTCGAGGGCCTGCCCGAGGCGGAGACCGAAAAACTTCTCGGGGAAAGCCTGGATTTGAGCGAGGAACCCGAAGAAATGGAGGGGTGAGGCAGGTTTTTCGGGCGGTGGTCTTTACACCCCGCACACTCGCCCCTATATTGTTACCTGTCATCTCACGTTACGACTGTCCCAAACTGACCTTCAACCTCAAGGAGCCCATCATGCCCCGTCTCGCCCTGCTCATGCTGCTCGCCCTGGCGCTGCTGCTCCCCGGCTGCGGCTATAACGACATCCAGAAGAACGAGGAGATCGTTACCCGCGCCTGGGCCGATGTCGAAGCCACTTACCAGCGCCGCGCCGACCTGATTCCCAACCTGGTGGAGACGGTCAAAGCCTACGCCGCCCACGAGAAGGAGACGCTGCAGGCGGTCACCGACGCCCGCTCACGGGTCGGGCAGACGACCCTGACCGCGGCGGATCTCGGCAACCCTGCCAAGATGCAGCAGTTCCAGGCGGCGCAGGGGAATCTTTCCGGCGCCCTCTCCCGCCTGCTGGTGGTGGCGGAGAACTATCCGGACCTGAAGGCCAACGAGAACTTCCGTGACCTGCAGCACCAGCTGGAAGGGACCGAGAACCGCATCAATGTCGCCCGCCAGCGCTACAACGAGGCGGTGCAGGTGTTCAACACCTCGATCCGCGTCTTCCCCAACAACCTGACCAACAATTTCCTCCTCCACCTTGCGCGCAAGGAGCCGTTCAAAGCCGACGCCGGCGCCGCCGAAGCGCCGAAGGTGAAGTTCTAGTGCGGCTGCGGCTGGCGACATTCCTCCTCGCCGCGGCGCTGCTGACGGCGGGGAGTGCGCTGGCCGCCCCGGCCATCCCCCAGGCGCGCGGCTACGTCAACGACACCGCCGGGCTCCTGTCGCCTGCCGCCAGGGGGCAGATCGAGAACTTTCTCGCCGGCTTCGAACGCAGCGATTCGACCCAGATATCGGTACTCACTGTCCCGTCCCTGGAAGGAGAAGACCTCGAGGGGTATTCGGTCCGCGTCGCCCAGGCCTGGGGGATCGGCCAAAAGGGGAAGGACAACGGTGCCCTGCTGCTGGTGGCGAAGGAGGAGCGCGCCGTGCGCATCGAGGTCGGCTACGGCCTGGAGGATCGCCTCACCGACCTGCTGGCCGGGCGGATCGTCGACCAGGAGATCGTGCCGCGCTTCAAGTCGGGCGATTTCGACGGCGGCATCAAGGCCGGGGTGCAGGCGATGGTCGACGCCACCCGCGGCGCCTACACCGGCGATGCGGCACCGCGCAAGAAGAAGCAGAAGTCCCCCTACGGAGCATTGATCTGGCTGTTGTTCCTCGCGCCCGCTGCCCTGCGGATGTTTGCCGGGGGGCGCGGTGGTCACCGCCGCAGCGGTTTTTATGGCGGCGGCTTCGGGGGCGGTGGCGGATTCGGCGGTGGTGGAGGTGGCGGTTTCAGTGGTGGCGGGGGCGGATTCGGCGGCGGTGGAGCTTCAGGAAACTGGTAGTTCGTCGGGTAGACGGTGGATGACCGAAGGCGGCAGAACCAAAATCGGAACGCTGATTAAAGCTGAAAAGGCACGGATCAAATCTGATTTAGCCCAAGGATTTTTGTTTAATCCGCGTTTATCCGATTTTTCCGATTTGATCTGCGTCCGCCCTTAAAGCTTTTCTAGGAAAGCCCCGGAGTGAGGCAAACGAGATGAAAAAGGCTGCGGAGTTTTTCACGGCGGAGGAGAAGGCGCGCATCGAGGCAGCGGTGCGGGCGGTGGAGTTGCGGACCAGCGGCGAGATTGTCCCGTTGGTCGTCGATGCCGCCTACAGCTACCCGCGTGCCGAGATCCAGGGGGGAGGGCTGCTCGCCCTGGCGATTGCGGTCAACTTCAGCTGGTGGCTGTTTGACGGCTCGCTGTGGATTTTCCTGGCGATCTTCCTGCTCGGTTACTGGCCGTGCCGGCTCAGTCTGCGCTTCTCCCCCCCCCTGCTGCGCCTGCTCATCCACCCGGGCGAACTCACCGCCGAGGTCGAGGAGCGGGCCAAGACCGCGTTTCTCGACAACGGCCTGCACCGCACCGTTGACGGGACCGGAATCCTCATCCTGATCTGCCTGTTCGAGCACCGCGTTCACGTATTGGCGGACCGCGGCATCCACCATGCCGTCCCCCCCGAAACCTGGCAGAAGGTGGCCGACCTGGTCACCGTTGGCATCAAACAGGGGCGAACCTGTGATGCATTGTGCGCAGCGGTCGCCTACTGCGGCGACCTGCTCGCCGAGAAGTTCCCGCCACGGGATGACGATACCGACGAACTGCCGAATCTCATTCACTGATCGTGACCCCTGCGCATCAATCTGTTCGGCACCTCCCCTACTGTGCCCCCCCTGCCCTTCGGGCATCCCCCCTGTGTTACAGGGGGGACAAGACTATATCCCCCTTGCGGAGCAGGGGGGTCTGACAGTCACAGAATCACCGGCAGTTCCCGATCGACCCGCACCTCCATTGGCGTGACCAGCGTCCGGTACGCCAGAGCTTCGACTCCTCCCCTCACCGCCTCGCGCAGCAAACATCCGTACTCCGGATCGATGGCGTCGGCGGGGGTGAAGGCCGTTGCCGCGCCACGCTGCACCAGGAAAAGCACCGCCGCCCGCCACCCCTCCCCTTTCGCCCGCAGCAGTTCGCGCAGGTGTTTCTGCCCGCGCTCCGTTACCGCATCGGGGAAACTGGCCCGTCCTTCCTCGTCGCAAAGGGTGACGTTCTTGACCTCCAGCAGCGTGCGCTCGCCGCCGCGCTCCACCAGGAAGTCGAAGCGGCTGATCCCCCACGGGAATTCGGGACGCACCGTGCCGCCGGCAAAGGGCGTGACCGTGCCGCTGCGCAGCGCCTCCTCCACCACCCGGTTGGCCCGCTGGGTGTTGACGTCGGCCCAGTGCCCGGCGACCTCGACCAGCTCCCAGGTATAGGCAAGTTTGCGCGCCGGGTTGGCGCTGATGGAGAGGAGCACGCGCTGCCCGGCCACGGCGCACTGCTTCATGCTGCCGGTATTCGGCGTGTGCGCCGTCACCGTCCGGCCGTCATGCAGTGCGACCTCGGCGAAGAAACGCTGGTAGCGGCGCAGCAGGCGGCCTTCGAGCAGGGGTTGGGGCAAAAACATGGTCAACCTCTCGGGATTTTCGCCAGTGTAGCCGGATTGTTCTCCTTGAACAATCGGCAGCAGCGCGCTATCGTCAGCAATCGCCTGGTCTCATACTTGAAACATCACGCCATGCCCAAGCATTTTGATAGATTGACCAAGAGGTTTCTGTGGCTCTCATCACCCTGCGCAACATCACCCTGGCCTTCGGCGGCCCGCCGCTGTTCGACGGCGTCAACCTGCAGATCGAGCCGGGGGAACGGCTCTGTCTGCTGGGGCGCAACGGCACCGGCAAATCGACCCTGCTCAAACTGATTGCCGGCGAACTGCCGCCCGACGGCGGCGAGATCCATCGTCAGCAGGGGCTCAAAGTGGCGCTGGTCGCCCAGGACGTGCCCCATGAGCTGGCGGGTACGGTCTTCGACATCGTCGCCGCCGGCATGGGCAATGCCGCCGGGCTGCTGGCGAGCTACCATCACGTGGCCCACCGGCTGGCCACCGAGGGGGGCGCCACCCTGCTGCTTGAGCTGGAAAAACTGCAGCACCGCATGGAGGAAAGCGGAGCCTGGAGCCTCCACCAGGAAGTGGAGCGGATCCTCAACCGGTTGAGCCTGGATGCCGATGCCGAGTTCTCCGCCCTCTCCGGCGGCACCAAGCGCCGCGTGCTCCTCGCCCGCGCGCTGGTGGCCGCCCCCGACATCCTCCTGCTCGACGAGCCGACCAACCACCTCGACATCGACACCATCCTCTGGCTGGAGGAGTTCCTCGGCAAGAACATCAAAACTCTGGTCTTCGTTACCCACGACCGGGCCTTCGCCCGGCGGTTGGCAAACCGGGTGGCGGAGCTTGATCGCGGCCGGCTGTTCGCCTTCGACTGCGCCTATGACCAGTTCGTCGAGCGGCGCGAGGCGCTGCTGGAGGCGGAGGTGACTCGCCAGGCGCTGTTCGACAAGAAGCTGGCCCAGGAGGAGGTGTGGATCCGCCAGGGGATCAAGGCCCGCCGCACCCGCAACGAGGGGCGGGTCCGGGCCCTGAAGAAGCTGCGCGAGGAGTATCGCCAGCGCCGGGAGCGGCAGGGAACGGCCCGGCTGCAACTGCAGGAGGGCGAACGCTCCGGGGCGCTGGTCGCGGAGGTCGAGGGGATCTCCTATGCCTGGGACGGCAAGCCGTTGATCCGCGACTTTTCCACCACCATCCTGCGCGGCGACCGCATCGGCATCATCGGCCGCAACGGTTCGGGGAAGACCACCCTGCTGCGCCTGCTGCTCGGCGAGCTCAAGCCACAGTCAGGCAACGTTCGCCTGGGCACCCGCCGCGAGGTCATCTACTTCGACCAGCTGCGTGAACAGCTGGACCTGCAGGCCACCGTGCAGGACAACATCGGCGGGGGGAACGACACGGTGGTCATCAACGGCAAGCCGCGCCATATCATCGGCTATTTGCAGGACTTCCTCTTTTCGCCGGAGCGGGCGCGCACCCCGGTGCATATCCTCTCCGGCGGTGAACGCAACCGGCTGCTGCTGGCCAAGCTCTTCACCAGGCCGGCCAACGTGCTGGTCATGGACGAACCGACCAACGACCTCGATGCCGAGACGCTGGAACTGCTGGAGGATCTGCTGCTGGACTATTCCGGCGCCCTGCTGCTGGTCAGCCACGACCGCGACTTTCTCAACAGCGTGGTCACCAGCACCCTGGTGCTGGGCGACGACGGAGCGGTGGACGAGTTTGTCGGCGGCTACGATGACTGGCTGCGGCAGACCCAGGAACAGACACCGGCAGCGCCGGCTGTGAAGAAAGCTCCCCAGGACAAGCCGAAGCCGCCAAGGGAGCGTCCCCGCAAGCTGACCTTCAAAGAGGAGCAGGAACTGGCCGAGCTGCCGGCCAGGATTGCCGCCCTGGAGGAGGAGCAGACCGCCATTCTGGCAACCCTGGCCGACCCGGAATTCTACAAATCCGCCGGAACGGAAGTGGGACGCCTCAACACTCGCCTGCCGGAACTGGAACAGGAGTTGGTCGCGGTCTATGCCCGCTGGGAGGAGTTGGAGACGCTGGCCGAGAGTCTAAAAAATTGACTCGACGAACGCCCTCCCTTAGACTTGCCCAGTTTATCATCCCCTTTCATCCGCATTGGCCATCATGACCCAGACCGCTACCGCCACCGACCTCGCCCCGCTCCACCCTGACGCGGTGCGCATCCTCCCCCTGGGGGGGCTCGGCGAAATCGGCCTCAACCTGATGGCCATCGAAGCGCGCGGCGAGATCGTGCTGATCGACTGCGGACTGATGTTCCCCGAGGCCTACATGTTCGGCATCGACCTGGTGGTCCCGGACATCTCCGCCCTGGCCGGACGGACCGGGGACATCCGTGCCATTCTCCTGACCCACGGCCACGAGGATCACATCGGCGCCATCCCCTTTCTGCTCAAGGAGCTGGGCAACCCGCCGATCTATGGAACCGCGTTGACGCTCGGGTTGCTGCGCACCAAGCTCGAAGAGCACAGTCTCACCGGCAAGGCCCGCCTGGAAACGGTCCTGCCACGGCAGAGCATCGAGCTGGGACCGTTCGAGGTGGAATTTTTCCGCGTCGCTCATTCGATCGTCGACGGCTGCGGTCTGGCGCTGCGTACCCCGGCGGGGCTGATCGTACACACCGGCGATTTCAAGCTCGATCCGACCCCGGTCGATGGCCAGACCACCGACCTCGGCCGGCTGGCGGCCTACGGCGAGGAGGGGGTCCTGCTGCTGATGGCCGATTCGACCAACGTCGAACGCCTCGGCCAAACCCTGTCGGAGCGAACCGTCGGCGAGGCGCTCAACAACATTGTCCCGCGCAGCAGCGGCATGATCTTTGTCGCCACCTTCTCCTCCAACATCCACCGCATCCAGCAGATCTGTGACGCTGCCCATGCCGCCGGCCGCTCCGTTCTGGTCAGCGGCCGGAGCATGGTGGGGAACATCGCCATTGCCCGGCAGCTCGGCTACCTGCGCGTCCCCGACGAGTTATTCATCGACTTGCGCCGGATGCGCGAGCTGCCGCGCGAGCAGGTGCTGGTGCTGACCACCGGCAGCCAGGGGGAGCCGCTCAGCTCCCTGACCCGCATTGCCATGGCCGACCACAAGCAGCTCGAGCTGCTCCCTGGCGATACGGTGATCCTCTCCGCCAAATTCATCCCGGGCAACGAGCGGGCAATTACCGACCTGATCAACCACCTCTGCCGGCGCGGCGCCGAGGTCCATTACGAGACCACCAGCGAGATCCATGTCTCCGGCCACGCCAGCCAGGACGAACTGAAAACCGTGCACAGCCTGGTGAAGCCGCATTACTTCGTGCCGGTGCACGGCGAATACCGCCACCTGGCGCATCACGCCCGCCTGGCCCGGAGCATGGGGATGCCGTCCGAGCGCGTGCTGGTCATCGAGAACGGCCAGCCGCTGGTGCTTTCGCCGAACGGCCATCGCCTCGAGGCCCGGGTTGATACCGGCCGGGTTTTCGTCGACGGCAAGGGGGTCGGCGACATCGGCGAGATGGAATTGCGCGACCGTCGGCACCTGGCCAACCACGGGCTGGTGCTGGTGTTCATGGCCCTCAACCAGTCCACCGGCGAAATTGTCACCGGGCCGGAGATTGTCACCCGCGGCTTCGTGCTGGAGATGGACGGGCAGCCGCTGCTCGATGAAGCCCTCGAACTGGTGCGCGACACCCTGGCCGATCACAGCCGCGAGGCGGTGGCCGGCTGGGAAGAACTGCGCGTCGAGGTGCGCAAGACGCTGCACCGCTTCTTCAACCGCACCATGGACCGCCGCCCCCTGATCATCCCGTTCATCATGGAACTATAACTTATGATGTTTTACTTCTCACTCCTTACTTCTCACTCCTCACAATGACTCTCTTCGACGCCATTCTCCTCGGCATCATCCAGGGGATCACCGAATTCCTGCCGATCTCATCAGACGGTCATCTGGCCATCGCCCAGCATTACCTGCCGAATTTCGGGCAGCCGGGATTGCTGTTCGACGTGATGCTGCACGTCGGCACCCTGGGCGCGATGCTGCTCTACTTCCAGCGTGACGTCGTGCGCCTGCTGGTGTCTCCCTTCCGCCGGACGCCCGAGGCCCGCCGCGACCGGCGCCTGCTCGGCCTGATCGTGGTCGCCTCGGTACCGACCGCGATTATCGGACTGGCACTAAAGAACTCGGTGGAACGCTGGATGGAGAACATGGTGGTGGTCGGAGCGATGCTGATTCTGACCGGCACCCTGCTGTTCATCGGTGAACGCTACCGCCGCGCCGGCCGGCGCGGCGAAACGTCCCTTACCGTGACCGATGCCGTGCTGACCGGCATCGCCCAGGGACTGGCAGTCCTCCCCGGCCTGTCACGTTCCGGCTCGACCATCGCCACCCTGCTCTTTCGCGGGGTCGATGGCGAAGCCGCCGCGCGCTTTTCGTTTCTCATGGCGATGCCGGCCATTGCCGGCGCCGCCCTGCTCTCCCTGAAGGACCTCGATACGCTGCCGGCCGGCGACATCTCCGCTTATCTCGCCGGCACCGCTGTGGCCTTTCTCGTCGGCTTGTTTGCCATCCGCCTGCTGCTTGACGTCATCCGCCGCCAGCGGCTGGTCTGGTTTTCCATCTATTGCTGGCTGATCGGCGCGGCACTGCTCGGCATCACGCTTTGACCCCGGAACGCATTCGCGTTACCATGCGGTAATTTACTTTTCACGGCATATTATGAGCGATGAAGCACGCAAACCCTTCCTCGGCGAGCATCTCAAAAAAGAGATTCTCGGCCTGTTGTGGCTGGCGGTCGGGATATTCCTGCTGCTCAGCCTGGCGTCGTTCCACAGCGGCGACCCGTCTTTCAACAACAACCTCGAACCAGGCGCCATCCACAATATCTGTGGACGGGTCGGAGCCTATGTTTCCGACCTCTTCTACCAGATCTTCGGACTGCCGGCCCTGCTGATCCCGGTGGCGTGCCTGCTTGCCTCCTGGCGCCTGCTCAAGTTCCGCGACCTGCACCCGCGCTTCTACAAGCTGCTGGCGTTCCTCGGCCTGATTGCCACACTGGCCGGGTTGATTGCCCTGAAGTTCGACCAGGTCGAATGGTTCGGCCAGACCATCGTGCGCGGCGGCGGCGTCATCGGCGACTTCCTGGCCGACACGCTCAAGAGCTGGTTCAACACGATCGGCGCCGCCCTCTTCCTCACCATCGGCCTGATTGTTTCGGCGATTCTGGTGGCGCGCTTCTCCATGGTGCTCTTCCTCGAGGGGCTGTTCGGCCGCGCCAGCGATCGTTTTGAGCGCCATCGTGAAGCCCGGGCCGCCCGCCGCGAACTTGAGCAGCAGGCCAAACCCGACAAGGAACGAGGGGTGGTGATCCATGCTCCGGAGCCACGGCCGGCAGCAGCCGCCACCCTCCCGCTTTTCGATAAAAAGGGCCGCGGCAAAAAGGGGAAGGACGAAATCTCCCAGGAAACCTTCGAATTCATCGTGCCATCCGGCACTTATCACCCGCCGCCGATTTCCCTGCTCGACCACGATGGCGAAAAGGCCAAGCCGGTCGACAAGGACGCCCTGATGATGAACGCCCGCCTGCTCGAGAAGAAGTTGCAGGACTTCGGCGTCGAGGGGGAAGTGTCCGAAGTCAAGCCGGGGCCGGTGGTGACCATGTACGAGTTTGCCCCGGCCCCTGGGGTCAAGGTCAGCAAGATCGCCGGCCTCTCCGACGACTTGTCGATGGCGCTCAAAGCCCAGTCGATCCGCATCGTCGCACCGATCCCCGGGCGCGGCGTGGTCGGCATCGAGATCCCCAACCGCGACCGCGAGACGGTTTATCTCAAGGAGATCATCGCCGCCGACGAATTCCAGAAAAGTGGCGGCCGCCTGCCGCTGTCACTGGGCAAGGATATCTTCGGCCACACCGTGGTCGGCGACCTGGCGCGCATGCCGCACCTGCTGGTGGCCGGCGCCACCGGCACCGGCAAGTCGGTGTCGATCAACGCCATGATCCTGTCGCTGCTCTACCGCGCCGACCCGCGCGATGTGCGCCTGATCATGATCGACCCGAAGATGCTCGAACTGTCGATGTACGAGGGGATCCCCCACCTGCTGCTGCCGGTGGTGACCAACCCGAAGAAGGCCACCCTGGCCCTCAACTGGGCGGTTCGCGAGATGGAGCGTCGCTACAAGCTGATGGCCGACAAGGGAGTGCGCAACATCGAGGGATACAACCGCAAGCTGGTCAAGGACGAGGAATTGCCGAAGGGGCGCCGCGGGGCGTCCCCTGCCATGGACGATGATCTGAACGAGGATCTGCTGCCGGAAATCGAGACGGTCGACGAAGGAACCCTCGAGCACGGTCATCTGCCGTACATCGTGGTCATCGTCGATGAACTGGCCGACCTGATGATGGTTGCCGGCCGCGAGGTTGAGGAATCGATCGCCCGCCTGGCGCAGATGGCGCGCGCCGCCGGCATCCACCTGATCCTCGCCACCCAGCGGCCGAGCGTTGACGTCATCACCGGCCTGATCAAGGCCAACCTGCCGACGCGCATCTCCTTCCGGGTCTTCTCGCGCATCGACTCGCGCACGATTCTCGACTCGATGGGGGCGGAGGCGCTGCTCGGTAACGGCGACATGCTTTTCATCCCTCCCGGCAGCGGGTTGCTGCAGCGCGTCCACGGTGCCTTCGTTTCGGAGATCGAGGTGCAGCGGGTAGTCGATTTCCTCAAGAAACAGGGCTCCCCGGACTACGACAAGACGATCCTCGAGGCACCGGCCTCAAGCGGCGGCGGCAGCGGCGAAGACGAGGAAGGCTACGACGAGAAGTGGGACGAGGCGCTGGCAATCATCGCTGAAAGTCGCCAGGCGTCGATCTCCATGCTGCAGCGCCGCCTGCGCCTCGGCTACAACCGCGCGGCCCGAATGATCGAGAAGATGGAGAGCGAGGGGATCGTCGGCCCCTCCGATGGCACCAGCCGTCCACGCGAGGTGTTCATCCCGCGGAACAGTTCGGAGTAAAGTCTCCCGAAGATAAAATTAGCCGGTACATATTAATTTTTGTTGACAATCTTTATTTGTTTGCCTTAACCTTCCTCCTGCTTCAAAGGCACAGCGCATTTCTGATTGCCAAACCTGTCGCGAGGCAGGGACGGAAAGCCGCGGATCTCATCGAGACAGCCGGGTTGCATGTACATGCAGCCCGGCTTTTATTGTTCTGAATACTGCAATGTTATTGCCAAACCTGTTGTGAGGCGGGGACGGAAAACCACGGGTCTCATCGAGACAGCCGGGTTGCATGCACATGCAGCCCGGCTTTTTTTATTTTGATGACTGCAATGTATTGCCAAACCTGTTGCGAGGCGGGGACGGAAAGCCACGGGTCTCATCGAGACGGCCGGGTTGCATGCACATGCAGCCTGGCTTTTTTTGTCATGCCAAATTCCTCCATAAGCCCAGCCCGAGGAGATTTTGGCTGTATGTACCGGCACTTGGCCGGTGTGTAACGGAACAACCCGAAGGAAAGGGGGTGAACAAGGGTACGTTTGGCTTAAACGGTTCCAGTATTGAAGCAACTTGACATGCAATGAACTATGAAAAGGAGAAATTGGGTATGAACCGCAAAAGTGTCATCCTTGCAATTGTCCTACTGACGGCAACGGTCATCACTGCCAACGCCGCCGTCCCCCCGCCCTCGGTCAACCAGCATCTCGGCATTCCCGATACGACATTCAACAACCTGACGGAGACCGGCTGTCGCAGCTGTCACAACCAGAGCCCGCCGATTGCCGCGGTGGACCCGACCTACCTTCCGGATCGGCACCACCTGCTGGTCGGCACGGCCATCCCTGCCGCGAGCGACATCCCTTACACCGATGCCGACGGGAATGGCCAGGCGGACAGCGCATACGGCTGCTATAACTGTCATCAATCGACCTACAACCCGGTCACCATGTCGTATGTGCTCGATCCGAACTTCCGCGACTGCGCGCTTTGCCACCAGCAGACCGGCACGTCCGGCGGCACCGTTCACCATCGCGGCGCCCTGGCCCAGAGCGGCGACTGCGCCGCCTGCCACGGCTCCTTTGTCGACAAGGGACTGCTCGACACCGACAAGGACGGCATTATCGCCGCGCTTGACAAGACCGAGGATCTCAACGGCGACGGCTATGCCGATGGCGGCTGGATCCCGACCTACCAGGCCAGCCTCGTCACCCCCTGGCCCAGCAAAAAACCGGCGAACGGCCCGGCCACCGGCACCGACAGCCGCCTCAAAAACATCTTCGGCGAGAAGCAGGGCAGCTGCAAGTTCTGCCACAGCAACCTGACCGGCGTGGAGGGTCAGCCTGTGTCGGAGAACTCCGGCCCGTTCGCGCCGGTCTTGGTCTATACCAACTCCGAAACCCACCACACCACCGGCTTCTTTGAGGATGGCACCAAGTGCCAGTGGTGCCACTCTTTTGCCCAGCCGAATCCGGCCCTCAACTCTTCCCCGATCCGTACCTGCGAAATCTGCCACGGCATCCCGTCGCTGCATAACATCCAGGTGGACTCGGGGACCGATGGCATCAAGCCGGGGGCGGAACTGCGTGGTTTTGGCCATATCGGGGCGCAATGGGACTGCGACGGCTGTCACGGCTTCGACCGCACCACCACCTCCGCCGCTCCCGCCAGCGGCCCGGTCGTCCCCGGGCTTTATCATCTGAGCGCCTCAAGCGTCCAGGCCGGGAACGCCATCGAACTGACCGGCACCGCCTTCATCAACCAGATTCAGGATCCGATGACCGGCGCCTATGCCATTACCGCCAAATCGGACGTGGTTCTGACCGATGCGGCGGGCAAGCAGATCGTGCTTTCCCCGGTCAACGTCTTCAATGATGCGATCCAGGTCATCATCCCCGCCGATCTGGCGGCCGGCAATTATAAGATCGCGGCGAAAAAAGGGCCGAAGCTGAGCAACCCGCTGAACCTGGCGGTAACGCCCAAGCTGAGCGTCGCCACGGCGACCACCAAAAGCTACGTGGTGACCCTCACCGGCACCGGCTTCTCGTCCTACATGAAGGCTGCCGGCTCCGGCACCAGCGTGACCGCCAATGTCAGGGTCAATATCGGCACCAAGTACAAACCGGTTTACGTGACCAAGCCCGTCGATGGTCTGATCCAGAGCTGGACCGACACCAGGATCGTGGCCAAATTCACGACCAACCCGACGGCCGTCAACGTCAATACGGTCTTCGGCTCCAAGCTGAACGTTCCGGTCAAGAGAATCTATTGATCGCTGATTGTGTCGTCATGAAGTTGCGTTTTTCGCAGACCTGACGGGTCAGGGGGCCGGCCGCGCGCCGGCCCCCTGACCCGTCCTCGACGAACCTACTCTCCGCGCCGGGAATTCCCGCCCTGCGGAGGGCTTGAAGGAGATCGCAGATGCGGGGCACCCGACAAACAGTTCTGGCTATCCTTACGATCCTGACAATTCTGATGCCTCTCCATGCCGCCGCCGCGGAGAGAGGCGTCATTATCGGTTTTCATAAACAGCCCGGCGCCAGCGAGCACGCCCTGCTGCACGGCCTCGGCGGCAAGCTCAAGCACCAGTTCACAACGATCCGGGCCGCCGCTGCCCGCATCCCGGAAGAGGCGCTGGCCAAAATCAAGGCCAATCCGCAAGTCGCCTATGTCGAGGAAGATGCGCCGATCGCGCTGGTGGAACCGCTCAGCGGCTCTATCGAGGAGGACAACTCCTGGGGGGTTGCGCGGGTCGGGGCCCTGGCGCTGCATGCGCAGGGGAATTTCGGACAGGGGGTGAAGATCGCCATCCTCGACTCCGGGATCGATGCCACCCATCCGGAGCTGGCGACCAGCTACCGTGGCGGCGTCAACCTGGTCTACCCGGAATCACCCGACAGCCCGGCAGATGACAGCTGGGACGGGCACGGCACTCATGTGGCGGGGATCCTGGCCGCGGCCGACGATGGCAGCGGGGTCGTGGGGATCGCTCCGGCAGCGGACCTCTATGCGGTCAAGATCATTGGCGGCAGTGGCAGCGGGACCATCAGCGACCTGATCGCCGGCCTGGAATGGACAATCGCCAACCAGATCGACATCGCCAACATCAGTCTCGGCACCAATGCCCCGTCGCTGGCACTGGAGCAGGCCTGTCAGGCGGCTTTTGACGCAGGGGTGCTGATGGTGGCCGCCGCCGGCAATACCAGGAACAGCGGCGGCGCGGTCCAGTATCCGGCCGCCTACGCGCCGGTCATCGCCGTTTCCGCGACGGCCCCGGACGATTCCGCGGTGTGGATTGCGGCGGCCGGACCAAAAATCGAACTGGCCGCCCCCGGCGGCAATATTTACTCAACGGTTCCAGGCGGGGGGTATGGCGTCCTGACCGGAACCTCCCAGGCGGCGCCCCACGTGAGCGGCGTAGCCGCACTGCTGATGGCCGCCGGCATCAACGATCTGGACGGCAACGGCACCGCTGACCACCGGGATCTCCGTCTGCAGTTGCAGCAGACCACCCGGGATCTGGGCAACCCCGGCAGGGATGACACCTTTGGCTTTGGACTGGCACAGGCAGTCGCTGCCCCGCAGATGATCAATGTCCGCCTGTCTCGTCTCAAGGGGCGCATCGAAGAAAGCCTCGGCATCATCGATCTCGCCGCGGGCCGCTACGAAATCCGCATTGCCAACGACAGCCTCTACCGGATCCAGATCGCAGTGTTCGACCAGGCCGGCTATCGTGCCGACCTTTCGGAGAGCGTCAGGTTCCGGACGAAAGCCCCGACGGCGGCAGGCATCCCGCTGGTCACCGGCGAGGGGCTGTTCAAGGTGGTTTTCGTCCCAGAAGGGCCAATCAATGGCTTTGCCGACATCACCATCCGCGCGTACTGAGAGAGTTCGAGTGCACCCCATGAGCAGACTGATCGCGTTTTCACTGGCCGTGCTGATTGCCGGCCTCCTGACGGCACCCCCGGCCGTTGCCGGGGCCGAAAAGGCGGCCGAAAGAGTGTCGGTGGCCAAGGTCAACGGCAAGACCCTTTACCAGGACCAGTTGGCGCCGATCCTTAAGGCCCAGCAAAAGCAGCGGCCGCGTCGCGGGGGTGCAAAGCCCGAGCCGGAAGCGGTCGCGCAAAAACGCGCCATCGAGCAGTTGATCGACGTCGAGCTCCTTGCCCAACAGGCCCGGAGCCTGAAGGTTGCGGGCCTGGAAGAAAAGGTCAGCAACCGGATTGCCGGATTGCGGCACGCTCAGCCGGCGGTCTTTGCCGAAAAGTCCGAGGCGGAGCTGCGCACGCTGCTGGCCGAGGAGGTTCGCATGGAAGCCTACCTGCAGGAGCAGGGGGTGGCCGACCCGGAGATCCCCGAGGCAGAGATCCGCGCGTTCTACGACAAGGGGCAGGAGAGTTTCCGTCGGGAGGAAACGGCTCACCTGCGTCATATCACCATCCAGCTCCCCGCGGAGGCCTCC